>CAZVKM010000010.1:0-3940 GCA_964627685.1 uncultured Solibacteraceae bacterium | reverse complement strand
TGCCTCGGTGCCGCTGGCCGCGAGCGTCGGTACCATCCTCCAGGACGCCACCATCACCTACAAGACGGGCGTGGGCCTGGACTTCAAGGTTGGCCAGATGAAGGCCTTCCAGACCTACGAGGGCCTCAACAGCTCCTCCGAGCTCCTCACCATCGAGCGCAGCCAGATGGGCCGCACCATCGGCGACGTGCGTCAGCGTGGCGTGGCCGCCCTCTACAGCTACGGCGATCCCAAGGACTTCGCGGGCAAGGTGGTGCTCGGCGCCTTCAACGGCGACGTGAAGGTGAACGACACCAACGCCCAAAAGGACTTCGTGGCCCGCCTCGAGTTCCAGGCCGTCAAGGACCACAAGTTCGGCCTCTACACCCTCCAGGGCGTGACCAACCTGAACGACAAGGACAGCAGCCCCCTGCAGTCCCGCACCTGGACCGGCGCCGCCCCGGCCCCCGCCGCCCTCGACGTGGTGGGCAACAAGGACAAGACCAGCCACCTCGGGGCCTTCTACGTCTTCCAGACTGCGGATGTCCTCCTCTCGGCCGAGTACATCGCGGGCACCCTGGGCCGTGGCTACGGCCTCGCCTCCACCGCCAGCCTCGTGAACGCCGCCGCCGGCGTGAACCAGACCACCTACAACGCCACCGCCGCCGCCCGGGAGCACCTGGATCAGAAGTTCATGGGCCTGGTGCTCACCGGGGCCTACACCCTGGGCAACCACACCTTCCTGGCCCGCTGGGACAGCATGAACTACAACCAGGGCGACAAGTGGTACACCGCCGCCAACCCCTACAAGGTGAACGTCACCGCCGCCAATGGCAGCACCGGCGTGGCGGACTACACCCCCAAGTACACCGAGCTCACCGTGGGCTACCTCTACGCCTTCAAGCCCGAGAGCGTGAAGGCCGCCAACTTCAAGCTCAACTACATCGCCCGCAGCAAGAACTTCCTGGCCCCCTACACGGTCAACAACCAGACCTCTGAGCAGGGGGGCAACACCGTGGTCGCCGCCTTCCAGGTGGCGTTCTAAGTCACAACCTCCCCTCCCGGAAGGAAGGGTTGAAGCGGGACCGGTCGCCTCGGCGACCGGTCTTTTTGTTGCAGTCACGGGATCTTCCTAGCCTTGTGACCTTGCTCACTGTGAACTGATTAAAAGGATTGGAAAGTCCGTTTATCGGTTTTCCCAACCGCTTCGCCCCACACGCTGTACCTTGGTGCCCGAAACCACGCACCAACGCATCTCCCACCCGTCGGCCCCCGGCCGACCCTCCCTGGAGGGGATCATGAAGAAGTGCCTCACCACCGCGCTGTCCGCCCTGGCCCTGGCCACCGTCGCCCAGGCCCAGGACGTCAAGGTCGACGCCCTGCTCATCGGCTGGTTCGTCCAGAACATGGATGGCAGCGCCCGCAACAACGTCGCCCCCGCGGCGCCCCTGACCTACTACGGCCTGGGTGGCACCGGGACCCCGAGCCCCTTCAGCAATGGCGGCTTCTCGATCCGCCGGTCCGAGATCTACGCCGGGGTGAAGATCACCGACCAGGTGAGCGCCAACGTCATGTTCGACCCCAACCAGGCCGCGCCGAACCTCTACGACGCCTTCATCACCCTCAAGCCCACGGCCGAGTTCGAGGTGAAGGTCGGCCAGTTCAAGCCCCTCCAGACCTTCGAGGCCTGCAACATTGCGGCTCCCGATCTCATCTTCGTGGATCGTGCCCAGCTCTCCCGCCGCATCGGCGACGGCCGTGACCGTGGCATCACCGCCGGCTACCTCTTCGGCGACAAGGCCTTCGGCGGCAAGGTGATCGTGGGCGCCTTCAACGGCACCGACCGCTCCAATGACGGCAACGCCCAGAAGGATTTCGTGGCTCGGGTGGACTTCAACCTCGGCACCATGCACCGCTTCGGCCTCTACACCCTGCAGGGCGAGACCGATCTGGCCTACAACAACCGCACCCCCCTCACCGCCCGCACCTTCGCCGGCGCCGCCCCCACCGCCGCGGACGTGCTCGCCAACCGGGACAAGACCTCCAACCTCGGCGCCTACTACTACTACGACAACGGCCCCTGGCACTTCGATGTGGAAGCCGCCAAGGGTCTGCTGGGCCGCCGCTTCGCCTCCCTCGTCACCGGGGCCGCGGTTGCCGCCCAGCGCCAGCACCTGGACCAGGCCTACCTGGGCTACTTCATGACGGGCAGCTACAAGACCGGCAACCACATCTTCGCCGCCCGCTGGGACTTCATGAACTACAACCAGGGCGACAAGTGGTACACCGCCTGGAACCCCTACAAGGAGACCGCGGCGGGCGTGCCCATCGCCGGCGCCCCCGACTACACGCCCAAGTTCCACGAGTTCACCCTGGGCTACACCTACGCCTTCAAGCCCGAGAGCGTCCGCGCGGCGAACATCAAGGTGAACTACATCAACCGCAGCCACAACTACCTCGCCCCCAATACCACGCTGGGTTACACCGAGACGGGCGAGAAGGGCAGCGATAGCGTCGTGGTGGCCTTCCAGGTCTGGTTCTGATCGGTCCCGTACCGCGAAAGCCCCGGCCATCGGCCGGGGCTTTCCCTTTTACACTCGATCCCATGGCCCCCTCCGTCCGCCGCCCCTCAGGAAGCCACCGCCCATGAAGGTGGGCGTGGTCCGCTTTCCGGAGACCACCGGGCATCCCGAGGCGGCGTGGGCCTGCCGGAGCCTCGGGTGGGAGCCCGTGGACCTGGGCCCGGAGACCCGTGCGCTGCCCGAGGACCTGGACCTCCTGCTGCTGCCCGGGGGCGATCCCGACGACGACGCGCTGAAAGCCCAGGTCCAGAGTCCCCTGGGCCGCCTGATCCCCCTCCAGGCGGAGCGGGGCCGGCGGGTGCTCGGGCTCGGAGCGGGCTTCGCCTTCCTCTGCGCCTGCGACCTCCTCCCAGGCCAGCTGGCCTGGAACCCCGGGGATCGCCTCCTCCACGGCCCGGTGCGCTTCCGGCTCGAGCGCCCCCTGAGCGGCCCCACCCCCTGGCCCGCCGGCCAGCTGCTGGAGCTGCCCGTGGCCACCCGCCGGGGGACCTACACCCTGGAGGATGAGGCGCACGTGGACCTGGAGCTCTCCGGGGCCGTGCTGCTCCGGGCCTGCGGCCCCCAGGGGGAGATCGGTGAGGCCTGGAACCCGACCGGGTCGCGCAACGGGGTCGCGGGGGTCCAGGAGGCCTCCGGCCGAATCCTCGGGGTGCTGCCTCAGCTTGAGCGCGCCGTGGGCGGCCCCGGGAGCCTGGCCCTGCTGGCCGCCCTCGGGGCAAACCCCTGCCCCATCGTGACTTGAGGATGGTGGGAACCGGGAGGTCCCGATCCGTGGATGTTCCTACGAAAAAAACCAGGGGAGGATGGAAATTTTCCTGTCAACCTATCCGGTGGCAGGGGTCGTTCCCTCTTTTTATTCCATCACCATGAACGATCAGGACTCAAAGAACATCCAGATCCACGTCAGTGGCCCCCTGAAGCTGGTGCACCTGAAGAAGGACCCCGTTCCGCCCCGCGCCATGGCCGGCCGGGACGCCTGGACCCTCATCCAGCCCACCACCGCCGTGCGGGTGTTCACCGCCGAGGACCGGGAGGAGGGCGTCATCCGCCGGGGTGACCTGGCCCTGCTGCTGCCCGGCTTCGGGCACACCCTCAAGCGGCACCAGGAGGACCAGCCCTTCGGGTTCACGGCCCTCTACCTGGAAGGCCCCTTCCCGGAGCCCCTGCTCAGCTCCTTCCAGCACCCGCCCCGCAAGTGGCAGGAAGCCAGCTTCGCCGTGCTCCGCTCCCTGAGCCTCAAGCAGCTCTTCAACATCTTCACCACGGAGCTGGGCAACCCCGATGGCGTGCAGCTCATGACCCGGGAGCTCTTCCTCATCCTGCTCGGCGCCGAGATCAGCCGCCTCACGGAGAAGGAGGACCGCGGCCGCTTCCCCTAC
>CAZVKM010000009.1:29311-30861 GCA_964627685.1 uncultured Solibacteraceae bacterium | reverse complement strand
GACCTCTTCCTGGCCCTGGAGCGCCACGCCACCTCCAAGGTGCGCACGGCGGACGACCTGCAACACCTCAGCTCCTTCGGCTTCCGGGGCGAGGCCCTGCCCAGCATCGCCAGCGTGACCCGCTTCGAGCTGCACAGTGCCGAGGCCGAGGGCGAGGGCCACCGCCTGCGCTCCGAGTTCGGCGTCATCAAGGGGGCGGAGCCCGCGCCCCGGTCCAAGGGCACCACGGTGACGGTGCGGGACCTCTTCGCCCAGCTTCCCGCCCGGCGCCGCTTCCTCAAGTCCACGGACACGGAGCACGCTCAGCTCTGGGGCGCCCTCACGCGGCTCATCCTGGCCACCCCCGAGGTGCACTGGACCCTGCGGCCCGATCGGGGCGGCGAGCTGATCCTGCCCCCCGTGGCCCACCCCGGCGAGCGCCTGGGCGCCCTGCTGGGCGACAAGTTCAGAGGGCTGGTGCCCTTCCGGGATGGGGAGGCGCCCTGGGTCCTGCAGGGTTTCCTGAGCCCGCCCTCCCTCAGCTTCCGGGACCGCAGCCACCTCTACCTCTTCGTGAACGGCCGCGCCGTGCGGGATCGCCTGTTGCTGGCGGCGCTGTCCGAAGGCTGGGAGGGCCGCTTCGCCAAGGGCGCCTATCCGGCGGCGGTGCTCTTCCTGGAAGTTCCGCCCGAGGCGGTGGATGTGAACGTGCACCCCACCAAGGCCGAGGTGCGCTTCCGTGAGTCCCACCGAATCTTCCCCTGGGTGGCCCGGGCCACCCGGGAGGCCTGGGCCGCCCTGGGCGGCGACCTGGCCTCGGTGCTGGAGATGCCCCCCAAGCCCGAGGAGGCTGAGTTCGAGCTGGAGGCCCGGCGGCCCGCCGCGGCCCACCCGCGCCTCTGGGAATCCGCCTCCGCGGAGCCCGCCTGGCAGAGCCTGCGCGCGACCTTCGGCGCCTCCGACCTGGACCGCAGCTATGACCTGGCCGCCCCCCGCATGGGCGCCGCGGAGGATCCCGAGGGCGGCCCCCGCTACCTGGGCGCCTTCCTGCACACCTACCTGCTGGTGGAGGTGCCCACGGACAAGGAGCCCGAGCTCTGGATCGTGGACCAGCACGTGGCCCACGAGCGGGTGCTCTTCGAGCGCCTCTTCCTGCGCCGCCATGCGCCGGCCCTGCAGCCGCTCCTGCCGCCCCAGGTGGTGACCCTGGGGCCTGCCGCCCTGAGCCGCCTCAGTCCTTTCCTCGAGGAGCTCAACGCCGTGGGCGTGGAGTGCGAGGCCTTCGGCGCCGACGCCGTGGTGGTGCGGGCCCTGCCCGACTTCCTGGCGGACCGTGAGCCCCGGCAGCTGCTGGAGGACCTGCTCGCCCGCATGGAGGCTGGCGGCAAGCCCGACCTCGACACCTTCCGCCGGGACCTCAACGCCGAGCTGGCCTGCCGCGCCGCCATCAAGAAGCACCACCGCCTGCCCGACGAGCTGGCCCTGCGCCTCGTGAAGGACCTCCTCGCCTGCGAGGTGCCCCACACGTGTCCGCACGGCCGCCCCATCGTGAAGAAATTGAGCCTCGCGGA
>CAZVKM010000009.1:1414-29211 GCA_964627685.1 uncultured Solibacteraceae bacterium | reverse complement strand
CCGCACGGCCGCCCCATCGTGAAGAAATTGAGCCTCGCGGATCTGGAGCGCAGCTTCGGGCGACGCGTCTAGCCCTCAGTCGTACTTGGCGTAGGACTTCTCCTCCATGAGCTCGCTCTGGAGGAGCTCGTTGAGGGTCCGCTTCACGGCGCAGCGCTGGTCGTTGGTGCGGTAGGCGGTCCGGGCACAGGCCACGAAGTCGGCCTCGTAGCGCTTCTCCCGCTCCAGGTCCCGCAGGCGGTCCTCGTTGTCCCAGATCACCTTGTTCAGTGCCTTCAGCTGGGCGGTGAGCTCGGGGATCCGGGGGTCCCGGGCCTGGGCCTCCGTGTGGGCCGGGGTGAGGGCCTCGAGCTCCCTTTGGATGTTGGCCCGCTTGGTGGGATCGGAGATCTCCTCCAGCTTGATCTGCAGGATGGTGACCTTGTCGATCAGCTCACCCCAGGAGACTTCGATTTTCACGGTCATGGCGGCCTCGGTGTCAGGGTTGGGGGAGGTAGGCAGGAATCATCCCAACAGATGGGAGGGGATTGGCAATAGTATTGCTTCGGTCGTTCCCATCCCGTGGAGCGAAGGCATGCACCTGACCACCCGCCAGACCTGTCGGATCTGTGGATCCCGGGCCCTGACCCCCGTCATCGACCTGGGGAGCCAGTACCTCCAGGGTTCCTTCTACAAGCCGGGCAAAGAGGACCCACCGCTCCGCCAGATCCCCTGCGAGCTGGTGCGCTGCGATCCGGGCCGGGAGGAAGGGGCCTGCGGCCTGCTCCAGATGAAGCACAGCGTGCCGCCGGAGATCCTCTACAGCGCGTACTGGTACCGGAGCGGCACCAACGCCACCATGCGGGGCCACCTCCAGGGCATCGTCCGGGAGGCCCTCGGCATGGTCGGGGACCGGGCCCAGGCGGTCCTGGACATCGGTTGCAATGACGGGACCTTGCTCAAGGCCTACCCCCCCAGCATCCGCCGCTTCGGCATCGACCCGAGCGATGTGGCCCAGGAGGTGGGGGATGGGATCACGGTGGTGCAGGACCTCTTCCCCTCACCGGTGCTCACCCACCACCTCCAGGGTCAGAAACTGGACATCATCACCTCCATCGCCATGTTCTATGACCTGGAGGACCCCGTCGCCTTCGCCCGGCGCATCGGGGAGGCCCTGGCGCCGGATGGGATCTGGATCCTCGAGATGAGCTACATGCCCCGCATGCTGGAGCTCAACTCCTACGACACCATCTGCCACGAGCACCTGGAATACTACAGCCTCGGCGTGATCGAGAAGATCATGGCCCGGGCCGGCCTCCGGGTGGTGCGCATCGGCATGAACGACATCAATGGCGGCAGCCTCCGGTGCTACGTGGCCCATGCGGGCAGCATGGCCCACCGGCGGGAGGCCTGGGTCCAGGAGATCCGGGCCGTGCGGCAGCAGGAGTTCGACCTGGAGCTGGACACGGACAAGCCGTACCGCCATTTCCAGGAGCGGATCAACGTCCACCGGGACAAACTGCTGGCGCTCCTGAAAGGCTTCAAGCGGGAGGGGAAGCGCATCCACATCTACGGCGCCTCCACCAAGGGGAACACCATCCTCCAGTGGTGCGGGATCGACCACCGCCTCATCGAGGTCGCCGCGGAGCGGAACCCCGACAAGTACGGGGCCCGGACCATCGGAACGGACATCCCCATCGTGAGCGAGGCGGACAGCCGGGCCATGAAGCCGGACTACTACCTCGTGCTCCCCTGGCATTTCCAGGAGGAGTTCCTGGAGCGGGAGAAGGAGACCCTCGCGGCGGGCGTGGGCATGATTTTCCCTCTGCCGGACATCGCCGTCATCACGGGCTGAGGCCCCATGAAGCGGGCCCTCATCATCGGCATCGCCGGCCAGGACGGATCGTTCCTGGCCGAGCTGCTGTTGGCCCGGGGGTACGAGGTCCATGGGACCTGCCGTCCCGGGCTCGCCCCTGGCGACCCCCGCCTCTGGCGCGTGAGCGACTGCCTGGAATCCCTCCACCTGCACCCGGTGGACCTGGAGGATGGGAGGCGCCTCCGGGACCTCGTGGCGCAGGTGGACCCCCAGGAGTGCTACCACCTGGCGGGCACCCGGAAGCCGGAGGCCACCGAAGCCGAAGCCTGCGCGAACCTCGAGGGGGCGCTCACCACCACGCACGCCCTGCTGCAGGGCCTGGCCCGGGGGTCGGGGGGCCGCTTCCTCTTCGCCGCGTCCAGCGAGATGTACGGGCCCGAGGCTCCGCCGCCCCAGGACGAGGGGACCCGCCTGGACCCCCGCACCTCCTACGCCATCGCCAAGGCCGCGGGGTTCCACCTGGTCCGCCAGCATCGGGAGCAGCGGGGCCTGCGGGGCTGCTCGGCCATCCTCTTCAACCACGAGAGCGCCCGGCGGGGCGAGGGCTTCGTGACCCGACGCATCGCTGAGGCCGCGGCCCGGATCCGGCTGGGGCAGGCCCGGGAGCTGCGCCTGGGGGACCTCTCCGCCTCCCGGGACTGGGGCCATGCCCGCAGCTTCGTAGAGGGGATGTGGCGGATGCTCCAGGTGGAGGCCCCGGAGGACCTCGTGCTGGCGACGGGCACCACCCACACCGTGCGCGACTTCGCGGAGGCCGCTTTCCGCCATGTGGGGCTCGATCTGGATCGGCACCTGGTGGTGGATCCGGCGCTGGTGCGCCCCGCGGGCTGGCCCCTGAGGGGCGATCCCTCTCGGGCCGGGCAGGTGATCGATTGGCGGGACGAGGTGCCCTTCGAGGCCCTGGTGGCGGAGATGGTGGATGCGGAGCTGGAGCGGGCCCAGGCCGGGGTCGGCTCCTCGGGGAGCCAATGGCCATGAAGGAGGCGGGACATGCCTGAGGCGAAACCGAGAGGCGTCTTCATCAACCCCACGCGGGCCCAGTGCAGCATCTTCGAGTCCGGGCGGATGATGTACGAAGGGCTCAAGGGCTCCGACCGCTACACCCTCGACTACCTCGAGCTGGACCCCAGCCAGCCCTCCCTGGGGGTGTACGACTTCTACCTCTTCAACTACCACCACGCGACCCTGGCCTGGCTGGACACGAAGAGCCTCCGGAGCCTGCCGGGGCTGAAGCTCACCTTCGTGCTGGAGGTGTCGCCGGGGGACCCCTTCGTCCTCTGCCCCCGGGAGGACTTCGACGCCTACCTCCCCCTCGATCCCAGCCTCGTGCACCCGGATCCCCGGGTCTTCCCCTTCCCCCGCCCCCTGGAGCTGCCGGACCAGCTGGAGCCCCACCATGAGCGGGACATCCCCACCATCGGGACCTTCGGCTTCGCCACGCCCGGCAAGGGCTTCGAGCTGGTGGTGGATGCGGTGGGCCGGGAATTCGACCGGGCCCGGGTGCGGATCAACGTGCCTCCGGGCACCTATGCCGACCAGGGCACCTTGAACCTGCAGCGCCGCCCCTACGCCGCCTACCTGGAGGAGCTGTGCCGCGCCGTGGCGCGCCCGGGCATCGAGGTCGAGTTCACGCGGGAGTACCTGGATGAGCGGGGCCTCATCGACTGGTGCCGCCAGAACACGCTCAACTGCTTCCTCTACAACCGGGTGCAGCCCGGCCTCTCGGCCACCACCGACCAGGCCATCGCGGCGGCCCGCCCCCTGGCCGTGGGCACCAATCCGACCTTCCGCCACATCCATCCCTACCTCACGCCCTATCCGTTCCGGAGCCTGAGGGAATCCATCGCGGAGAGCCTCCCGGGCGTGATGCGCATGCGGACGGACTGGGCTTCGGGGCAGTTCTCACGGCGCTTCGAGGAGGTGCTGTCGGCCCTCGGCCTCCTCCCGGCGCGGACCGAAGCGCCCGTCCACCTGGAGCCGACCCCGACCCCCTCCCGGAAGCGGCTGCTGCTGGTGAACCATGTGCGCCAGCAGTGCGGCATCCACCAGTACGGGCGCGACATGGCCGAGGCCCTGAGGACCTCGACCCGCTACGAGTGCCTCTACGAGGAGTGCGATGACGAGGCCACCTTCCGCAAGGCGGTGGCCCGCACCCGGCCGGACCTGATCCTCTACAACCACTACCCCGCGACCATGCCCTGGGTCACGCCGGCCCTCACGGCCAGCCTGGCCATGCCCCAGGCGGGGGTGATGCACGAGGTGACCCAGGAGGCCGCGGATGCGGCGGACGCGGCCCTCTTCGACGCGCACCTCTGCCCCGATCCCACCCTGATCCCCCGGAACCCGTTGGCGCTGAAGATCCCGAGGCTGGTCCCGAGCTACATGAACCTGGAGACCCCTCCGGAGGTCCCGACCATCGGGAGCTTCGGCTTCCCCTTCCGGGACAAGGGCTTCGGCCGGCTGGTGGAGATGGTCCAGGAGGAGTTCGACCGGGCCCGCATCCTCCTCCACCTGCCGCAGAACGACATCGTCCCCACGAACGTCGAGGAGGTGCTGGAAGCGGTGCGGTCCAAGATCCGCAAGCCCGGGATCGAGGCGGCGGTGAACCACCGGTTCCTGAGCAAGCAGGAGCTCCTGCTCTTCCTCAGCCAGAACAGCCTGAACGTGTTCCTCTACGACGAGCACAAGCGGGAAGGCATCAGCAGCGTCGTGGAGAAGGCCATGGCGGTGGGACGGCCCGTGGCGGTGAACCGGAGCGGGATGTTCCGCCATATCCACGGCGCCCAGCCCTCCATCACCCTGGGCGATCGGAGCCTCAAGGAGATCATGGCCTCGGGGATCGCCCCCCTCGTGCCCTACCTGAATGAATGGAGCGAAGGCGCCTTCGTCAAAGGGGTGGAGGAGGCGCTGGATCGGGTCGTGCCCCAGCCCAGGGTGGCGCCCGGCACCGAGGCGGAACCCCTCGGGGTGGCCATGGAAGTGCTCCAGACCATGGCGCAGGTGAATGCGGCCCGGGCCCGCCTCCAGGCACGGGGCCTGAGCTTCACCGGGCCCGAGCATGCCGTGCCCGGCATCGGACCCATCGGGGACCCGCTCAAGAGCTGGGATGTGCTCAAGACCATCGAGTGCATCGAGGAGCACCACCCCCCCGAGGCCGCGGTGCTCGACCTCGGGGCCTTCTCCTGCGAGATCCTCCCGATCCTGCACCGCATGGGCTTCACCAACCTCTCCGGCATCGACCTGAATCCCCGCATCCGGCTCATGCCCCACGCGGATCGGATCCGCTACGTGGAGGGGAACTTCCACCAGACCGGTTTCCCGGATGCCAGCTTCGACGTGATCACGGCCATCTCCGTGATCGAACACGGCTTCGAGCCCGAGGCGCTCCTCCGGGAGGTGAGCCGGCTGCTGAAGCCCGGGGGGCGCTTCATCGCCTCCGTGGACTACTGGCCCCAGAAGATCTCCACCGAAGGGATGATGATCTTCGACCTCACCTGGCGGATCTTCTCGGAAGCCGAGCTGAAGGCCTTCTTCCAGGACGGCCGGGCCCATGGGCTGCAGGCCCGCGGGGAGCAGCACTTCCAGGCCGAGTCGCCGGCGATCCACTATGCCGACCGCGACTATGCCTTCGGCTGGTTCTGCCTCGAGAAGACCGCGATCCCCGAGCCCGCCGAAGCCCCCACCCCCCAGGGGGCCGTGCTGTGGATCGCCCCGGAGGAGGCGGCTTCCGCGGCCTCGGCCCTCGGGGCCCTGGCCCGGCTGCCGGCCCTCCTTCCCCGCCGGCCGCTGGTGGCGGTCTGCCCCGAGTCCCTGCGGAGCCTGCACGCCGCGAACCCCTGGGTGGTGCACGTGGAGGGCTACGATCCGGAGCGTGCCGCCCGGGAGCCCGCCTACGTGGAGGCCCTGGCCGAGCGCGTGCGGAGCCTGCGGCCCACCTTGGCCCTGGGGCCGGGTCTTCCGGATGGGCCGGTGGTGGCCGCGGTGCGGGATCGCTGCGGCGCGACGGACTCCCTGGGGTTCGGGCCCGGCTGGAAGCGGGTGCTCGACCTGGAATCCCCCCTCACGCCCGAGCGGGATCGTCTCCAGGCCCTCCTGAAGGCCCTGGGGGATGAGGCCGAGGTGATGAGCTTCGCCACGCCCCCGCCGGAAGCGGAGATGGAGGCGCGGGAGCTGTTCCGATCGGAGGGGCTCGAGCCGGGCCGGACCGTGGTGCTCCACGGGATGGGCCCGGGCCGGGTGCCCGAGGGGTTCCCCCGCCTGATGGGCGAGCTGGTTCATCAGGAGGGGCTGGAGGGGGTCCACCTCCGGATGGCCGACGCGGCCGGGGAACCGGCCTCGGGCCTCCGCGTGGTGACCTGCTCAGGCCCTGCAGCGGCCTTGGCCTTCCTCCGCCGGGTCCGCCTGGCCGCGGGCGGGGAAGGACTCACCTCGGTGCTGGCCGCCCTTGCCGGGGTCCCCCAGCTGGTGGTGGTGGGGGGAGATCACTTCGGCCGCTTCCACCCCTCCGGACCGGAGACCGTCATGGCGGCCCTGCCCCTGGACTGCTACGGCTGCCTGGGTGCTTGCCCCTACCCCACCCGATCCTGCACTCAGGCGGTCCCCCAGGCGGTGCTTCGCAAAGCCTGGGAGGAGGCCCTGGCCCGCGCCCCCCGGAAACCCAGGTTGGTGGTCCCGGCGGAGCCGCAGGGCATTCCCGGTGGGGCCGGGGCCCTGGACTTGGCGGGCCTCCTCAACCCCGAGGCGGTGCAGCTGGTGCGCGCCGGCGACCCTGGAAGCACGACCTTGCGGTTCGGCTTCGGGACCCTCGACGCCTCGGGCCTGGCCTCGCTTCAGCCGCTCCACCAGCAGATCCGCGCCCTCTTCCCGGAGGCCCGGGTCACCTGGGTCCTTCCGGAGGCGCTGAAGTCCCAGCTGGGAGAGGCCTTCCAGGGGGACTGCCTCCTCCTGACGGGAAGCCCGGAGGCCCAGCGGGCCGCGCTGGAAGCGCAGGCCCGCGGGCCCTGGACCAAGTTCTTCCGGAGCGGGGAGGGTCCACCCCCGGGTACCCGTCAGCCCCAGGTCCACATCCTGGATGCGGCCTACAACGCCGTGGGGCATCACCCGGGCCTGGCC
Organism: uncultured Solibacteraceae bacterium; assembly: GCA_964627685.1. Taxonomy (GTDB): domain Bacteria; phylum Acidobacteriota; class Holophagae; order Holophagales; family Holophagaceae; genus JAFDVN01. The sequence goes on along the minus strand of CAZVKM010000009.1, from coordinate 22,244 downwards.
CAGAGCATGGCCCAGGCCTACGCCGAGCGGGGCTTCCGCTCGGTGTTCTACCTGCCCAAGGATGTGGATCCGGCCTCGATGGCCCCCCATGCCGCCGTGCCCCTCTTCTCCGCCTCCCCCTACATGCAGCTCTTCGAGGGGGTCGACTCCGCGGGCCAGAAGAGCGCCCTGGCCTTCAACCGCCTCGTCGAGAGGGACCTCCGGGCCTTCCCGGTGGAGGCGGTGGCGCCCGGGGACACGCTGTTCGTGAACCTGCTGCCCAATGCGATCCAGGGCTTCTTCCCCCTGTTCCAGCGCCTGCTCGAGCGGGATCCCTCCCTGCGGATCGCCACCTACTTCAACCTGCCATCGGGGCTCCTGGAAGGCCCGGAAGGCTCGGTGGAGGTCCTCAGCGAGCACGCCCGGATCCACCGCGCCGCCTTCGAGGGTCTGCCCCCGCTCCTGCGGGAGCGGGTCCTCTGGGGGATCTCCTCGGAGCCGGAGGCCCGGGCCTTCTCCCGGCTCTGCGGCATCCCCGTGCACGCGCTGCCCCTGGCGGTCTGCGGCCTCCCGGAGCCGGCCTCCGTCGGCCCGGAGGCCCGGGAGGGCTTCCACCTCGGCACCCTGGGTGGGGCCCGCTCCGACAAGGGCATCCCCCTCTGGCCGGCCCTGGCCCGCATCCTCCTGCCCCGGCACCCCGAGCTGCACCTCACCTTCCACTTCAGCGGTTCCTACGAGGCCCTGGGCTATGGCCCGGTGCTGACCGAGCTCCAGGCCATGGCCCGGACGGAGGCCCGCCTCCACGTGCTGGAGGGCCTGCTGGATGAAGCCACCTACTACCGCACCCTCCAGGGATTCGACGGGCTGCTCATGACCCACGATCCCGCCTTCTGGCGCTCCCTCCTCTCAGGCACCTTCAGCGAGGCCATGCACTTCGGCCTTCCCGCCGTGGTGCCGGGGGGGACCCCCATGGCCGACTGGATCGCGGCGCACGGCCAGCATGGGGCCGCCTATCCGGAGCCCACGGCGGAGGCCATCGCGGAGGCCGCGTCCGCCTGCCTCGCCGACAGGACCCGCCTCCGGGCCCAGCGGGAGGCGGTGGGTGCCGCCTACCGCGCCGAGCACGGCACCGCCCTCCAGGTGGAGCGCCTCCTGACCTGGACGGGGCGGACCCAACCGCCCTGGCCCGCCGCCCGATTCGACCGGCCACCTGGGGAGCTCCCCACCCTTCCCGGCGACATCCGACGCCTCTTGCCTGATTCGCTGGCGGGGGCCACCGTGCTGGACCTCGGGGGGAAGGACGCCTTCCTGGCCCAGGAGGCCCTGGCCCGCGGGGCCCAGCGCGTGGAGGCCGTGCTGTTCCCCGGCCCCTCTGGGGATCCCCTGGCCAGGTGGCATCCCGTGGCGGGGCAAGGGCTGCTGCCGGAGGCGGGGTTGACCCTGAGCACGCGGGATCCCCGCACGCTCCGGCCCCTGGAGGCGCCGGCCTTCTCCCACGTCTTCCTGCTGGACATCCTCCATGAGGCCTTCGACCCCGAGGGGCTCCTGGCCTTCGCCGCCTCCGCCTGCGCGGGGGAGCTGATCCTCGAAGGGCCCGTGGCCGATGGGGCCGTGGGGAGCGGGCGCCCGCCCTTGAGACTCGCCGCCCGGAGCTGGGCCCGGCCCACGGAGGCTCCGGAGCCGGAGGCCGGATGGATGCCCGAGCGGGCCTGGCTCCAGGCGACCCTGGAGGGGCTGGGGTTCGGGGTGCAGACCTGGGAGCTGCGCCATGGGCTGCCGACCCCCGAAGGCAGTGCGCGGATGATCCTCCGGGCCCGGCGGGTCTGATCAGGCGAGCTGGGCCCGGTACCAGGCGAGGGTGCGGCGCAGGCCCTCCTCGATGGGGGTGCGCGCCTCGAACCCGAGCAGCTCCCTGGCCAGGGTGGGATCGATGAGGCGCACCGGGATCATGGTGGGCTGGGTCGTGTCGTAGGCGATGCGGGCGTCCTGGAAGCCATCCAGGTCCAGGAGGGTCTGCAGGAGGTCCCGGAGCCGGTACCCCTGGCCGCTGGCGAGGTTCACCGGCTGGGTGCCATCCAGCTTCTCCATGGCGAGCAGGAGCCCCTCCACGAGGTCCTCGATGTAGATGAAGTCCTTGAGGTCCATCCCATCACCCCACACGGGCAGCGGGTCGGGCCGGTCCACCACCTTCCGGATGAGCGCCGGGAGCACGTGGGACTTGGCGGGGTCGAACTTGTCGTGGGGGCCGTAGGCGTTGGCGGGGCGCACCACCACGCAGGGCATGGGGCGCCCGATCCGGGTGCTGTACATGTCGCACATGATCTCGGTGAAGCGCTTCATCCAGGCCACCACGTGGTACTTGCTGAAGAAGGTGTTCGTGACGTCCGCCTCCTTCATGGGGGCGTCGCTCACGGGGTAGACCGTGTTGCTGCTGATGAACAGCACCTTCGAGACGCCGGCCCCGTAGGAGGCCTCCAGCATCTGGGCGTTCATCACCACGTTGGGGGTGAGGTGGACGAGCGGGGTGCGCTCCATGACGGCCGCCCCGCTGGTGTTGGCGGCGCAGAGGAACACCAGGTCCATGCCTTCGCAGATGCGGGCGCAGTCCTCCGCCTTCAGGAGGTCCGCGGGCACGTAGGTGACGGAGGGGTGGTGGAAGGCCGGCGCCTTCTCATGGGTGGTGGCCCGGACCTGGGCCCCCGCCTCGACCAGCGCCTTCACGAGGTGAGTGCCCACGAACCCGGCGCCTCCGGTCACCAGCACCCGCTTGCCTTGGTAGAACATGGGGACTCCCGCCCTAGAAGGGGCCTCGGAACTTGTGCTCGTAGCTGTAGAAATGCTCCGCGGAGAGGTCGGCCTCCGGGAGGCCCAGTTGCCGCTCCACGCTGCGGATGATCTGGATGGCGTTCTGATAGAAGACGTTCTCCAGGGGGCGGGTGCAGGGGCAGTGGGTCTCCGAGAGCCCCACCCGCTGGATGGGGCCCTTGAGCTGGCCGTGGAGCTGGTCGTAGACCTGGGTGGCCGCCTCGGCGCTGAAGCCGCAGTAGAGCCAGTCGTTGTCGGCGATGAGGAGGCGCCCGGTGCGGGCCACGGACCCGCAGACGGTGTCCGCATCGAAGCGGGAGATGCTCCGGGCGTCGATGACTTCAGCCTGGACCCCGTGGAGGCGCTGGAGGATCTCCGCGGCCTGCATGGCCTCGACGTTCATCCAGGAGGTGGCGAGCAGGGTGATGTCGGATCCCGCCCGCAGGACCTGAGCGCCCTCCAGGGGGGTCTCGTAGGCGGCTTCGGGAACGTCCCCCACGGCGTCGTAGAGCCACCGGTGCTCGATGCTCACCACGGGATCATCGCTCCGGATGGCGGCCGCAAGCATCCCCTTGGCGTCCTTCGGGGTCGAGGGCATGACGACCTTCACGCCCGGCAGGTGGGCGAACCAGGACTGGAGGGTCTTGGAGTGCTGGAAGGACTGACCCCAGCCCCGACCGATGATGGCGCGGATCACCATGGGGGCGCCGAGCCTCCCGCCCGTGGCGTAGCGCTGGCAGGCGATCATGTTCGCCAGCTGGTTCATGCAGAGGAGGAAGAAGTCCACCCGCATGTGGACGTGGATGGGCCGCAGCCCGTTCAGCGCGGCGCCGAGCCCGAACCCGGTCATGGCGTCTTCGCTGAGAGGGGTGCTGAAGCACCGTGAGGGGCCGAAGGCCTCCACGAGCCCCGCGTGGCTGTTGAAGGTGCGCTTGTGGTCCGCCACGTCGATGCCGTAGACGAAGACGCCTTCGTCCCGCTGCATCTCCTGGTGCATGGCCTCGTTGAGGGCCTGGCAGTAGGTGAGTTCCCGGCTCATGCGAAGAGGTCCTCATAGATGGCGGAAGCGGTGGGGAAGGGGGCTTCAAGGGCCCGGGCCACGCTCAGGCGCACCTGCTCCCGCACCTGGGCCTCGACCTCCTCGAGGTGGGCGCCCCGGCCCGCCGCCACGAGGCGATCCCGCTGGAGCCGGAGGGGGTCATGGGCCTTCCACCGCTCGAAGGCGAGGCGGTCCCGATACCCGGCCTTGAAGTCCTCGAAGACGCCCACGTGCTCCAGGTACCGGTAGTACCGCAGCTGAAGGAAGGCGGGCCGCCGGTCCGTGAGGATGGAGCGGATGGCCTGGGCCGCCAGGTCATGGATGCGCTCCACGTCCGTGGTGTCGTCCCGGAAGACGCCGCAGCGGTAGCGCGCCACCACCTCCGGGAGGTCGTCGTAGCCCCGGCGCACCTCCTTCGGCGTGTGCACGGCCAGCCCGTTGTCCTCGCAGACGAAGAGGACGGGGAGGTTCCAGAGGCAGGCGGCGTTGAGGCTCTCCCAGAACACCCCCTCATCCACGGCGCCATCTCCGAAGAAGACGGCCACCACGGCCCCGTTGCCCTTCCGCTGGTTGGCGAAGGCGGCCCCCACGGCCACGGGAAGGCCCGAGGCGACGATGGCGCTGGTGGAGATCAGGCCCTGCTCCGGGGCGGAGAGGTGCATGGAGCCCCCCTTGCCCTTGGCCATGCCCGTGACCTTCCCGTACATCTCCCCGAAGAACCGATCGGTCTCGCCGGTGCGGCAGAGGTAGATGCCATGGGATCGGTAGGTGCCCACGAGCTGGTCCGCGGGGCCCAGGGCCCGGCACACGCCCGCCGCGAGGGCCTCGCCTCCGAGGGACATGTGCATGGGGGTCTTCATGACGTCCGAGGGGTAGTCGCGGATGATGGCCTCCTCCGCCTCCCGGCAGAGGAACATCCGCTGGTACAGCTCCATTCCGAGGTCGCTCATGGGTGGGCTCCGACAGGGGGAGGGAGGGTGCAGAGGTGGCGGAAGAGCATGGCCATGGGCAGGCAGGCCCGGATCCCACCCTCCGCGGCGAGGCTGCGGATCCGGGCCGGGGAGGCGCGGACCACTTCGACCACTTCGTCGTCATGGGGCCGGCGCGCCTCGAAGGCCGCTTCGGAGAGGCGCACCTGGAAGAGGTGGGGCAGGGTGGGCATGCGGTCCGGCGTCACGGCCAGCGGGGGCAGGGGCTCGAAGGCGGCGAGGTCCTCCACCCAGATCCCGGATTCCTCGGCCAGCTCCCGCCTCGCCCCTTCCACCAGGCTCTCCCCTGGATCAACGCCCCCGGCGGGCAGCTCCAGGAGCTCGGTGCCGGCGACGGGCCGGCGGACCCGCACCAGCACGGCATCCTCGCCCACCAGGGGGAGCACCACCACCTGGGGGTGCACATGCTCGATGCAGTAGTAGCTGCGCCGGAGCATCACGCGGAACCAGGGGTTCTCATGGAGGCACTCCCCGTCCGGGCCGAGGAGGTCGGGCACCGGCGGTCGGTCGGCCATGGAAGGGGCTCCGCAAGGGGTCGCGCGAGGCGGGGGAGGGGGCAAACCCGGCCGGGGGTCGGTCGGGGCCCCGGGGAATTGGCGAATTTCCTGCCAAGTCCCCCGGCACCGCCTTGCGTCCCCATGGCCTGGTTCATGCTTCCCCGCCAGTCATCCGTCGCATCGGAAGGGGACCACCATGGCCGAACTCGACCTCGCCGCCCGCGCCCGGGGGTTGCGCCGTCTGGTGCTGGAGACGGTCGCGGCCACGGGGAAGGGACACATCGGCGGAGCCTATTCCTGCCTGGATCTCCTCGTGGCGCTCTATCACGGCGGGCAATTTCGGCACCGTCCCTCGGAGCCCCAGTGGGAGGGGCGGGACCGGTTCATCCTCAGCAAGGGGCATGCGGCGGTCGCCCTCCATGCGGTGCTGGCCGACGCGGGCTATTTCCCCGTGGCCCTGCTGGCGCGGACCGGAAAGGAGGGCTGCCTCCTGGGGGAGCATCCGGATCCCCGCACCCCCGGCATCGAGGTGGGGACCGGCTCCCTGGGCAACGGCCTGGGCATCGGGACGGGACTGGCCCTGGCGGATTGCCAGAGCGGTCGGCCCAACCGGACGGTGGTCTTGCTGGGCGATGGCGAGTGCTATGAAGGCTCCGTGTGGGAGGCCGCCCAGTACGCGGCCCACCTCAAGCTGGCCTCCCTGGTGGCCATCCTGGACCTGAACGGCCAGATCACCATGGACTACACCCGGGACTGCAACGACTTCGGCGACATGGGCGCCAAGTGGCGGGCCTTCGGGTGGGAGGTGCTCGAGGTGGAGGGCCACGCCTTCGAGGCCCTGGGGCCTGTGCTGGCCGAGGCCCTCTCGGGGCGGGCCGGGAAGCCCACCCTCGTCCTCGCCCGCACGGTGAAGGGCAAGGGCGTGTCCTTCATGGAGGGGAAGCTCGCCTGGCACCACGGTGTGCCCAAGCCGGAGCAGCTGGCTCAGGCCCGGGAGGAGCTCTCCGCATGAACCCCGTCTCCCCCGCCGCGCCCTACGACCTCCGGGATGCCTTCTTTGAAACCGTGCACGAGGAGGCCCGCCGGAACCCCGACCTGGTGCTCCTCACGGGGGACATGGCCGCCTTCAGCCTGGAGCAGTTCCGCAGGGAGCTGCCCGCCCAGGTGCTGAATCCGGGCATCGCCGAGCAGAACCTCATCAACCTCGCCACGGGCCTCGCCCTGGGGGGGAAGCAGGTGATCGCCTACTCCATCGCCCCCTTCATCCTCCAGCGCTGCTACGAGCAGATCAAAGTCAACATCGCGGATCCGGGCCTCCCCGTGACCATCGCGGCCATCGGCCCCGGCATCACCTACGCCAACGACGGGCACAGCCACCACGCCTGCCAGGACATCGCCAACGCCCGGGCCCTGCCGAAGATGCGGATCCTCTCCCCCGCCGATCCCAGCGGCTTCCGGGAGGCGGGTCGCGCGGCCGGCCGCACCCTGGGGCCCCTCTACCTCCGCCTGGACAAGGGCTGCTTCCCCGATCTCGGGGGAGAGCCCGTACCCGGGGTGGGGCGCTGGCTGGCCCGGGGTTCCCAGCTGCTGCTGCTGGGGACCGGCTTGGCCGCCCGCAAGCTGCCGGACCTGGTGGCCCGGCTGGAGGCCCGGGGCTTCTCCGTGGCGGCCCTCCTCGTGGAGCAGCTGAAGCCCGTGGAAGCCGCAACCTGGCGGAACCTCCTGGCCCCCTTCCCCGCGGTGGCCACCCTCGAGGAGCACTTCGAGGAGGGGGGCCTCGGCACCCTCATGGCGGAGCTGCTGGTGGGGCAGTCCGGCGCCGGCCTCCTGAGGTTGGGGCTTCCCGAATCCGTGGTGGACCTGCTCCACGGCACCCGCGAGTGGATGCTGCAGGCCATGGGTCTTGACGTGGACAGCCTCGAAGGGCGCCTGGTGACCTTCCTCGAGGCCCGCAGCGCCGCCCGGGTGGGCACCACGGGTCGGGCCGCGTCCCGCGAGGGCGAGATCCTGACGCTGGACCTGCCCCGCTTCGCCGCCGTCCTGGGCGTACCGGAATCCGCCTTCGGGGCCGAGGCCCGGGCGCTCCTCGAGGCTTCGGACCTCCGCTATCGGGAGGTGCTGGGCCCGGAACGGGAGGCGCTGCTGGTGGAGATCCTGCAGACCATCGACTCGGGCACCCTCACGCCCTCCGGCCCCGCGAAGCAGGCGGCCTGGGAGCGGGGCTGGGCCGAGAACCTCGAGGCCTACCGGGCCCAAGGGCATGATCCCGGGGCCCTGCTCCCCAAGTTCGTGCGGGCCGGGGCGGTGAAGCGGCTCCAGGGCGCCTACATCGCGCCCGTGGACCCCGGCTTCGAAACCGCCTTCGTCCGGGTGCAGCGCGAGGTGCTCTTCCGGAAGTGGTTCGCGGAGGTCGAGACGCTCCACGAGTTCGGCTGCGGCACGGGACACAACCTCCTGGCCTACGGTGCCATGTTCCCGGGGCGTCCCATGGTGGGCCTGGACTGGGCGCAGGCCTCCTGTGCGCTGGTGGACGAGATCGGGCGGAAGGAGGGGCTCCCGCTGAAGGGCCGCCCCTTCGACATGTTCCACCCGGACCCCTCCCTGCCCCTGGGGTCGGAGGATGGGGTCCTCACCATCGGGGCCCTGGAGCAGCTGGGCCCCGGGTTCGAGCCCTTCCTGGCCTTCCTCCTGCGGAAGGGGCCGAAGGTCTGCCTGCACCTGGAGACGCTGGAGGAGCTCTACGATCATGGCGACCTCCCGGACTTCGCGGCCATCCGCTACGGCCGGGCCCGGAACTACCTGCAGGGCTTCCTGGGTCGCCTCCGGTCGCTGGAGCGGGAAGGGCGGGTCGAGATCCTCCAGACCCAGCGCACCTTCGGCAGCCAGTTCCACGAAGGCTATTCCTATGTGGCCTGGCGGCCCCGGCGGGAGGTCTGATGGGGGCTCCTGGATTTGACGCGGCCTTCTACGCCGGGAAGCGGGTGCTCGTGGCGGGTGGGACCGGGGTCATCGGGATCCCCACCGTGGGGCTCCTGGCGGCGGCCGGCGCGGAGGTCACGGTGGTGTCGGTGGATCCGGAGGCCTATGCGGCCTCGGTGCTCCCGCCCCAGGTGACCTTCCGGCGAATGGACCTGACGGAGCTGGATCGCTGCCTGGAGGCGACCCGGGGACAGGACGTGGTGCTGAACCTGGTGGGCATCAAGGGCTCCACGGGCATCGGGGAGACGAAGGTGGCCAGCTACCTGGTCCCCATGCTCCGGTTCCAGACCAACCTGATGGATGCGGCCTTCCGGAACGAGGTGGGCCGCTTCCTCTTCGTGAGCAGCATCTGCGGCTACCCGTGCTCCGACCAGCCCAAGCGGGAGGAGACCCTGTGGGACGGCCTCCCGAAGCAGAACGACCGCATCCCCGGCCTGGCCAAGCGCATCGGGGAGGTGCAGGGCGAGGCCTACCTGAAGGAGTACGGGTGGGATGCGGTGCGGATCATCCGGCCCAGCAACGTGTACGGCCCCCACGACGACTTCAACCCCGCCACGGCCCAGGTGATCCCGGCCCTCATCCGCCGCTGCCTCGACGGCGAGAACCCCCTGGTGGTGTGGGGCGATGGCTCGGCTCTGCGGGACTTCGTCTTCTCCCGGGATGTGGCGGCCTGGGCCCTCGACGTGACGGCCCGCGGGCCCGCCTGCGAGCCGCTCAACCTCGGCATGGGTCAGGGCGTCTCCATCCGCGAGCTGGCGGAGGCGGTGGTGTCCGTGGTGGATCCCACCCTCACGCTCGCCTGGGATCCCACCAAGCCCACGGGGGATCCGGTCCGGATCCTCTCCATGGAGAAGACCACCGCCCTCCTGGGCCCCCTTCGGCGCACCCCCCTCGTGGAAGGGCTCCGGCAGACGGTGGCCTGGTATCGGCAAGCCCGGGCTTCAGGGAAGCCCCCACTGGAGCGGCATCATGGCTGACGCACGGACCCCCGGGGAACGCCAGTTCCTCACCCCCTTCGCGGAACTGGTGGATCGCCTCACGGTGGACCAGATCAAGGCGGTGCTGCTGCCGGAGGGCCAGGCCAGCTACTCCGACGAGATGCGCCGCATCAGCCACGACCTCGACCTCATCATCCAGGAGCGGGGCCTGCGCCTGGACGGGCGCATGATCCGGATCCTGGTGGCCCTGGGGCAGATGAACCTCCACATCTGGCACCTCAAGGACCGCATGCAGGCGGAACCCGACCGCTATGAGGCCCACCTCAAGCTGGCGCACCAGCTGAACGGCATCCGGAACCAGCTCAAGAACCGCCTGCTGGAGGAGGCCGGCGAGCGGGAGAAGGCCACGGAGCGCTCCAACAGCGGCGTGGATGGGCTCGAGGGCTGGCATGTGGACCTTGTCTGAGACGGCCTCCGGCCTGCCGGTGCCACCCCTGGGGCTTGGCCTCGGGGGCAAGTTCGCCCTGGATCCGAGCGCGGCCTCGACCCACGTGGCGGCGGTGCACCTGGCCCTGGACCTGGGGATCCGCCTGCTGGACACGGCGGAGGTCTATGCCGAGGGCGGCTCCGAGACCCTCCTGGGCCGGGCCCTCCGGGGGCGCCGGGACCAGGCCTGGATCGCGACCAAGGTGCGCCCCGAGCACCTGGCGAAGGCCGACCTGATCCGGGCCTGCGAAGGGTCCCTCCAGCGGCTCGGCACCGATCGCATCGACCTCTACCAGGTCCACTGGCCCAACCCGGCGGTGCCGCTGGAGGAGACGGCGGAGGCCCTGCTCCAGCTCCACCGCGAGGGCAAGATCCGGCACATCGGGGTGAGCAACTTCCCCGTGGAGCTCCTGGAGCAGATGGAAGCGGCCCTGGGGGCCCAGCCCCTCTTCTCCGTCCAATCCGAATACAACCTCGGCGACCGTACCTTGGAGGACCGTGTGCTCCCCCACTGCGCCGCGCGGGGCCTCAAGGTGCTGGCCTATTCACCCCTGGATCAGGGGCGCCTCGTGGCCCACGCGGGCTGCCGCGCGGCCCTGACCCGCATCGCCGCGGCCCATGGGACCACCCCCACCCGGGCGGCCCTCCAGTTCCTCATGTCCCGGCCCGGGGTGGTCCCCATCCCCAGCTCCCTCAATCCGGCCCACCTCGCGGAGAACGCCCGGGCCCTCACGGATCCCCTGCCCCAGGAGGCCCTGGCCCGCATCGACGAGGAGTGCCGCATCCGGGTGGAGGCGGTGCCCTGGACGGAAATCAGGCCCATCCCCGACCCCACGGGTCAGCATTCCGTCCCCCTCAGCCTGGAGGAGGCCCGCCGCAACCCCATGGGCCTGTGCCCCTCCCCCTTGGAGCTGGCGGAGGAGATCCGCCAGGACGACCGCATCAAGCCCATCCGCATCGCCGCCCTGCCCGAAGCGGTGGGCCCCTTCCGCTACGACCTGGTGGAGGGGCGCCTCCGCTTCTGGGCCTGGGTGCTGGCCTTCGAAGGCCGACGCCCGGTGCCCGCCCTCGTCCGAAGCTGACCTCCCGGAGCCGCCATGACCGATCCGAACACCCGCATCAAGACCTACGACAACCCGGCGGAGCGGGAGGTGCGCGGCGAGCTCGCGACCCTCCTCCGGGAGGCGCCCATCCCCCAGGATCAGCTGCTCTCCAACCTCGGCCTCTTCCTCAACTCCAAGAACCTGTCCCGGATCCTCTTCATGGACCGCCTGTACCGCATGGCCGTGGAGGTCCCGGGGGTGGTGATGGAGTTCGGGGTGCGGTGGGGCCAGAACTGCGCCCTGTTCGCCGCCCTCCGGGGCATCTACGAGCCCTTCCACCGCCACCGGAAGATCATCGGCTTCGACACCTTCGAGGGCTTCCCCTCGGTGGCCCCCCAGGATGGGACCTCGGACATGATCTTCCCGGGCAACCTCGCCCTCTCGAAGGGCTACGAGACCTTCCTGGCCCAGGTGCTGACCTGCCAGGAGCGGGACAACCCCCTGGGCCACCTCACCAAGTTCGAGCTGCGGAAGGGGGATGCGACGGTGGAGATCGACCGCTACCTCGCCGAGCACCCGGAGACCATCGTGGCCCTGGCCTATTTCGACTTCGATCTCTACGAGCCGACGAAGAAGTGCCTGGAGGCCCTCCGGCCCCGGCTGGTGAAGGGGAGCGTGCTGGGCTTCGACGAGCTCAACGACCCGGATTCCCCGGGGGAGACCCTGGCGGTGATGGAGGCCCTCGGACTCCAGAATGTCCGCCTCCGACGGGACCTCTGGGCCTCGCGCGTGTCCTACCTGGTGGTGGAGTAGCCCGTTGGCCTGAATCCTTCATGAGCCCGGGGGTGCTCCCCGTTCCTCGGGCAAGTCGTGCCTCGTCCATGTCCCTCTCCGCTCCCCCCTCCCTGGCCTCCCTCACCACCCTGGTGCTGGCCGGGGGCCTGGGGACCCGCCTGCGCCCCGTCGTCTCCGACCGGCCCAAGGCCCTCGCGGAGGTGGGCGGCCGGCCCTTCCTGGCCCACCTCCTGGGGTGGCTGGAGGGGCAGGGGGTGCGCCGCGTGATCCTCTGCACCGGGTACCTGGGGGAGGCGGTGGAGGCCGCCTTCGGAGATCGGCAGGGCGCCCTCTCCCTCCTGCACTCCCGGGAGCCGGAGCCCCTCGGCACCGCCGGGGCCCTGGCCTGGGCCCTCCGCCATCCGGTGTCGGACCCCATGCTCGTCCTCAACGGCGATGCCTTCCTGGAGACGGACCTCGGGGCCTTCCTAGCCTGGTACCAGGCCCTGGCCGTGCGCCAGGGCGTGCTGCTCATGTCCGTGCCGGATCGATCCGCCTTCGGCGGGGTGGAGCTGGGGGAGGGGGGCCGCATCGAGCGGTTCCTGGAGAAGGGGGCCGCCGGCCCGGGTCCCGTGAACGCCGGGGTCTACCTCCTCCACCCGGAAGACCTCCGCGCCCTGCCTCTGGACCGCCCCACCAGCCTGGAACGGGATTGCTTCCCGAGCTGGGCCGGGAGGACCCTGTACGGGTTCCAGGCGGACGGCTCCTTCCATGACATCGGCACCCCCGAGTCCTATCGGGCCGCCGATGCCTTCACGCGCCACCCATCGGGGGGTTCATGACCATGAAGGTCCTCATCACCGGCATCACGGGCATGGTGGGCAGCCACCTTGCGGAATACATCCTGGCGGAGCATCCGGGCGTGGAGGTCCATGGGCTGGTGCGCTGGCGGAGCCCCCTCGACAACCTCGAGCACGTGCACGGCCGCGTGCAGCTGCACCTCGCGGAGCTGCGGGACCTCCACTCCCTCGTGGCGCTGCTGGAGAAGGTCCGGCCGGACCGGATCTTCCACCTGGCCGCGCAGAGCTACGTCCCCGCGAGCTTCGGCGCCCCGGCGGACACCCTCCACACCAACGTGATCGGCACGGTGAACCTCCTGGACGCCCTGAGGCTCACCGGCCAGCGCCCCAGGGTGCACACGTGCAGCTCCTCCGAGGTCTACGGGCAGGTCACGGCCGAGGAGGTCCCCATCCGGGAGACCAACGCCTTCCGGCCCGCGAGCCCCTACGCGGTCTCCAAGGTGGGCGAGGACATGCTCGCGCTCCAGTACTTCCTCTCCTACGGGATCCACACGGTGCGGACCCGGATGTTCACGCACACCGGTCCGCGGCGGGGGGCCGTCTTCGCGGAGAGCGCCTTCGCCCTCCAGATCGCCGAGATCGAAGCGGGCCTGCGGCCCAACCCGGTGAAGGTGGGGAACCTGGACAGCGTGCGGACCCTGGCCGATGTGCGCGACACGGTCCGGGCCTACTGGATGCTGCTGGAGCACTGCCCTGCCGGGGAGGTCTACAACATCGGCGGGACGCGGACCATGACCGTGGGCGATGTGCTCGACCTGCTCGCGGGCATGGCCACCTGCCCCATCCGGCACGAAGTGGATCCGGCCCTCCTCCGGCCCTCCGACGTCACCCTGCAGATCCCCGACACCACCAAGTTCCGGCAGGCCACGGGCTGGGAGCCCCGCATCTCCGTGGAGCAGACCCTCCGGGACCTGCTGGACTACCACCGCGCGCGCCTCCGGACCGGAAGGGAGGTCCCCCGATGATCATTTCCAGAACCCCCTTCCGCATCTCCTTCTTCGGCGGCGGTACCGACTACCCCACCTGGTACCGGGAGGAGGGGGGCGCCGTGCTCTCCACCACCATCGACAAGTACTGCTACCTCAGCTGCCGGGTGATCCCCCCCTTCTTCAACATGAAGCACCGGATCGTGTGGTCGCACATCGAGACGGTCTCCAGCATCTCCGAGATCCTGCATCCCGCCGTGCGGGAGGGACTGAACTGGCTCGGGTTCGATGACCGGGTGGGCCTGGAGATCCACCACCAGGGGGACCTCCCCGCCCGCTCGGGCATGGGGTCCAGCTCCTCCTTCGCCGTGGGGCTCATCAAGTGCCTCATGGCCCTGCGGGGGCAGATGGTGGGCAACCGGGAGCTGGCCCTCCTGGCCATGGAGCTGGAGCAGGAGATCCTCAAGGACCATGTGGGCTCCCAGGATCAGGTGGCCGCGGCCTTCGGCGGCCTGAACCTCATCCGCTTCGCCACCAACGGCACCTTCAAGGTGGACCCGGTGCCCCTCCCCGCCGTCCGCATGAACGAGCTCCAGGATCGGCTGCTGCTGGTGTACACCGGCTCCAGCCGTCTGGCCACGGAGATCGCCGCCCAGGTGGTGGCGAACCTCCCCAACAAGCGCCAGGAGCTGCACCGCATGCGGGCCATGGTGGACGAGGCCCTCGGGGTGCTCACGGGGAATGGGGACCTCGACGACTTCGGCCGGATGCTCCATGAGGCCTGGCAGATCAAGCGGGGCATGGGTGCCTCGGTCACCACCGCGACCCTGGACGAGATCTACCAGACGGCCCTCGACCATGGGGCCGTGGGTGGGAAGTTGCTGGGGGCCGGAGGCACCGGCTTCATGGTGTTCTACGTCCATCCGGAGCGGCGGCAGGAGGTCGCGAAGTCCCTTCCCGGCTGCCTGCCCGTGAACTTCAAGTTCGAGCAGGAGGGCAGCGTGCTCATCCACTACGAGCCCAACGGGGACCTCCGCCCCAAGACCGTCTCGGCCCTCGCCGCGCCTGGGAGGCCCGCGTGATCGATCCCGGCATCCTCTCCCAGTACCGGGGCAAATCAGTTCTCGTGACCGGGGGCACCGGCCTCATCGGCCGCCAGGTGGTGGACATCCTCTGCGGGGCCGGGGCGAAGGTCACCCTGGTGTCCCTCGATCAGCTCCGGGTGGATGATCGGGCGGAGCACATCCACGGCGACCTCACGGAGTTCGCCTTCTGCCGGGAGGTCACCCGGGGCCGGGATGCGGTGCTGCAGGTGGCCGGGGTGAAGGGCTCCATCGACGTGTCGAAGACCCAGCTGGCGAGCCACTTCGTGCCCACCCTGATGTTCAACGCGAACGTCCTGGAGGCCTGCCGGCGCAACAAGGTCCCCAAGGTGCTCTACACCAGCTCCATCGGCGCCTACGCCAGTGCCGACGAGTTCCGGGAGGACTCGGAGCCGGAGGGCGACTTCACCTCGCCACCCATGGACTTCGCCGGCTGGGCGAAGCGGATGGGCGAGCTCCAGATCCATGCCTACAAGGTGCAGCACGGCCTCGAGAACTTCGCCATCGTGCGGCCCTCCAACGTCTATGGCCCCGGGGACAACTTCGATCCGGCCAACGCCATGGTCATCCCCACCCTCCTGAGCCGGATCCGGAAGGGCGAGAACCCCGTGAAGGTCTGGGGGGATGGGAGCGCCATCCGCGACTTCGTCTACAGCCGGGATGTGGCCGAGGGCATGATCCTGGCGCTCCACCACGGCACGGGAGGCCGCTGCGTGAACCTGGGCTGCGGCCATGGGATCTCCATCCGGGAGCTGGTGGAGACCCTCGCCGGCTTCCTGGACTTCCGATACGAGTTCGACACCACCAAATCCTCGGGCTATCCCAAGCGGGTGATGGACATCTCACTGGCCAGGAAGCTCCTGGGCTGGGAACCGGCGACCTCGCTGGCCGAGGGGCTCCGGCAGACCTGGGACTGGTTCCTGGCCCACGAGGATGAATTCCACCGCCGCCACAACTACTTCGCCAGGGGCTGACATGGACGTCCGAACCACGAGCCTGGATGGGGTCCTCCTCATCACGCCGCCCACCATCTTCGAGGACTTCCGCGGCAGCTACATCGAGCTCTACAACGAGGCCCTCTACCGGGAGGCGGGGATCACGGCCGCCTTCGTCCAGGACGACATCTCCACCAGCTCCCGCCACGTGCTCCGGGGCATCCACGGGGACCAGCGCACCACCAAGCTGGTGAGCTGCCTGCAGGGGCGGTTCTACCTGGTGGTGGTGAACAACGACCCGGCGTCCCCGCAGTACCGGAAGTGGGAGGCCTTCACCCTGTCGGACGTGAACCGGCTCCAGGTCCTCATCCCCCCCAAGTTCGGGAACGGCCACGTGGTGCTCAGCGAGCAGGCCATCTTCCACTACAAGCAGACCTCGGATTACGACCGTGCGGGGCAGTTCACCCTGGACTGGAACGATCCCGAGCTGGACCTCTGGTGGCCGGTGCGGGATCCGATCCGGTCCCGGCGGGACTTCGGGCGGACCCAGTGAAGGGCCGCCCATGACCGCCCCGACCTCCAAACCCCAGATCGGCATCGCCGTCTTCCATGGCCTGGGGGACGTGCTGAACCTCACCCCCGTCGCCCGTCAGCTCCGGGCGGACCATCCCGGCGCCCACCTCGTATGGTTCGTCTCCAAGGGCTGTGAGCCGGCCCTGCGGGGCAACCCGGACCTCGATGAGATCGTGGTCCTGGAGGGGACCTGGGAGGCCCTGGACGCGGGGATCCCCGAGCTGGCCCGGAGCCGGCCCTTCGCGGCCTTCCATGCCCCGGCCCCCTACCTGAACTACGACAAGGCCCCAGGCGGCTCCCTCTGGGACCTCTACCGGGCCGCCCCCGGCCTCCGCTGGACGGTGCCCATGGTGCCCGTGCTGTCGCTCTCCGATGCGGAGCGCGCCCAGGCGGCCGCCTGGTGGGAGGCCCTCCCCTCCGGCCCCCGCATCCTGGTGGAGTGCGATCAGCGCAGCCAGCAGAGCTTCTGGACCGTGGACACGGTGGAGGTGGTCTGGGATGCCCTGCGGCGGCTGGATCCGCTCTTCGTGATGAGCGCCGCGCAGGAGCCCGGGGAGGCGCAGCGGCTGCGGGCGCTGGGGGCGCGGGTGGCCGTCTGCACCCAGCCCTGGCGTCTCAATGCCGAGTTCTACAACCGCTGTGACGCCTTCCTGGGGATCTCCAGCGGCATCAGCGCCCTCACGGGTTCCACGGCCTGCCGGGACGATGTCCCTAGCGTGGAGTATGTCCGCGGGGAACACTGGAGCACCGCGGGGCTCAATCGGCACCGGCGCCGTCGCCACGCCTTCTCGCTCACCCGCTACCGGGAGGCCCTGCGGGCCCTGGCGCTGGAGCTCTCGGGGGGCGCGCACCGGGCGGACCTCGAGGAGCACGTGCGGGTCCTGGGGTACGCCCCGGATGGGAAGCAGATCCTGGCCTGCCCCTGCTGCGACGGGGAGACCGCGGAGCCCTTCCGCGGGGAGGACATCGTCCGCTGCAGCGGATGCAACCTGGTGTACCTCCGGGTGCGGCCCACCCGGGAGGCCCTGGAGGCCTACTACCGGGACGTGTACGCCGTGGGGGAGCCCACCGCGGCCCCTCCGGTGAAGGTGCCCGCCTCCGTGGAGGCCGCGCTCCAGGAGCCCGGGAATCGCGCCGCCCGAAGGGATCCTCTGGTGGAGGAGGCCCTGCGGGTCCTCGGCCGGCCGGGCCGCCGCCTCGTGGATGTGGGCTGCGGCTGGGGTCCCCTCCTGGTGGGGGCCCGGGAGCGGGGGCTGGAGGTGACCGGGTTCGAGTTCACGGCCCCCAACGTGGCCTTCGGCCGGGAGCGGCTCGGCCTGGACATCCGCAGCCAGCCCTTCCCGGAGGGGGACCTGGCCGAGGGCTCCGTGGATGTGGTGACCTTCAGCCACAGCCTGGAGCACGTGCCCGATCCCCTCACCTACCTCCAGAAGGCGGCCCATGTCCTCACGGAGGGCGGCGTCCTCATGGTGGTGGTGCCCAACATCAACTCCCTCTGCGCCCAGGCCATGGGGGAAGGATGGCCGTGGCTGGAGCGGGACTGGCACTACACCCACTTCACTCCGGAAACCCTGCGGGCCATGGCCCTCCAGGCGGGCCTGGAGGTGGTCACCTGCCGCACCGTCTCCGGGGACTTCGGCGAGGACCTGCCCCTTCGGGTCGTCCAGGCCCTGGAGCCGAACCGGTCCCCTGAGGAGCAGCGCCAGCTGCTGGGCCGCCTGGAGGCCATGGGCCATGGCGAGGAGGTGCGCCTGGTGGCCCGCAAGCGGGCCGGGTACCTGGGGCGCCTGGAGCCGGCGGCCGCGCCGGAGCGGATCCTGTGGGTGCGGCCGGACAGCATCGGGGACGTGCTCCTCTCGAACGACCTCCTGGAGTCCCTGCACCAGGCCCATCCCGCGGCCAAGGTGGCCGTGGTGTGCCAGGCCTTCGCGGCCCCGGTCTTCGAGAGCTGCCCCTTCGTCGCGGAAGTGATCCCCTTCGACCGGGGGCGCCTGGCCCAGGATCCCACCGCCCTGAACGAGGTGCTGGTGCACGTGGCCACCTTCCAGGCGGACCTCTGCGTCCACTCGGTGCACAGCCGGGAAGGGCTGGGCGACGTGTTCACCCTGGCCTCTGGAGCCCCCGTGCGGGTGGGTGTGAGCGGGGATCTCTGCAACATGAGCCCCGAGGAACATCACCAGGGGGATGGGATCTACACCCGCCTGATCCCCCCCCTGCCCGCCGCGGACCGGGAGGTGGATCGGCTGGCCGCCTTCGCCCAGGCGATGGGTTGGCCCCGACCCAAGGGGCTCCCCCAGGTATGGCTCACGCAGGGGGACCGGGACCAGGCGGAGGCCTACCTCACGGGGCACGGCCTCCAGGCCGGGACCTTCCTCGCGGTGTTCCCCGGAGCGCAGTACGCCCCCCGGCGTTATGGACGGTATGGCGAGGCCCTCAAGGCGGTGCTCACGGGCGCGCCGAGGCCGGTGGTCGCCCTCGGCACCGGCGGGGAGCGGGACCTCTGCGACACGGTGCTGGAAGGGCTGCCGGGCCCTACGCACAACGCCGCCGGCGCCCTGCCGCTGCGGGCCTCCCTGGCCCTCCTGGCCCAGGCGGGGGCGGCGGTGGGGGCGGAATCGGGCTTGGCCCAGGCCTGCGTGGCCCTGGGGATCCCCCATGCGGTGGTCACGGGGGGCGGGCATTTCGGCCGCTTCCTCCCCTACAGCGCCCTCACCACCCTCGTGGTGAACCCCCTCACCTGCTTCCTCTGCAACTGGTCCTGCCCCCATGCCCGGACCCACTGCATCACGGACGTGGACGTGGCGGTCCTCGCTGCGGCGGTGGCGGCGGTGCTGGCCGGGCCCGGACCGCGGCCGCGGATCTTCGTCTCGGAGGCGCTGCCCGGAGGTCCGGAGCCCTTCGATCTGGCGGCCGCGGTCCAGGGGGCGGACCTCGAGGTGATCCGTCCCGGCTCGAAGCCCGAAGCCCTGCCGGCCCAGCGGGGCGAGGCCTCTCCGGAGCCCCAGCTCACGGTGATCTGCGGGGTATGGCACAAGGATCCGCACCGGCATGAGCTGGTGCGGGGGCACCTGGCCTGCCTCCGGGCCCAGAGCCGCCCGGTGCGGGCGCTCTATGTGTTCGACGGCGGCGACCTGCCCCCCGCGGACTTCGAGGGGGAGTACGTCGCCACGCGGCAGCCCCTGGCCCTCTATGAGGCCTGGGACCTGGCGATCCAGGCGGTGCGGACCCCCTACGTCATGAACCTCAACCTGGATGATCGGCTCTGTCCCGATGCGGCCGAGGCGGTGCTCGAGGCCCTGGAGGCGGGGGCCGACCTCGTGGGCGGGGAGTGGCGCATCTGCTTCTCCCAGGAGGAGACGGACGGGACCCGGGCCGGAGAGCGGGTGGAGGACCTCCCCTTCCATCCCGACTGGCCTCCAGTGACGGGGCGTCCGGTGCGCCTGGGCAGCGGTACCGGGGAGCGTGGCACCTACGGCCCGGGCACCGCCTGGCGCATGGCCCTCCACCGGGAGCTGCCGCACTATCCCTGGCGCTTCGAGGACGGCTCCCCGGTGCGGGTCATCGGCGATGGGCTGTGGTGGGAGCTCCTGGGCCAGGCGGGCAAGAAGCGCGTGCGCCTGCGGCGCGTCCTGGGGCACTACCACAGCCATCCCGGGGGTCAGGCGGAGTTCCGCAATCCCGAGGCGGGCGAGTGGGCCCGGCTGCAGGCCGTGGGCGTTCGGGTGACCTGAGGCTCAGCCCCTGGGGAGGGCCTCGCGGATCCAGGCCACCGTCCGTGCGAGGCCCTCTTCAAGGGGCACCTCCGCCTTCCACCCGAAGCCGGCCTCGGCCCGCGAGACGTCCAGGCAGCGGCGGGGCTGCCCATCCGGCTTGGACGCGTCGAAGCGGATCTCCCCGGGGAACCCCGTCAGGGAGCGGATGAGGTGGGCCAACTCGCGGATGGTGATCTCCCGGCCCGTGCCGAGGTTGACCGGGTCGGAGCCCTCATAGCGGGCCATGGCCTGGCAGAGGCCCCGGGCCGCATCCTCCACGTAGAGGAACTCCCGGCTGGCGGTGCCCGTCCCCCAGAGCTCCACGTGGTCATGGCCTTCCTCCGTGGCGGTGAGGAAGCGGCGGATGAGGGCGGGGATGACGTGGTTGGTGGCGAGGTCCAGGTGGTCGCCGGGGCCGTAGAGGTTGCCCGGGATGAGGAAGATGCCCCGGAGGCCATGCTCCTGGCGGTAGCCCTCCAGCTGGGTGAGCAGGGCCTTCTTGGCGATGCCGTAGGGGGCGTTCGTCTCCTCCGGGAACCCGTTCCAGAGGTCCTCCTCCCGGAAGGGCACGGGACTGTGCTTGGGGTAGGAGCACACCGTGCCGACCACGAGCACCTTCTCGGTGCCGACGCGGCGGCAAGCCTCGAGGAGGTGCAGGCCCATGGCCATGTTGGCGTAGAAGAAGGTGCCGGGCTGGCGCTGGTTGGCCCCTATGCCCCCCACCTTTCCGGCCAGGTGCATCACGCCTTCCGGCCGGGCTTCCCGGAGGTAGCGCTCGGCGGCTCCCGGGTCCAGCAGGTCCACGTCGGTGCTGCGGGTGACCAGGGGTTCGGCCCCCTGGCGCCTCAAGGCCTCGACGACGCGGGTGCCCAGGAAGCCGCCGCCCCCGGTGACCCAGATGCGCCGGCCCTGAAGGGGGAAGGGGAGGCCCATCAGGCGCCTCCCCTCGGGGCCTCCTGGCGGCCCGCGAGCTTCAGGAGGAGCTCCCGCTCCGCCAGCCGCAGGTCGTGCTCCACCATCATCGCGGCCAGCTGGCGCACATCCGTGGAGGGCTTCCAGCCGAGCCGGTCCATGGCCTTCGTGGGATCCCCCTCCAGGTGGTCCACCTCCGCCGGGCGGAAGTAGCGGGGATCGATCTCCACGTGGGCCTTC
>CAZVKM010000009.1:0-1404 GCA_964627685.1 uncultured Solibacteraceae bacterium | reverse complement strand
CAGGAACTGGCGGATGGAGAGGCTCTCGCCGGTGGCGATGACGTAGTCGTCGGCGTGATCCTGCTGCAGCATGGCCCACATGGCCTGGATGTAGTCGCCGGCGAAGCCCCAGTCCCGGCGGGCGTCGAGGTTGCCGAGGAAGAGCTTCTTCTGGAGCCCCATCTTGATGCGGGTCGCGGCGCGGGTGATCTTGCGCGTCACGAAGGTCTCGCCCCGACGGGGAGACTCGTGATTGAACAGGATTCCGTTGGAAGCGAAAAGATTGTAAGACTCGCGGTAGTTGACGACGTAATAGTGCGCAGCCACTTTAGCGGCGGCGTAGGGACTGCGGGGGTGGAAACGGGTCTCTATCGACTGCGGTGGGGGAGCTGAACCGAACATCTCCGAGCTTCCAGCTTGGTAGAATCGGATCGGAGTTTCGCGGACACGATTGTGCTCGGCTACTGCCTCCAAAAGCCGTAAGGTTCCGGTGGCCACAATGTCCGCTGTATAATCAGGCTGATCGAAACTGACCCGCACGTGGGATTGGGCGGCCAAGTTGTACACTTCATCGGGCGAGACTTGGGCTACGATTTTTCGCAAGGAGGCGCCGTCTTGCATATCGCCATAATGCAAGAACATTCGCGTCGACGGGTCGCGCATGTCCGAGTAAAGATGATCGATGCGGGCCGTATTGATGGTGGACGCTCGGCGGATGATTCCGTGAACGATATAGCCCTTGGACAGCAGCAGCTCGGTTAAATACGAGCCGTCTTGACCAGTGATTCCCGTGATTAGCGCCTTTTTCATAGCCCGCACTTTCCCAGACGAGTGGTGGAAACCTTTAGAAGAGGGCAGTTCCTGTGGCCCATTCGTCTCCTGTATGGTGGACCATTTTGTTTCAAGGTCGCTACCAAGAGCAGGGTCGGACTTTCCTAGTCAGAAGTCGCTTTGATGCTGGCCTGCGACCCTTCACCCATCACCAAAAAAGCCCACGCCGCCTTTCGGAAGATTCTAGAGAAAGACCCGTTGGGCACCCGCCAACAGTATTCGGTGGTTTTGCAAGAACTGCGCCAACGCGGGGTCATTTTCGCGGATAAGACCATCCCCATCTGCTTGGCGCCCGCCCTCATCGCCGATACTCGCTTGCGCCCCATTCAAAAACAGATGTACCGATTATTGGCCATCTTGGCCAAACTTCAAGAGCCGCTACGCAACGGCTATTGGATGGACAAGCTCGGCATCTCCAAAGAAGAGCAGGAGTTGATCTTGATTGACAGCGGTCTGCCGCCTGGCGGTTACATTTCTCGGGTGGATGGTTTTCTCGGCCCGGCCAAGCTGGCCAGTGGAGACACCGGTTACCGCATCGTGGAACTGAATGTAGACAGTCCGGGCGGCGGCGCCTATATGGACGTTTGCGTAGAG
>CAZVKM010000008.1:19600-31146 GCA_964627685.1 uncultured Solibacteraceae bacterium | reverse complement strand
GGCCTTCCCCCTCTACGCCTGGTTCCTGCCCCTGCTGCGCATGGACACCGTGCCCAAGTTCGTGCAGCTCATCAAGCTCGTGCAGCAGGAGATGGGCTGGGGCAATGAATCCATGCGCGCCCCCCGCGCCGTGCTCCAGGGCGCTGAGCGTGAGGCCGCCCTGGCCGAGCTCCGGCACGCCCTCGCCCACCGTCCCTGATCCGATTCCGATAGGGTGGTTCCCATGCTCCACGGCCTCTCCCTCCTCGGCCCCGTGCTCGGCGATCCGGGCCCGAATCCCTTCCAGGCCCAAGAGGCGGCCACGGGGGCGTCCCTGCCCCCGGTCTTCCACAGCGCCACCGAGGCGGAGGTGGATCGTGCCGTGACGCTGGCCCACGAAGCGGCACCGGTGCTGGCGGCCCTGTCCGGGGCGGACCGGGGCATCCTGCTACGGGACATCGCCGCGGGACTGGAGGGCGCCGCCGCGGAGCTGGTGCCCCGGGTCATGGCGGAGACGGCCCTGCCCGAGGCGCGGGTGCGGGGCGAGCTGGCCCGCACCTGCTTCCAGCTGCGGCTCTTCGCGGAGGTGGCGGAGGAGGGAAGCTGGGTGGAGGCCCGCCTCGATGCGGGTGATCCCACCCGCACGCCCCTGCCCAAGCCGGACCTGCGCGCCATGCGGCATCCCCTGGGCCCCGTGGCCGTGTTCGGCGCCTCCAACTTCCCCCTGGCCTTCGGGGCCCTGGGCGGCGACACCGCCTCGGCCCTGGCGGCGGGCTGCCCCGTGGTGGTGAAGGCCCACCCGCTCAATCCGGGCACCAGCGAGCTGGTGGCGCGCGTGGCGCAAGGGGCCCTGGCCCGCCGGGACCTGCCCTTCGGCTGCCTGAGCCTCCTCTTCGATGCGGGGCACGGCGTGGCCACGCGCTTGGTGCAGCACCGCGACATCCGCGCCGTGGGCTTCACGGGCTCCTTCCACGGGGGCCGTGCCCTGCTGGAGCTGGTGGCCGAGCGCCCGGAGCCCATCCCCGTGTTCGCGGAGATGGGCAGCGTGAACCCCGTGGTGGTCCTCCCCGGCGCGCTGGCGGAGAAGGGTGAGGCCCTGGGCCGCACCCTCGCCGCCTCCGTGGTGAACGGCGTGGGGCAGTTCTGCACCTGCCCCGGCCTGGTCCTGGCCGTGAAGGGCCCCGGCTTCGAGGCGCTGCGGGAAGGACTGCGGGAGGCCCTCCAGACGAGCCCCGCCGCGCCGATGCTGGGTGAGCGCCTTCGCCAGGGCTACCTCACGGCGATGCGTCAGCGCCAGGCCCAGGGCGCCCACCCCGCCTTCGCCGCGGAGGGTCCCACCGGGCAGGTGAAGCCGATCCTCCTGGAGACCTCCGCGACCGCCCTGGCGGCGGACCCCCTGCTGGCCGAGGAGGTCTTCGGCCCCTGCACGCTCCTGGTGGCCTGCGCCTCCGAAGCCGAGCGGAGCGCCGCCCTGGCGGCCCTCCCAGGCCAGCTCACCGCCACCCTGTGGATGGCGCCGGAGGATGAGCCCCTGGCTGCGGCCCTGCTGCCCCGCCTCCGCGCGTTGGCGGGCCGCGTGCTGTTCAACGGCGTGCCCACGGGCGTGGAGGTGGGCCACGCCATGGTGCACGGCGGCCCCTGGCCCGCCACCAGCGCCCCCGCCACCACCTCCGTGGGCACCGCCGCCATCGCCCGTTGGTCCCGCCCCGTGTGCTACCAGGATGCCCCCGAGGCCCTCCTCCCCGAGGCCCTGCGCGACGGGAACCCGCTGGGGATCGGGCGCATGCGGGAAGGGCGTTGGGGGCGTCACTGAGGCGGTAGGCTGGGGAATGCCCCTGCTCCTCGCCCCTCCGCCCCTCACCGCCCCGACGCCCGCCGCCCTGCCCTTCCGCCCTTCGGCCGTGCCCGGGGGTGTGGCCGTGGTGTCCCTGCCCCCCTCAGGGCAGGCCCCGGAGGTGCGCTTCAAGGGTGAGCGCGTGCTGGTCCGGAAGCAGGGCTCCCGCTGGATCGCCATCGTCGGGCTCAAGCTCAGCACCCCGGCGGGCACCGAAGTGCTGGAAGTGGGGGACCAAAAGGTGTCCTTCACGGTGAAGCCCAAGAAGTACCCCGAGCAGCGAGTCAACGGCGTGAACCCCCGGCAGGTGAACCCCAACAAGGAAGATGAGGCCCGCATCGCGAAGGAGGACGCGGTCATCAAGCCCCTGTGGCCCAGCTGGCCCGAGGGCTGGACGCCCTCCCTGGCCTTCCGTCAGCCCACGCCGGGGCGGCGCACGGCCTCCTTCGGCATGCGCCGCATCTTCAACGGGGAGCCCCGCAGTCCCCACCCCGGCCTCGACATCGCGGCGCCCAAGGGGCAGAAGGTGGTGGCCCCCGCATCCGGCGTGGTGCTCCTCACGGGTGACTACTTCTACAGCGGCAACTTCGTGCTGATCGCCCACGGCGAGGGCGTCGTGAGCCTGCTCTGCCACCTCTCCCGCATCGACGCGCAGGTGGGTCAGGTGCTCAAGGCCGGGGATCCCATCGGGCTCGTGGGTTCCACGGGCCGCTCCACGGGACCCCACCTCCACTGGACGCTGAGCCTCAACAACGCCCGGGTGGATCCCGGCCTCTTCCTCTAGCGACTCGCGCGAATGGCAAGGGCCCTTTCGAAGGGCCCCGAGAGCGACCCGTGGCGGGGGTCTGGGGTGACAGCGAACCCAAGCCCAGCTTGGGTTCGTGCCAGAGAGACCCTGCCCCGAGGGTAGGGGGCCCCGCCTTCGCGGCGAGGTGCCCTAGCCGGGGATCAGGGCGGCCAGCTGGGCCTCCAGCTCCCGCATGGTGAAGGGCTTGGGCAGCAGGGCCACCCGGGTCGTGCTCCGGGCCAGGTCGGCCACCTCGGGCGTCACCCGCCCCGTGGCCAGCAGCACCGGCAGGTCCAGGTGGGTCCCCCGGAGGCGGCGAAGGGTCTCCTCGCCCCCCATCCCCGGCATGTTCACATCCAGGACCACGAGGTCGGGTCGGAGGTCCTCCGCGAGACGCGCCAGGGCCGCCTCGCCGCTCCCCACCACCTCACATCCGTGCCCGAGACCCCGCAGGAGCCCCTTCAGCGTGGCCTGGACCAGCTCGTCATCGTCCACCACCAGGACCGATCGCGCGGGCGTGGGCCGATGAGGCGCACCTGGCACCCCTTCCACCCCCACCTCGGCCCGGAGGGGGGTCGTGGGCAGCAGGATGTCGAGGGTGGTGCCCACGCCCACGGTGCTCTGGATGTCGAGTCGCCCCCCGTGGGCCGTGATGGTGTTGTAGACCATGGCCAGGCCGAGGCCCGTCCCACGGCCCTGGGGCTTGGTGGTGAAGAAGGGATCCGTCGCCCGCGCGAGCACCTCGGGCGGCATGCCTATACCGGTGTCCTGGACTTCCAGGAGCACCCAGTTGGCTCCGCTGCTCCGCGTCCGGAAGGTGAGGCGACCCCCGGAGTCCATGGCGTCCACCGCATTCACGGCCAGGTTGAGGATCACGTGGCTGAGGGCGGCGGGGTCCCCCACGATCTCTGGGAGGGCCTCCTGGAGGTCCAGCTCCACCTGAACCTTCTGCAAGGTGGTGCGGCTCAGGAGGGCCGCCTGATCCCTCACGAGGCCGTTGAGGTCCAAGGGCTTCGCCTCCGCAAGTCCCTGCCGCGCGAAGCCCAGGAGCCCCTGGACGAGGGTGCGGCCGCGCTCGCAGGCCTTGGTGATGGTGGTGAAGACGGCGTGGAGCGGCGAGTCCGCCGGGGTGTGGGCCTCGTGGAGGCTGGCCAGACCCAGGATGGCGCCCATGACGTTGTTCATGTCGTGGGCGATCCCCCCGGCCAGGTTCCCGAGGCTGTCCATCTTCTGGGCACGCTCCACGTGGGCCTGGAGCTGGCGGCGCTCCTCCTCGGCCCGGCGCTGATCGGTGATGTCCTGATCCAGCACCAGGAGGCCCTCCTGCGAGGCGCTCAGGTTCAACCTGAAGGTGCGAAGGGGCCGTTCCGGGGCCGTGAAATCCAATTCAAAAGTCTGGGGGATTCGGGTTCGAAGGCATTCCAAGGCGCGCCTGTGAAAGACCCCCCCCCTCCAAGGCCGGGAAGAGTTCCAAGACACGTCGACCCACCAGCGCGTCCACCGGCATTCCCGCGTGGGCCGCACCCACCCCGTTGATGAATCGGTAAGTCAGATCCTGATCAAAGATGGAGCACCCCTCGGCCATCTGGTCCAAGGTGGTGCGGAAGCGTTGTTCACTGGCCCGGAGCGCCACCTCCGAGGCGAGGCGTGCAGTGATGTCACGGAGGTAGGCCACGAACTGGCCGAGGTCCGGCAGGTAGGTGGTGGAGATCTCCACGGGGAAGATGGAGCCGTCCTTGCGGCGGTGCCAGCCCTCGAACAGGGCCGACCCCTCAGCGATGACCTGGGCCACCTTGGCGCCAACCTCCGCGGGCGACTCCATGGCCTCGATATCGGAAACCCGCAACCGCAAAAGCTCAGCCTTGGTGTAGCCCAGGGCGCGGCAAACGGCATCGTTGGCATCCAGGATGCGCCCATCCGTATCCAGCAGCCACACCCCATCCCGCGTGGTGCGGAGCATGGACTTGGCCCGGGCCTCGCTCGCCTGGAGCTCCGCCAGGGCCCGGTTGCGCGCCGTGACATCGGTGGCCATGGTGGTGACGATCCCCCGGCCATCGGACAGGTGCCCCACCGGCACCGTGCACACCCGCCAGTCCCGGGCTTCCCCCTGGGCGGTCCAGATGGTGTAGTCCGTCTCCCGCCGCTGCAGGCCCTCTGCGTGGAAGGCCTGGATGGCGGATTCCACCGATCCCGCCTGGTCCCGGTGCCCCACGGCGAGCCAGGATCGGATGTCCCGGAACACCTCCGGACCATACCCCGTGATGGCCAACCAGGAATCACTCACCTGGAGGATCTCCCCATCCGACGCATGGACCATCACGGGGTAGGGGGACTCCTGGACCACCCGCCGGAGCCGGGACTCGCTCTCCTGCAGGGCCGCCTCGCTGCGCCGCCGGTCCGTGGTGTCGATGACGAACACCGTGAGCCCGAGGATCGCGCCCTGGGCCCCCCGGATCGGCGCGTGGCGGTGCTCCGACCAGGTGCGCTGCTGGGGCACCGGGCCGTGCTCCTCCTCCACCACGAAGGACTCCCCGGCCAGGGCCCGCTCGAAGTGCTGGCGGGCTCTGGCCCGGGCCTCCGGATCGGAGATGCACGAGAGGATGTCCATACCCGGAGCGATGTCCACGCCCCAGAGGGCCCGCATGGAATCCCGGTGGGAGTCCGTGTAGGCCGTGTAGCGGAGGGCCCGATCGAGGGCGTAGATGATCACCCCCTTGGGGCTCTCGAAGATGGCGGTGAGGAGCTCGCTGCTGGCCCGGGCTCTCTGCTCGCTGGCCCGCAGGGCCTCCTCCGCCCGCTGGCGTTCCGTGATGTCGCGGACGAAGGCCACATATTGGTCTGCATCCGCCAGGTAGGTGGCCGACACCTCCACGGGGAACACGGAGCCGTTCTTCCGGCGGTGGTGGCTCCGGAAGACGTCGGCTCCGGCGGCCCGGATCCGGGCGAGGTGCGACTGGAAGGCCGTCGCGTCCTCCTCCGCCTCGATGTCGAGGACGTGCAGGGTGAGGAGCTCCGACCGCACCCGACCCGCCATGAGGCAGGCCCCCCCGTTCACTTCCAGGAAGCGGCCCTTCCCATCGAGGAGCCAGATCCCATCCAGGGCCGTGCGCAGGATGGAACGGCTGCGGGCCTCGCTCTGGGCGAGCTGTTCCCGTGCCTCATGCTCCTGGGTGATGTCGAGGCAGACCCCGGCCAGACGCAGGGCCGCCCCCTCCCCATCCCGGACAAGACCCCCGCGGATACGGACCCAACGCGTGGATCCATCGGGTCGGAGGATCCGGTACTCGGAGGGCACCTCCTGCTTCCCCGAAAGCACTTCGGCCAGGCGGGCCTCCATCTCCTGAAGGTCGTCAGGATGCACCACGCGGCGCCAGGTCTCGTAGTCCGCCCGATCCACGGCGGGATCGAGCCCGTAGATGTGGAAGAGCTCGGTGGACCAGGTGAGCTGGTTGGAGGCCAGGTCCCAGTCCCACAGCCCCACGCTGGCGGCCTGCTGGGCTAGGCCCAGCTCGTCGTAGGCACGCTGGAGGGCGCGATGCGCCTCCACCTCCACCGTCACATCCCGGGCCACGCCCTGCACGGCCTGGATCCGCCCCTCGGCATCCCGGTGGAAGGAGAGAGACTGGTCCACCCAGAGGACCCGCCCGTCCTTGTGGATCCAGCGGATCCGGAGGTACGAGGGCGCCCTTTCCGGATCGGCCACCATGGCCTCCACGAGGGGGAGGTCGTCCGGGTGGACGATCCGGCGGCCCAGCTCGGGATCGGCGTAATGCTCCTCGGGGGTGTACCCGTGCAAGGCCATGGCGGAGGGGCTCACGAACTCGAAGCCCGGGTCGGGCCCGAGCCGGTAGACGTACACCAGGTCCCGCGCCTGCTCCGAGATGAGCCGGAACCGATGCTCGGAGTCGGCCAGGGCCTGGGCCGCCCGCTTCTGCTCCACCAGGTCCCAGGCGAGGTCCGCGAGGCGCTGCACGAGGTCCACATCCTGGGCCCCATAGGCGAAGGGCTTGTTGCCCACCCCCAGCAGGGCCACCACCCGTCCATTCCGCTGCACCGTGACCACCACCTCACGGGCCACGTGGGCGTGCCCCTCCGGCAGCCCCTTGCGGTGGGGCAGGGCCGCGTAGTCGTTGTGGACGACCGCTTCCCGGGTCCTCAGAGCGTCGGCCCAGACCCCCGCGAGGTGAACCGGGTAGTGCATCCCCGCCCCTTCCGCCTTGCAGAACAGCTGGGACGTCCGGGTGCTCCAGGCCTGGAGGGTGAGGGTGTCCTGGTCCGCCTCCACGAAGTGGAAGAACCCGATGCAGCTGCCGGTGAGGTGCTCGGCCTCGTCCAGGGTCGCGGTGAGCAGGGCCCTCAGGTCCGTGGTCGCGGCGCGGGCCACCAGGCGGCTGCGGGCCGCGAGGATCGCCTCCGTGAGGTGGTGGCTGGTCACATCCTCGAAGGACAGGAGCACCTGGCCCCCGGCCCTGGGGAGGGCGGAGACCTCCAGCCACAGCGTGTCCCCGCCGGGTCGTCCCCACCCCAGGCGCTGGCGGACCACGGGCTGGCCCGTGCGGAAGGCCTGCTCGAAGGGGTAGTCCCCGGGGGCCAGGGGGCTCCCATCGGGGGTGATGGAGCGCCAGCGGGCCTCGTGGAGGTCGAGCCGGTCCAGGCGCCCCTCAGGCAAGCCAAGCATCTGGCGGGCCACGCCATTGGCCTCGAGCAGGCATCCCTCCCGATCGATGAGCAGCAGCCCCTGGGGCAGCAGGGCCACCCATTCCTGCCAAGCCTCCGGCCACAGGCCCTCCGGGGGCGCCGTCGTGGCGGGTGGGGTGGAACGGGAGGGGACCAAGGCCAACCTCCGCAAGGATTCCCCTCCACCATCGGATTACACGGATGGCGCGTCCAGGATTGACCTCCTCCCCGGAGCCCTTCCCATCGGGACTGTGAAGTCCATCACGACTGACCCGGGGCCCCAGGCCCTCAGGGGGGCCAATGCGGAGGCGGGATTCGGTATTCTGAGGACCTCCCCCCCATTCCGCCCGAAGGCGGTCCGCCCTCCCGGAGAGCCCATGCTCCGCCCTGCCCTGCCCCTGATCCTGTTCGCCGCCTCCGCGGCCCCGCTCGCCGCCCAGATGCCCGGCGCCGCGCCCATCCCCCAGATGCAGAACCAGGCCTTCGAAGCTCAGCGCATGTTCCAGATGCAGCAGCAGATGCACCGCATGGCCCAGCAGCAGCAGATGCAGATGCAGGCCCTCCAGCGGCAGCAGGCGATGCAGGCCCAGCAGCAGCAGGCCCAGCGCCAGCGGCAGGCGGAGCGGCTCGAGCAGGCCGCCCGCCGGGCCCTGGTGCTCCCCCCCGCGCTCATGACCAAGCCCACGGCCACCGCCTGGAAGCAGGCCTCGGGCAAGATGGCCGGCTACCCCCTCTTCGATGGCACCCACCTCGCCTTCATGCTCAAGGAGCCCCGCCTCCTGCGCGGCCTGGAGGTGGCGGACGGCAAGGAGCGCTGGACCGTGGCCCTCCCGGAGAAGCTGGCCCTGGAGCCCCTCTTCGCCGGGGACCGCCTCCTCTACGTGACCCGGGAGCTGGAGCTCGTGATGCTGGACCCCGAGACCGGGGCCGTGGCGAAGAAGCTGGCCCTGGATCCGCTGGACACCTACACCTTCTCCAGCAAGTCGAACCACGCCCGGGCCCTCTTCCCCGCCGTGGAGGGGGATCGCCTGATCCTCGCCACCTACGGGAAGGGCGCCGGGGAGCCCACGGGCTGGATCACCGCCGTGGACCTGTCCACCGGCACCGTGGCCTGGAAGACCGCCTTCCCCGGAGGTCCCGACCTCACGCCCCAGGTGAAGGGCGACCGCGTGTTCGTGGGCGGCTCCGGCCGCGTGGAGGCCCTGGGCCTCGCCGACGGCAAGCTGATCTGGAAGCAGCACGTCGGCGGTGCGGAGGAGCTCACGGATGGCGTGCTGCTGGACTCCACCCTCACCGTGCTCTGCGGCGGGCGCCACCACGCCCTGGACCTGGCGAAGGGCGAGGTGCGCTGGAACGTGAAGCACAAGGGACGTCCGCTCTTCCAGGGGGCCGGCGACCGGATCCTCACCTCCGAGTTCCGCGGCGCCTTCATCCCCAGCGAGTGGATGGTGGCCCTGGATGCCGCCACCGGCAAGCCCGCCTGGGAGCTGAAGGTGGATGGGAACCGCATGCCCTGGATCTCCGAAGGGCGCGTGCTCTGCAACAGCGATGAGAACGTGATGGCCCTCGACCTGGCCACGGGCAAGCCCCAGTGGACCAAGACCCTGAAGGAGCGTCCCGCCCTGCCCTTCACCCTCTTCGGGGAGACCCTGTACGTTCTCTCCCAGGACCGCAAGCAGGCCCGCCTCCAGGCCCTCAAGGTGGCCGACGGCAGCGAAGCCTGGGGCGCCGACTGCCCCAGGGTCCAGGGCGAAGGCATGATCCTCCTCTCCCCGGAGGGCTTCCTCCTCGCCGATGACGACCAGCATCTGTTCCTGCTGAAGTAGGGGCTTCCATCCCACGGCCAGGGCTGGCTAATGCACCCAGGCCCCGAGGCTCCGCCGTGCCCACTCGCCGGCACCGGCGGATTCCGCCACGACCTTGAGGCCCAAGGCATCCTCCAGGACCTCCCCCTTCCCCTTGAGGAGGACGACCCGTTCCTCCGCCTCCCCGATCCGACCTAGACGCACCAAGGCTTCGAGCATCAGCCGAGTCAGCCTTCCGTTCCAGGGCGCCGAAGATGCCTGTGGCGCGCCCACGGCCCTTGGTCCGGGTGAAGGCACGGTTCCGTAGACGATGGCCCAGCGCGGGTTCAGGAGGTCCAGGAGCCCACGCCAGTCCCCTTTTCGTTTCAAGCTGAGTGAGAGGGAGAGGAGCAGGTCCGCCGAAGGCCAACTCCCAGGGGCTGACATGGGGCTCTGTCGCCATCGGGCCAGCATCTCGACGGGGAACCCTGTGGACCAGGGCTGGACTTCCACCCAGAGATCCCATAGGGCCGGGTCGGAGGGGCGCCGGCGGAGGTGGTTCTCCAACAAGGCCAACACCTGACGTTCAAGGTCTCCATCGGTCCAGGCCACGCTGGACTCGTGACCATCGTCCCGAGAAGGGAGCTCAAGACCGGCGCTGAGCAGCCGCCTGGAGAACCCATAGGGGGCTGCGAGCGTGAGCAGATCCGGATGGGTGCCCGCCGGATCCGAGAGCAGGGAAACCACCGCCTGAAGGTAGGCCTTCCAGCATTCGATCATGCGCAACCGGGCCTGTTCCCCGGTTTCCTTCGAAGCCGAGACGTCCTTCCCATGCAAATCCATCGCCGTGGGACCGCAGGCGATCGACCGGGTCACGTGAACCTGGGCCCATTCCGCGAGCCATCGGATCCGACCGGGGGATTGAAGCATCCGGTTCTGGAGCATCTGATCTGCGAAGGGGATCCGTGCTTCCTGAAGGGAGGCTTCGAAGGCTTCCGCCTCGGGGAACCCCCTTCCCTCCAACCAGACGTGGCCCTCGGAATCGACCAGGGCCCAATGGGTCCCATCCTCCTTCCACCCCAGGCGCTTCCTCCAGGCCTTGGAGGAGGGTACGAACGGGACGACGAGGCCGTGCCAGGCCAGACACCCCTCACACGCCCGCATTCGGCCCTCATCCAGGGCTCCCTGGAAGAACACCCGCCACTCCACCCCCAGGAGCCCCTCGACCGGGAGGGCCGGATCAGGTGCTTGGAGGGAGACCAGCCACGTCGGGAGGAGATCCGCCCTCCCCAAACGGCGGGCGAGCGATCGCAGACGCGAAGGGAGTTCCAGCCCAATCCAGGACGCATCCAACGTCTTCAGGAGGCCCGGGATTTCACCTTCGTGATGGGTTCGGATCATCGACTCCACCAAGGGCTCCAAGAGGAGGTTCCAAGCCACCTCCCGGTCCTGGTGGACGACCTGCGCCAATTCATCTGGACGCGGTTCCCGTCGCTCCTCACCCAGACGCACCAGCGTGGAGAGCCGAAGCTGGGCCCGTACCGGGGGCCATAGCTGAGCCAGGGCATGGTAGGCCAGTGACCAGTCGCCCGTCTCCCGGGCATCCGTGGTGAGGGCCCTCCCCAAGGCATGGGCATTCATGGACCTGGGTGAGGTTCCGGGAGGGATCTCCAGCGCTACCTCCCGCCATTCCCGCATGGGTGGCACCAAGTCGAGGACCCGATCCATCCTCCTCAGGTCCAGCCACAGGGTGGTGTTCTCCGGATAGCGTCGAACCAGATTCTGAATTCGGGGGCGCTGCTTCCGGTAGAGCGCCAGCATGCATGGGCTATTCCGCTCGGGCAGCCCAGGCGGGAGCAGGCCCTCGAGGCAGAGCCCCAGGGGCATCCAGTCACCCAGGTCCATGAGCTTGTTGATCAGAACGGCGAGGCGTCCCCAGATGCGCTGATCGGTGATGGGATCGAGCTCGACCGCCCCATCTTTCGGTATGCGGGAAAGTCGGGCCCTCAGGTGCCCCCGCTGCACCTGGAGCAGGTCCCTCAGAGCCTCCGCATGGTCCGGTTCCTGCGCGATGAAGCGATTGAGCACCGCTGACGGCCCCTCAAGTCCGGCCAACGCCAGGGCCTCCTGGAGCCGCTCGGAGGAAGGAACCGAGGCACCTGAAGCCAGCAGAGCCCCCTTCCGATCCAGGAGCAGCCACCCCGGCCTCCCCGGTTCGCCGACCTCACCCTTGGATACCTCCCTCAGCCATGCCAGCAAGTCCGCCCCTGCACCTGGGCCCCCCCCGATCCGGATCACCTCGAGCCTGCAGTCCAGTGCTTCATCCAGGTCGGCGAACATCAAGGTCAGGGCACGGAACGGTGCGGGTTCCTCGTCGCCTTGAATCAGGATCAACCGTGGGACCGCCCGTTGGACCAACCTCGATTTCAGGGCGGGAAGATCCAAGCCCTCACCTGCCCTTACAGGGAAAAGGGTTACCAGGCAA
>CAZVKM010000008.1:0-19590 GCA_964627685.1 uncultured Solibacteraceae bacterium | reverse complement strand
CGCGAAGAAGACCCTTTGCCACACGGGGTTAACCCTTCGGGGGGAGTGAACCACTGGCAAGGGTGAACTTGGTTCCCTTGGCCATGTAGGCCTTGCTGGTTTTGACGCAGGTGGTGGCAACGCCAAGCACGTACCCGCGCTCCGCGAAGAGGCAGGTATGCATCACGGCATCCAACCTCAGGATCGTTCGCGCCATCGAAGCCGCCACATACTCCTTTTTCACGGACACGAATCGGCTTGCCTCGAAAGAAATCTTCGCCTTCACCAGGTCGGCAATCCCGATTTCCCCCTCCACCTTGGATTGGACGGTTCCCTGGAGGGTCACCTCATTCTTGATTTCTTTCACCGTCCAGTTGTCATCTATAACTTCTTGAACGAGTTCATTCCAATCTTGGTTGTCGAACCATGGCTTCACCAAGCCGTCGTACTTCCACACCATCATTCCCGCAGAGGATCCCGTGCTCGCGCTGGTGGAAGCACTGCCGTGCACCCCAGGCCTAGGGAGGGAAGAGGATTCAAGAAGGTCCACGGGAATCGATTCCTCGAAGGTCGGCTCGAAGCTGTCCCACACCTCCACGGTCGCGCTCTGCCCCAAGCCCGGCAGGGTGAAGCTCAACCACAGGAGGACCACCAGGATTCGCGACATGGGGCTGCCTTTCCGAAGAGGCGACGGATCCCATGACCTCCGGAGGGGAGGCAGGTCCGTGCGAGGTGGTAGGGAGGAGAGCAACTCAAAGTACCTCCTGCCCCGCCCGCAACAAGGCTTAGGCAAGGTTAAATGTTGTGTAGCGTCACACGAGATGAGATCCCTCCTCTCACGCGTCGAGACCCCACCCATGCCCCCCACCCTCCGCCACCGCGCCGCCGGGATCCTGAAGCAGGCGGGCTGGGCCCTGCCGCCGCTGCCGCTGGTGTGGTCTTCGCGCATGACGCGCTGCGCGGGGCTCTTCGTGGTGGAGAAGGACGCGCGGGGGGTGTGGCGGCCGGAGATCCGGCTGAGCATCCCGCTGCTGCGGCGGCTGGACTGGCCCTGGCCCCAGGTGGTGTGCGGGGTGAACTGCCACACGCCGGAGGAGGTGCAGACGCGCATCCTCGAGCACGAGCTCATCCACTACAAGCTCTGGCTGGATCGCACGGACTGGGGGCACACCTCCGAGTTCCAGCGGCTGGCCTGGGCCACCTTCGGACACCAGAGCATCACGCACGGCATCGGCGTGGAGGCCCCATGATCACCCTGGCCGCGGGCGACTACACGGCGACGTTGGCGCCCGCGGGGGCGGAGCTGCAGCGCTTCACCTGGCGGGGGCACGAGCTGCTGTGGTCGGGCGATCCCACCTGGTGGGCCCGCCGCGCGCCGCTCCTCTTCCCCGTGGTGGGTGCGGTGGCCCGGGGGCCCCTGCCCAAGCACGGCTTCGCCCGGGATCGCGTGTGGGAGGTGCTCGCCACAGGTCCGGCCACGGCCCGGGTCCGGCTCGCGGACGACGCCGCCACGCGGGAGGTCTACCCCCACGCCTTCGACCTGCAGCTCGAGGTGGCGCTCTCCGCGCAGGGGCTGCGGATGACCGCGATCCTGCGGAACCCGGGCACGGCGTCCCTGCCCGCCCAGTTCGGGTTCCATCCCGCCTTCCGGTGGCCGCTCTTCCCTGGCACCTCCCGGGAGGCGCACCGCCTCCGCTTCGAGGCGGAGGAGCCCGGGCCCCTGCGCCAGCTCCAGGGGGACCTGCTCTCCCCGACGCGCCGTCCCACGCCGGTGGTGGGGCGGGAGGTCGCGCTGTCCGACGCCTGCTTCCAGGAGGACGCGCTGATCTGGGAGGCCCCCCGCAGCCGGGAGCTCCACTATGGGATCCCCGGCCATCCGGAGCTGGTGCTGCGCTGGGACCTCCCCGCCTTCGCCTGCTGGACGAAGCCCGGTGCGCCCTTCCTCTGCCTGGAGCCCTGGCAGGGACTGGCCGATGAGGTGGGCGCCTCGGGAGACCTGAGCGACCGCCCGGGCTCGCTCCACCTCGCCCCGGGGGCGGAGCAGCGCTGGGCCCTGGAGGCCCGCATCCAGCCCACACTTGAGGGGGACCCGGCCCGATCCGATTAGCCTGGAGCCATGAAGACCGTCGCCCCCTCCCTGCTGGCCGTCCCCCGCTCCTGGGACCAGGGCGATCCCGATCGGCTCGCCCCCTCCCACAAGGTGTTCGCGCTCCGGGACCTGCCCTTCGGGGAGGTGAAGGCGGTGGGCTTCGACATGGACTACACGCTGGCGCGCTATCGCAGCCCGGAGATCGACGCCCTCGCCTTCCGCAAGGCGCTGCGCTTCCTGGTGCGGGAGCGCGACTACCCCATGTTCCTGCTGGAGGCCCACTACGATCCGGCCTTCGCCGTGCGGGGCCTCATCCTCGACGGCGAACACGGCAACCTGCTCAAGCTCGCCGCGGACCGCCAGGTCGTGCGGGCCGCCCATGGGAGCCGCATGCTGGAGCCCGCGGAGGTGGAGGCCATCTACGGCCGCCGCCGCCTCTCCGTGTCGGCCGCCGGCTTCCGCAGCATCGACACGCTGTTCGAGATCTCCGAGTGCGGGCTCTACGCCCAGCTGGTGGATGCCCTGGATGCGGGCAAGCTCCCGGGGAAGTCCACCATGTCCCTCTTCCACGACGTGCGGTGGGCCATCGACACCGCGCACCGCCAGGGCGACATGAAGGCGGAGATCCTCGCCCACTGCGAGTTCTTCATCCCGAAGGATCCCCAGCTCGGCCCGGCCCTGGAGCGCCTGCGGCGCGGCGGCAAGAAGGTCTTCCTCCTCACGAACAGCGAGTGGACCTTCACCGATGGCGTGCTCACCCACATGCTGGATGGGCAGGACGAGGCCCATCCGCGCTGGACGGATCACTTCGATCTCATCGTGGTGCAGTCGCGCAAGCCGCTGTTCTACACGGAGGGCACCGAGCCCACCCCCATCGCCGGTTGCGACCACGCCTTCACCGGCGGTCATGCCGCCTGGCTGGAGGATAGGCTCCAGGCGGGCGGGGAGGAGATCCTCTACGTGGGCGATCACATCTACGGGGATGTGCTCCGGAGCAAAAAGACCGCCTCCTGGCGCACCATGCTCCTGGTGCCGGAGCTGGAGCGGGAGCTGGAGCTGCTGGAGCAGAAGGGGCCCGAGCTGCGGGAGATCATCCGCCTGGAGGCGCAGCGCCGGCGCGCGCTCCGCAAGGCCTCCATGCTCAGCGACCTGGTGGAGGGGAAGCGCCACCGGCGCCACGCCCTCGTGCCCAAGGCCAGCCCCGAGGCCCTGGCCGCCCTCGATCGGGAGATGGGCCAGATGGCGGCGGAGGCCGAGGCCCAGATGGCGCGCGCCCGCGGCTGCGCCACCCAGGTGGCCACGCTCAACCGCGAGGTGGAGGCGGCCTTCAGCCCGCAGTGGGGGCCGATCTTCCGGGAGGGCTACGAGCAGACCCGCTTCGCCGATCAGATCCACCAGTACGCCTGCGCCTACACCGGCCGGGTGAGCAACTTCTCCTTCGTGGATCCCAGGAGCACCCTCTACGCCCCCCTGCCCACGCTGCCCCATGAGCGCGTGTGATCCAACCTCCTGAATCGAGGCCCTTTCTTCACGGAATTTCATTGGCCTGACGCGACCGCCGTGGGCATCCTGGGGACCCCTCCCCGGAGTCGCCATGTCCCTCGCCCACGGTCTTCCCCTGGTCTTCCTCGCCCTGCCCCTGCTCGCCCAGGGCGGGGTCACCCGCAGCGCCTGGGCCCTGGCCACCGAGGCCAAGGGTGCGGTGGTGACGGACCTCGGCGTCAAGGAGTGGCGGGTGACCGTGGGGGGTCGCGAGGTGGCCCTGAAGCAGGTGGAGGCTCCGGATCAGACGGGCACCCTGGCCCAGAACTGGGCCGTGGTCTTCGAGCCCATCCGGGATCCGGCCTACCGCATCGGGGCCTTCCAGGCCGCCGCCCAGTTCCTGGTCAACCTGCCCGATGGGGATCGGGTGCTGATCGTGGCCCGCACCCGCGCGGGCCTCACGGCCCTCACGCCGGGGCTCACCACGGATCGGATGGCCTGGGTGAAGGCGCTGGAGGCCCTGCCCGAGCAGCTCTCCATGACCTTCGACGGCACCCCCGGGGCGAAGGGTCCCGGACTCGACGCCCTCGCCCTGCCCCCGTCGGCCCCGGCCCGGATGGAGCCCTTCGTCGCCGGCCTGCGGGCCTTCCTGGGCGGCCTTGCGAAGGCCGTGGCCGCCAGCCCCAACGGCAAGCCCGAGGCCCGCGGCGTGCGTCCCATCGACCGCCTCGGTTTCGACTCGCCCACCACCGTGCGGGGCAGCCTCTCCGTGGTGAAGGCCGAGATGACGAGCCTCGCCTCGCTGCTCACCGCGCTGGGCAAGGTCCCCGGCCCCAGCCACGCCCTGGTCTTCTCCCGGAATGATGCCGACGACTTCGTGCACCCCACGGTCCGCGGGGCCATGAACGGCACCTTCACCCGCAAGCCCGGGGATGACGGCGGGCCGCGGGAATCCGCGGAACTCGCCCAGCGTGAGATGACCTTCAGCCAGGCCCTCGTGAGGAACGCCGCCCTCGACGCCCAGATCACCCTGCACGCCGTGGCCGGCTCGGGGCCCGCCCATCTCGGATGCCTGGGGACGACCGCGGAGGCCACCGGCGGCCTCGCCCTCCCCTTCGATGGCCAGATGCCCGCGCTGCTGGGCGCGGCCCTCCAGGCCTTCGGCAGCCGCTACCGACTCACCTGGACCGAGGCCGCGGAGAGCCCCTCCGGTCGGCAACCCCTGAGCATCACCACCACCCGAGGTGGCGTGACGTTGGCGGCCCCCCGGGAGCGCTGAGCCCAGACCCGCTCACGCCTCCGGCGCCAGCTCCGACGCCAGCCCATCCAGCGCCGCTTCCACCTCCACGAAGGCCTGCTCGAGGTCCAGGAGGATGGAGCCGGCCGCCTGGAACCGCGCCAGGGCGGCGGCCTCCTCCAGCTCCCCGCAGAGGCGGGTGAGCTCGGTGGCATAGAGGTAGGCGCAGGAGCCCTTGAGGGCGTGGGCGGCGGCGCGGAGGGCCTCGGCGTCCTGGGCCTCCAGGGCGGGCCGGAGCTTGGCGATGCGGCCCGGGGCGTGCATGCGGAAGAGCTCCAGGAGCTCCTGGAGGGAGGCGCGATCGGGGTTCGCCTTCCTGAGGTGCGCGAGGTCCAGGGGCCCCCCTGCGGAGGGGGGGGTGTGGGGCTCGCCCTCGCCGGAGAAGGTGACGAGGGAGATCTCCTCGAGGCGGGGACCCTCCAGCCGACCGCCGAGGAGGGGGCGGAGGGCCTCGGCGAGGTCCTCCTTCTCGAAGGGCTTGGCGAGGAAGCCATCCATGCCCGCGGCGAGGAAGCGCTCCCGGTCCCCTTCCATGGCATGGGCGGTCATGGCGAGGATGGGCACCCGGGCCGAGCCCGTCTGCGCCTCCAGGCGACGGATGGCCTGGGCCGCCTGCACGCCATCCATGCCGGGCATCTGGCCATCCATGAGGATCACGTCGTAGCGGCGCTGGCGGGCCAATTCCACCGCCACCCGCCCGTTGTCGGCCAGGGCCACGTCCCCGCCCAGGGCCTCCAGGTTGTGCCGGGCCACCTTCTGGTTGAGGGGGTTGTCCTCCACCAGCAGGGCCGTGAAGCGGCTGCCCTGGGGGGCCTCCAGGGAGTGGACGGCGGTGATGTCCTCCTCCTCTCCCGTGAGCCAGGGCACCGCATGGCCCTCCATCACCAGGAGGGCGCCATCCAGCATCTCCTGGAGGGCGAAGGCGTAGATGGGCTTGTGCATGACGCCGCGGAACCCATGCGTGCGGAGGGCCTGCACATCCACGGGCTGATGCACCTGGAGGATGGGCACCACCGCCTCCGGCCCCTCGCCGGAGGAGAGCACCGCGGCCTGATCCAGGGGGGCGTCCACCAGCACCAGGTGGTAGGGGCGGCGGGCGCGGCGCTGGGCCGCCATGAGGTCCCAGGCCTCCGCGGGGGTCGCACAGGCGGCGTGCTCCACGCGCCAGCCGCTGAAGAGCTCCGTCACCAGGTCCCGGCTCGCCGGAAGCGGATCCACCACGAGCACCCGCAGCCCCTCCCAGGCTCCGGGCACCGGCTCATCAAGGGGGGCTCCGGGGGTGAGCGGCAGGCTGAACCAGAACCGGCTGCCCTGGGCCTCACGGCTCTCGACGCCGATGCGCCCCCCCATCCGAAGGATGAGGCGGCGGCAGATGGCCAGGCCGAGGCCCGTGCCCCCGAACCGGCGGGCGATGCCCGAGTCGGCCTGGCTGAACTTCTCGAAGAGCTTGCGCTGCTGCGCCTCCGAGATGCCCATGCCCGTGTCCTGCACGGAGACCTCCATCTCCGGCCCCGAGGCGCCTGGCACCTGGAGGACGGACACCCGCACGTATCCGCTCTCCGTGAACTTCAGCGCGTTGCCCACGAGGTTGAGCACCACCTGGCGGATGCGGTCCGCATCCCCCTGGAAGGCCCGGGGGAGGCCGGGGGGATAGCGGAGGAGGAGGGCGAGCCCCTTCTCCTGGGCCTGCACGGCGAGGAGGTCGAGGGTCTCCTCCAGCAGCTCCCGGAGGTCCATGGGGGCCGCGTGCACCACGAGTTTCTCGGCCTCGAGCTTGGAGTAGTCGAGCACGTCGTTGAGGATCCCGAGCAGGGCCTTGGCGCTCTTCCGCACGGCCTGCGCGTGCTCCCGCTGCTCGGGGCGCAGCGGCGTCTCCAGCAGCATGTTGGTGAGCCCGATGATGGCGTTCATGGGCGTGCGGATCTCGTGGCTCATGGTGGCGAGGAAGTCGCCCTTGGCCTTGGTGGCGGCCTCCGCCTGCTGCAGCGCATCCTTCAGGTCCTGGGTGCGGGCCTCCACCACGCGGCCCAACTCCTTGGTGCGCCGCTCCAGCGTGGCCATGCGCCAGAGCCAGGTACGGTAGGCCAGCCAGGCCAGCACGCCGAGCAGCGCCCCCCGGAACCACCAGGACTGCCACCAGGTGGGCACGAGGCGGAAGGGCAGGAAGGCGGGCTCGCCCCAGGGGCCCTCGCCTTCCCGGGCCCGCACCTCCAGCACGTAGCGCCCCGGACTGAGGCTGGGGTAGGTCACGGGGCCGCTCACGGGGCGCCACTCCTCGTGGTTCCGCAGCCGCACCTCGAAGCGGAGGGCGCCGGGGTTCCTGAAGGAGAGCGCTGAGAAGCCGAACTCCGCGGGCCCGCCCGCCTGCACCTGCACCGGCCCCCGGCCCTCCCACTCCCGCCCGCCGAAGCGGAGCGTGGTGACCACGGCCTTGGGGGGCCGGGGTGGGGTGGGTGCCAGGGCCGCCTCGAAGTGCGCCAAGCCACCGCGGGTGCCCACCCACACATCGCCGTTCCGATCCATCCACAGGGCCCCGGGCAGGCAGTCCTCCCCGGGCAGGCCATCCCCGCGCCCCTGACGGTGCACCTCCTGGCCGTCCCACCGCAGCACACCGAGGGAGGTGCCGGCCCAGAGCACCCCGCTGGGATCCTCCGCCAGGCTGGCCACCTGGCCGCTGGGGAAGCCCGCTCCCAGGTCCACGCGCTCCTGCACCTCCAGGGCATCCCAGAACTTCAGGCGCACCACGCGGAGGGTGCCCTTGAAGCCCACCCACAGGGAACCCTCCCGGCCCCGGGTGAGGGCACGGACCTCCTGGGCGGGCAGGCCGTCCTCCAGGCCGAAGCGCCGCCAGGTGCCGTCCACGAGCACCGCGAGGCCCTCGCTGCCGCCCACCCAGAGGCGCCCCAGCAGGTCCAGGTGGAGGGCGGTGATGCGAGCGTCGAGGCGACCCCCCGGCGGCAGGGGCACCGCGGTGGCGCTGAGCCCCGAGGCGCTCCCCTGCACCCGCCAGAGGCCCCGCTCCTGCAGGCCCACCCAGAGCCGGCCCTCCCCGTCGAAGGCCAGGGCGGTGAGGGTGTCCCCGGGCTCGCCGAGGTTCGCCACCTTCTGCACCCCGAAGGCCCGGGACGCGGGATCCCACCAGAGCAGCTGCTGGCCGGGCCGCCCCCCGGCCCACAGCTTGCCGTCGGGGGCCTTGGCCATGGCCAGGAGGCTGAAGGAGGCCGTGGGCGCCAAGCCCTCCCACCCCGCGGGCGTGCCCTTGGCGAGGCCGTGGGCGGTGCCGGCCCAGAAGGTGCCCCGGGGATCCCGGATGAGGCTCGAGACCTCCTGGGATGGGAGCCCCTGGGCGCTCCGGTGGGCGGTCCAGGCCTCCCCGCCCAGCACCCGGAAGAGGTCCTCCCCCCCCACCCAGACGACCCCTTCACGGTCCACCAGGAGGCAGCGGGCGGCGGCATTGGAGCGCCCCTGCTCCAGCTTGAGGGGCAGCCACTGCTCCCCGGCCACCTGCACCACCCCACCCGCCGTGGGGATCCAGAGGTGGCCCCGGCCATCCAGGAAGAGCTGGGCCCGGCCCACCGCCGGGGCCGGGAGGCGGCTTCCCAGGTCCTCCAGCCCCCCGGGTCCCAGGCGGATCAGCTGCCGCCGGCTCCGGAGCCAGAGGCGGCCGGCCCCATCCTCCACCAGGCCATGGATGGGCTCCTCGCCGAAGCGGTCGGGGAAGGGCTTGGCGCTCCAGCGGGGCCGGGCGGCTTCATCCAAGCCCACCCGCAGCACCATGTTCCGCGGGCCCGCGGCCCAGAAGCCCGCCCCGTCCCGGGCCGGGGCGAAGGCCGTCACCCCGCCGGGCCACCCGGGCACGGCTTCGAGGGCCCCCCCCGCCTCCATCCGGTAGCAGCCCGCCGCCTGCCCCACCCAGAGGCGGCCGGCGGAGTCCTCGAAGAGCGCCTCCACCGGCGCCTCCGGAAGGCCGTGCTGGGCCCCGTAGGGCTCCAGGGCCCGGCCCTCCCAGCGGAAGAGGCCCCGCTGGGTGCCCACCCACAGGGTGCCCCCGGGCCCCGGCAGCAGGGTGGTGACGGGGGCCTGCAGGCCCTCCTTCTCGCCGAAAGCCCGGAAGCGGTGGCCATCGAAGCGGAAGAGCCCCTCCTCCGTCCCGACCCAGAGGAACCCGTCCCGATCCTGGGCCAGCGCGGTGGTGGCCAGGCTGGAGAGGCCCTGGTCGCTGCCGTAGCCCTGGAAGGCATGGGATCCGCGCCCCTGCGCCGAGAGGGGGGCCGTCAGCCCTCCCATCCCTGCCAGCAGGGCCAGCACCCCGTTCAGCCAACGCCGGTCCATGGCTCATTGGAATATCACGGCCAGGGGCGTTAGGCTGGCAAAGTTTCCAACCGATCGGACCATGCCCCTCCAAGTCGCCCTCGCCGATGACGAACCTGTCGCCTTGAACCGCCTGGGGCGCCTGCTCCGGGAAGCGGGCTGCGAGGTGGTGAAGGAGGCGGAGGACGGCCACCTCCTCCTGGAGTGGATGAAGCAGGGGCCCGCCGTGGACGCCCTCTTCCTGGACATCCACATGCCGAGCCTCTCGGGCCTGGAGGTGCTCGCGGAGCTGGAGTCCCCCCCGCCCATCGTCTTCGTCACGGGATCGGCGGAGTACGCGGTTCAGGCCTTCGAGCACGCCGCCCTGGACTTCCTGGTGAAGCCGGTCACCGCCGAGCGCCTCGCCAAGACCCTGGACCGCCTCCAGGGCAACCAGGTGCCCCGCCGCTCCGGCAGCGAGCTCCGGGCCCTCCTGCCGCCCGCCCAGGTGCGCTTCCCCGTGAAGGCCGGTGAGGGCAAGCTGCTCCTGGACCTGAAGCGGGTGTCCCACTTCGAGGTCATCGACCAGGTGGTCTGGGCCCATGCGGGCAAGCAGAAGTTCCGCACCTCCTGGGTGAGCCTCACGGAAGTGGAGCAGGCCTTCCCCAGCGCGGGGCTCATGCGCATCCAGCGCCACCTCCTCCTCCGGCCCGAGGCCGTGCTCGGCATCCGCAGCCTGCCCTCCGGCCGTCGCGCCGTGCTGGTGGGCGAGGGGCTGGAGCTGGAGGCCAGCCGCTCGGCGGCCCACAGCCTCAAGCAGCGGCTGGGATTGTAAGGCCCCCGCCCGACCCCCCCGGGCTATCCTGGAGGCCTGATGGTCCTTGATGCACTGAAGCGACTGGCCCAGGGGCTCAAAGGCGAGACCCCCGAGGTGGCCCCGAGCTGGCGCCCCCCGCGCCTCCTGGATCAAGGCGCCCTCGGCACCCCCCGGCTCCACCTGGACGCCCGCGGCCGGGCCCTCGCCCTCTGGCGGAACGGCCAGTCCCTCTACGCCACCCGCTTCTGGACGGGCGGCTCCGACGCCTCCCCCACCCTCTTCCAGGCGGACCCCGGCAAGGGCGAGCGGCTGGGCGAGCTCACGTCGGCCCGCTTCGAGGACACGGTCCTGGCGGCCTGGACGATCCAGGCGGAGGGCCTCACCCACCTCGTCTCCCGCTTCTTCCGGGGCGGCACCGAGGGGGACACCCGCACCGCCCTCACCGTGCCCGGGGTCGTCCAGTCCCTCCAGGTGCTGGTGGACCGGCGCGGCGACGGCCTCATGGTCTGGTGCGCCTCGGACACGGAGGGCTACCACGTGCGGGCCCTGGGCTTCGATGCCCGCTCCCAGGCCTGGGATCCGGAGCCCACCCGCCTCGATGGCCCCCTGGACCACCCCACCCCCGTGGCCCTGGCCCTGGGGCCCAAGGGAGAGGCCCTGGCGGTGTGGAACCACGAGGGCGGCGGCTACGAGGGCCTGGTCACCTCCCACTACTTCGCCAAGGAGCGCCTCTGGAGCGACCGCCCCATGGGCGTGGTGAACGCCCTGGCCCGCAGCTTCGAGCTCGCCCAGGACGCCCAGGGCAACGTCTCCCTCCTCTACCTCCGGACGGAAGCCGGCAAGCTGGCCCTGGACGCCTGCGTGATGAGCGCGGCCACCGCCACCTGGCACGGTCCCACCCGGCTGGCCCAGGCCCAGGACCTCCAGCAGCCCCGCCTGGGCATGGCGGACGGCGGCGCCGCCGTGGCCCTCTGGCGCCAGTCGGAGGTGGGCGGGACCATGCGCCTCTTCTCTCGCACCTTCCAGAACGGGAAGTGGTCGCCCCGACCCGAGGCCCTGG
The DNA here is from genome assembly GCA_964627685.1 of uncultured Solibacteraceae bacterium. Lineage (GTDB taxonomy): Bacteria > Acidobacteriota > Holophagae > Holophagales > Holophagaceae > JAFDVN01. Next base: position 8,576 of record CAZVKM010000008.1, on the reverse strand, counting down.
AGGCGGACATGGGCAGCGGGCGAGAGCACGCCTTCGCCCTGGGCGCCGCGGGCCGCGGCACCCTCCTCTGGGCCCAGGCCTCCGCCCAGGCCACCGGGGGGGCCGAGGCCATCCACCTGCGGAGCTTCACCAAGGGCCAGTGGGGCAAGGTCCCCCTGCAGCTGGGGCAGCCCGTGAAGTTCGCGCATCACAGCCTCTGCGTGGATGTGAACGGCCCCCACGTGGCCGCCCTCTGGCTGGCGGGCGTGGGCCGGAACGGCCTCATGGGGGCCGTGGGCCAGTAGGCCCAGGGGAGAGGGCCTCAGGCCCCTTCCAGCGCCTTCACGGCCAGGGACCAGGCCGCCAGGGCCGCCGCGCGGCTGGTGCCCAGGCGGGTGATCCCCACGGCCGTCCGCTTGGCGGGCGCGTAGGCCACCGTCCGCCCCGTGCCCGGCACGGGGAGGTGCAGGCGCTGATCGGCCAGGAAGGCCGCGCGATCGGTGGGATCCTCCCAGCTGTGGACCCGCTGGACCAGGCGGGGGAAGCGCCGGCCGTCCAGGCTCCGCACCTCGCCGTTCAGCTCCCCCAGCAGCGCCGGGAGGAAGAGGTCCGCGGCGCCGCAGAGGCCCCCGCCCAGCACGGCCAGTCCATCCGTCAGCGTGAGCACCTGGGCCAGGGCCTCGCCCGCCACCCGGCCCAGCTGGGTGAAGGCCGCCCGGGCGGCCTCCCGGTCGCCCGCGGCCTGGCCCCGGGCGATGTCCGCGAGGCACCTCGGCTCCGGGACTTCCGCCAGGGCGATCCCCGTCCCCTCCGCGTAGGTGCGCCGCAGGGCCCGGAGGCTCACGCCCTCCTCCACGAAGGTGTCGGGGCGATCCCGATGCCTGAGCAGCCAGACCTCCCCGGCGGCGCCGTTGTCGCCCCGCAGCAGCTCCCCGTTCACCACGAGGCCTCCCCCGAAGCCCGTGCCGAGGGTGAGGCCCACGAGGTTCCGGAACCGGCGGATCGAGCCCGCGGCCGCCAGGGCCCCGTTCACCTCCGGCAGGAAGCCCCCCAGGGCCTCCCCGAGTGCGAAGAGATCGCCATCATTGTGGATGAACACGGGACAGTCGAAGTGGGCCTCCAGCAGCGGGCCCAGGGGCACCGGTTCCCGGAAGGCCGGCATGTTGGCGAGGGCGCCGATGACCCCGTGGCGGTAGTCCGCCGGCCCGGGGAACGCGAAGGAGAGGGCCTCGCAACCGCCGGCCTCCGCGCGAGCCCGCTCGAACCCCGCGACGTAGTGGGCGAGGCAGGGCTCCAGGTCCTGCACCTGGGCCGGCAGGGTGAAGGGCGGCACCACCTCCCTCCCCTCCCGCCAGGCGGAGAAGGTGGACGTGGTGCCGCCGGCATCCAGGGTGAGCACGGTGGGGTGGGCCATGCCCCCATTCTGGGCCCAGCCCGGGTCAGCGGGCGGCGGAAGGGGCCGTGGCCGCCGCGACCCAGGCGGCGATGGCCCCACGGGCCTCCCCGGTGAGCATGGGCAGGTCCTCGTGCCCCACGCCGGGGAGGCGGAGGTAGCGCTTCCAGGGCGCGGGGCTCACGCGGTGGAGGGTGTCCCCGCAGACCACGGGGAGGGTCTGGTCCGCCTCGCCATGCAGGATCAGCGTGGGGGCCTTCACCGTGGCCACCAAGTCCATGGCCTGGGGCTTCGAGAGGAAGATGGGATCGAACTTCAGCCGGGCGAAGGGGCGCAGCAGGAGCGGCACCTTCGCCTGGAAGGCCGGCAGGGCCTCCTCGAGGCTGGAGGCTCCGGCCAGCAGCGCCAGGCCCGCCACGGGGCGGTGGGCCGCGAGGTTCGCCGCGCTCTGGCTGCCCAGGGAATAGCCCATCACCAGGGTGGGCCGGTCCGGGCGGTGCACCGCGTCGAAGATGCGGAGGCTGTCCTCCCGCATGGCCTGGAACCCCATGGTGCCGTCACTGAACCCGTTGCCGCGGTAGTCCACGCAGACCACCTCCACCTCGTAGGCCTCGGCCATGGCCCAGAGGCGGCGTCCGGTGGCCCAGAGCGTGTCCCCATTGCCATAGAAGTAGATCAGCGTGGCCTTCGGCGCGGGCGGGGTGAGACGCCAGCCCCGGAGCGCCCCGCCTTCAGGCAGGGGGATCTCCAGGCCCGTGCGGACGATGCGCTCGTTCAGCGGGGTCGCCTTGCGGCTCGACAGCAGGCGGGCTTCGGTGATGGGCACCGTGCAGCCGGTGGCGAGGAGCAGGGCCGCGAGGGCGGGAACGAGGTGGGGACGGGGCAAGGCGGACTCCATGGGGCAAAGCCCGGAGTCTAGCATTCCGATCCTCGCCGGCTGAGGCTCCGACCTAGACGGTGACCTTCACCTTGGCCTTGGCGATGACGTCCTTGATCTCGGCCACCACCTCGTCCTGCTCCTCCTCCTTGAGGCCGGGCCAGAGGGGGATGGAGCAGAGGCGATCGCCGCTCCAGTCCGTGTGGGGCAGGCCCGCCTTGGGCATCCCCTGGGGGTGCTTCGCATAGAACTCGCGGTAGAAGGTGTGCTGGTGGCTGGGCTTGTAGTGGATGCCCGTGCCGATGTTGCGGGCCTTGAGCTCGGTGACGAAGGCGTCCCGATCGAGGCCCGCCTTCTCGGGGTGGATCCGGAGCACGAAGAGGTGGAAGCAGTGGCCCAGGTCGGCATCGCCCTCCCAGGGCAGCATCACCTCGTCCATGTCCTTCATGAGCTCCAGGTAGCGGCGGAACAGCTCGCCCCGGCGGGCGTTGAAGCCATCCAGCTTCTTGATCTGGTGGAGGCCCATGGCCGCCTGGAGGTCCATGAAGTTGGCCTTCCGCGCGGGCTCCATCACGTCGATGTGCACGCTGCCCTCCTTGGATTGCCGCTTCCAGGCGTCCCGCTCGATGCCGTGGAAGCGCAGGCGCTGGATGCGGCTCACGTACTGGTCGTCGTGGAAGGCGAGGGCACCGCCCTCACCGGTGGTCATGTTCTTATTGGGGTGGAAGCTGTAGACGCTCATGACCGAGCGCGGATCGCTGCCGATCTTCCTGCCCTTGTAGTGGGCGCCCATGGCCTGGGCCGCGTCCTCGATGACCCAGAGGCCATGCTTCTTCGCCACCGCCCACACCGCGTCCAGATCCACGGGCAGGCCCGTGAGGTGCACGGGGATGATGCCCTTGGTTCGGGGCGTGATCGCGGCTTCCAGCTTCGCCGGATCGAGGTTCAGGGTCTTCGGGTCGATGTCCACCAGCACGGGCACGCCGCCCTGCAGGATCACCGTGGAGAGGGTGCTCACCCAGGTGAGGCCCGTGGTGATGACCTCGTCGCCGGGCTGCAGATCCATCACCTGCATGGTGATCTCCTGGGCCGTGGTGGCGCTGTTCATGGCCAGGCAGTGCTTCACGCCGTTGTAGGCGCAGAGCGCCTCTTCGAACTTCGCGGACTTGGGGCCCGTGGTGATCCAGCCGGAGTTGATCGAGTCGATGATCTCGGCAATCTCCTCCTCGCCGACCATGGGGCGGGTGAAGGGCAGGAAGGTCTCACGCATGGGGGCTCCGGAACGGGCGAAGCCCCCAGTTTATCAGGGGGCTCCGCCCGCCCAGGACCGCGGGCTCAGGGACGACCGGCCCGCGGGACCTCCTTCTCCAGCGCCAGGATCCGCTGCTGGGCCAGGTAGCGGCATGAGGTCCGGTCGTCGGCCTTCTCCGGCGGGTCCTCCCCGGGCAAGGCCACCCGGGCGTAGCTGGTCTTGGCCATCGCGGTCTCCCCCAGGGCCTCGGCGATGCGCCCCACCACGTACCAGTCGATGGGACGGGGCGCGCCGTCGCGCTGCATCGAAGCCACCAGGGCCTTCCGGGCCGGCACCACCCGACCGAGGGCGGCCATGGCGCTGGCCTGGGTGTGGAGGAAGGCCGAGGCCCTCCGTCCATCCACGGCCCGCTGGATCCACTCCAGGGTCTGCTCGGTCACGGCCTCCCGGCAGACATCGTTCCAGGCGAGGCTGTTGAAGAGGCTGGGGGTGGGCTTGCCCTGCTGGAGCAGGCCGTTGAAGTGCACCCGGGCCTCGGACAGGCGCCCTTCGAAGCCCTGGAGGTTGGCCAGGGCACTCACCAGCTCAGGGGATGGGTCGCGGCCGGACTGCGCCGCCTCGAGCAGGTTCATCGCCTCGGAGCGGCGATCGGACTCCACGAGGAATCCCACGCGGGTGAGGATCGCCATGGGGTCCTTCGGGTAGAGCTCATGGAGCCGCTGGCTTACGGCCTCCAGATCCTTCATGGCCTTGCCCCGCGAGGCCAGCATCACGGCCGCCCGCAGCAGCGCCCCCCGCTGCGCCGGATCCTCGAGCCCCGCTTCCTGTTGGCGGAGCCGCGTGAGCACCTCGGGATGGATCCCTTCGGAGGCCACCAGGAGGTCCGCCGCCCGGCGGAGGGTGGCAACCTCCGTGGTCGTCTTCCCCTTGCTCCAGAGGTGGGTGAGGGGATGACCGGAGAGGGGCTCCTGGGGAACCGGCTTCGGGAGCGCCTCGTAGGCACGGTTGATCCACTCGCAGGCCGCGGCGGAGTGCCCACGCTCCACTTCCCACTGGGCCTCCAGGCCCAGGCGGCCTGGGGAGGTGTTCCAGGCGACCACCTGGTAGCGGCCGTCCCGGAAGGCCACGAAGAAGGTGGTGGGGAAGGGCCCCGTGTGCTGGCTCTGCAGGCGGAAGCCCAGTTCCTGGCTGCCCTCCTGTCCAAACTCCCACACCGAGAGGAACTCATCCAGGCTCCGGTCCCGCCAGTCGCCATCCTGGCGGGCGAACAGCCCGAAGGCCTTCATCTCCTTCGCCATGGCCGCCTGATCCTGCACCTTCGGGCGCTGGGCGGGGGTGAGTCCTTCGAAGAACCCCTTGGGCGGGATCCCACCCAAAGTGCACGCCTTCACGAAGGCGCGCACGGCGGCCAACGGGGTGTCCTGGGACATGGGGAGGTCCTCATACCGCTTGAGCTTTCGACACAGCGCGACGCGGGATTGCATCTTCATCCCCTCCTCGCTGGCGCTCTGGCCCGCCTGGGCCAGCAGCCCCGCCTCGGGATAGCGGCGGAGTCCCAACAGGACCTCCGACGCCCGCTGGAGGGCCGAGAAGCGGGCATCGGGATCCGTGAGGGTGCGCCGGGCCTCCTGGACGGCGGCGTCACCGCCCTTCGCGCACGCCGTGGCCACCAGGAGCCAGGCGCTCCGCTCAGCGGCGTTGGCCATGCCGCGGGCGGCCTCCGCCGCCTCGCCGAAGCGGCCCATCCGCACGAGGAGCACCGTGAGGTTCTCCTGGGCCCGGTCATCCTTCCCCCAGGTGAGCTGATCCCGGTAGAGCTTCGCGGCCTCCTCCAGGTCCTTGGAGGTGTACCGGTTCCCCTGGGCGTCATGTTCCAGGAGGATGGCGAGGTCGAGCCGGGCCATCCGCATCTCGGGGGCGAGGGTCATCGCCTTGCGCAGGGCCTGGATGGCCCCGGCCCGATCCCACCCGGGCGAGAAGCGACGGCCGAGCGCATCATGCTCGAGGACCCACCCCAATTGACGGTGGCCCTCTTCCCGCTCCGGGGCGAGGCTGATGGCCCGGCGCAGGGACTCCCGCGCCGCTTCACCCAAGCCCGCCTGCAGCTGGACCTTGGCGAGTCGCAACCAGGGCCTGAAGGCCTTGGGCTCCGCCGCAGCCACCGCGCGGAAGGCCTCCGCGGCCTCCCGGAAGCGGCCCGCCAGGAGGTGGGCCTCGCCCGTCTCCTGGAAGAGCACCACCGGTGAGGATTCCTCCCCGAAGGTCTTCAGGGCGGCCCGGGCCGTCTCCACCTCCTTCGGCGTCCAGCGGGTCTGCGCACACTCGAAGCGGTAGACCGCCTCCACCGACCCATCCGGGAGGCTATGCCACTGCATGGCCAGCTTGGCCGGACCGAAGGCGAGTTCGCGGCCCTCCGGCAGGGCCTCGGCCGAGTAGCCCTTCGGGGGATGGATCACCCAGGTCATGGCGGCGGACCAGGGGTGGAGGAACTGGAGGTCGGTCCTTCGTGGACGGGTTCCCTTCTCGGCCCCCGCCGACGCTTCCGGCTCCGCGCCGGGCTCCGGCTCCCCGGGCTGGAGGCCCTGGTTCAGGGTGCTCACCAGGGGCCAGGGGTTCAGGGCCACCCTCGCATCCGTCATGGTGGTGGTGGCACGACCGGCCTTGGACGCCTCGAGGACCAGCTTGAAGGGGGTGGTGAGGTCCATGGCCTCACCGACCTCGGCGCGATTGATGACCTCCGAGTCGTAGGTGTTCTTCACGTAGGTCTTGAGGTTCTCCTTGAGGAGTTCGGGCTTGGCGCCGTAGAACCGTCCGCGGAGGGCGATCTCCGCCTGCCCCACGGCCTGCGTGGTCTCCACCACACGGCCGGGGCCTTCCTCCTCCAGGAAGATCTCCCGCCGCTCCAGGTCCTGGTTGGTGTCCACGCGCACCGCGGGGGTCTGCACGGGCTGGGTGGTGCCGGGCGCCACGACCAGCGCCCAGCGACCGGAGTCCTGAGCCGGGAGCAGCCCGGCCTTGGCGAAGGGGACGGTGGGATCGATCCACAGGGGCTCCGGTCCCTCGACCCGGACGATGGCATGGTTGAAGGCCGCGAGCCCCGGCAACTCCGGCCGGAGATCCTGACCATCCCCGGACCTCAGCAGCGCCACGTGGGCCTGGAGGCCCGCCTCCCGGAGCATGGCCACGAGGAGGGTGGCCTTGTCCTTGCAATCGCCGTAGCCGCGCTTGAGGGTGTCCCCGGGCGTCCGGGGCACGATGGCGGCCTCGCCGAACTCCAGGGCCAGGTAGCGGACCTGGGCCTGGACCTTGGCCAGCAGCCGGTCCACCTTCTCCCGGTCGGAGGTGCACCCGGCCACGGTCTCCGCCACCAGGGCCTTCAGGGCCGGCTCTCGCAGGGGCTCCTCCAGCAGGCTGAGGTATTCCCTGACCACCGCCTCCCAGGAGGGCGCCGTGGAGAAGGTGAGGATGGGGGAGGGATCCTGGTCGTGGGCCTGGAGGGGCTCGGGGGCGCGGTGGGGCATCACCTGGTGGCGCACCACGGTGAGCCGCTGGCGCCCGCCCACGGTCTCACGCACCACCCGCTCCGGGGGGATCCCACGGGTGAGCACCTGCAGGGGCTTCCCCGAGGGGAGCTCCACCACCCACCGGGCCTGGTCCACCGGCACGTTCCACACCAGGGGCAGGTTGTGGCGTGCGCCGCTCCTGGCGAAGGGGCGGTGCTCACGGGTGCGAACCTCCACCTCCACCACGGCCCCCACGGAGAGCGCGGGGACCGGGGCGCGGAGCACCTTCCGATCGTCCAGGGTCGATTCCTCCTCGCGACCGGGGTGGGCTTCACTGATGGTGGCCGGATCCAGGAAGACCTCGCGGCCCTCCTTGGTGACCACGCGTACCCGGATCTGCGGCCGCTCCTCCAGCCAGGGGGACCACACGGCCTGCACCAGCCCCCACCCCTGGATGGAGGACTCGGAGTCCACCCGGTACACGTAGTGGTAGGTCCCGGTGAGCCGCCCCTCCTCATCGAAGGACATGCGGTTGTCCTCGAGGAGCTGGGCCACGCCGTATCGCGGAAGGACGGGCACCCCTGCGGAGAGCTTCAGCAGTTCCGGGGCCGCCACGCTGAAGGCCTCCGTCCGCAGGAGGGGGCTGAGCGGGCGCTCACCCTTGTCCGCGCCGAGGGGCGCCGCGGCGACGGGGGAGGCTCCGACCAGCACCGCCAGGGCCGCGGGAAGGACGGGGGGATGAATGAAGCGGCAGGACGGCATCAGGGCTCCCGGGGAGGCAGGGCGGGCAGGATCAGCAAGGAAATGGGAAGGGCCCGTCCAGGTGGGGTTCCCTGGAAGCCCATGGGGGGGCGCACATCGTCAGGCGATCTTCACCGTCAACGACAGGGTGCTCCCGAGTCCGGAGCCTTCGCTGAACAGGGTGATGGTGCCGCCCATGAGCTCCATGAGGTGCTTGCAGATGACGAGGCCGAGACCGGTGCCGCCGAACTCGCGGGCGTGGCCGCCCTCCGCCTGGGCGAACTTCTGGAAGAGGCGCTTCTGGCCTTCGGGACTCACACCGATGCCCGTGTCCACCACGGAGAGGGTGAGGTGGCCGATGCCCCGCTCCACCTTCACGGAGACGCTGCCCTCCTTGGTGAACTTGAGGGCGTTGGAGAGGAGGTTCAGGAGCACCTGCTTGAGGCGACCGGGATCCACGGAGACCTCGGGCAGGTCCCCATCGAACTCGGGCCAGGTCAGGGCGACGCCGGGATGCCGGGGGTAGGCTTCGGCGATGGGCTTCACCTCTTCGAGGAGCACACCGAGGCTGAAGGACTCCACGCGGACCTCCATGCGGCCGCTCTCGATCTTGGCCAGGTCCAGGATGTCGTTCAGCAGGGAGAGGAGGTGCTGGCCCGAGGCGTAGGAGTCCTGGAGCATCTGGCGCATCTCGTCGTCATTGTCGTAGAGGCCGTCGATGACGAGCTTGGTGAAGCCCAGGATGCCCGTGAGGGGCGTGCGCAGCTCGTGGCTCGTGAGGGCCAGGAACTCGCTCTTGAGCTGGTCCGCCTCCTTGATCTGGGCGTTCAC
>CAZVKM010000007.1:0-31877 GCA_964627685.1 uncultured Solibacteraceae bacterium | reverse complement strand
CGGCTCCGGCTATCGACAACGGCCGGTGCGCGAATCGCGAGCGGAGCTGCGGAAAATGATCGAGCGCGAGCGTGCGGCCGCCGAAGAGCGGGTGGACGATGACGCGCGCCGCTTCGACGATCGCGATGACCGGATGCTCGACGAGCGGCGGCCGCGCGATGATGAGCGCCGTCAGGAGCGACGCGAGCGGATGCGTGAACGGGAGTCAGAGCGGCGGGAACGCGACGCTGAAGATCGCCTTCCTCTGGTACAACCTCGTCGGCTGCGTCGCCGTCGTCGTCATCGCCCTGCTGTTCCAGACCCTGGCGCCCCGTACGGCGCCCCTCCCGGAGTCCACGCCATGAAGTCCGCCGCCCTCCTCCTCGCCGCCGCCGCCCTCGCCCTGCAGGCGCAGGCCCCCGCCGCGAAGCCGGCCCCCGCGCCCACCTTCGCCCAGAGCTTCAACCGCAACCTCAGCGGGCAGGAGGCCGAGGTGGTCTCCGCGGTGGAGGCCATGCCCGAGGAGAAGTTCACCTTCGCCCCCACCCAGGGCGAGTTCAAGGGTGTGAAGACCTTCGCGGAACAGGCCAAGCACATCGCCTCCGTGAACGTGGCCCTCGCGGCCGCCCTGCTGGAGGAGAAGCCCGCCATGGATCCCGGCGGGGAGAATGGTCCCGAGGCCCTCAAGTCCAAGGCCGAGATCGTGAAGTACCTCAAGGATTCCTACGCCTACCTCCACAAGGCCATGGACACCCTCACCGAGGCCAACATCCTCGGGCTGGTGAAGAGCCCCTGGGGCGACAACAAGGGCACCCGCCTCGGCTTCTCCACCATCGCCGTGAGCCACGGGTTCGACCACTATGGGCAGATCGCGGTGTACCTGCGTCTGAACGGCCTCGTGCCCCCCGCCAGCCGGCGCTGAAGATTCAGGACCTCCGGGTCCTCGCCCACTCGTGAGGCAACGGGTGTACCCTTGCCTCCCTTTCCAAGGAGCGCGTGATGCGACTTCAGACGATGTCCCTACTCCTGGCGTCCGGCTTGGCCCTGGCTGCCCAGGCTCCCGCCGCCAAGCCCGCCACCCCCGCTGCGGAGCCCTCCGTGGGCGCAGCGCTGGATGCCACCTTCATGTGGGTGTCCGGCCAGTTCATCCCCGCCGCCGAAGCCATGCCCGAGGACAAGTACGACTGGGCCCCCTCCACGCCCGGTGAGTTCAAGGGCGTGAAGACCTTCGCCCAGCAGGTGAAGCACATCGCCGCCGTCAATTACCTCCTCGGCGCCCACCTCCTGGGGGAGAAGCCCCCCGCGGAGACCGGCAACCCCGAGATGGGCCCCGATGCGATCAAGACCAAGGCCGACATCGTGAAGTACCTCAAGGACTCCTACGCCTACGCCCACAAGGCCGTGCAGAGCATCAGCTCCACGGGCAGCACCAAACCCCTCAAGAACCCCTTCGGCCCGGGTGATCTCACCCCCGCCGGCATCGCCAACCTGCTCGCCTTCCACGGCATGGACCACTACGGCCAGATGGTGGTGTACCTCCGCATGAACGGCATCGTGCCCCCCGCCAGCCGCCCCCGGCCCGCGGCGCACTGAGCCAACACGACAGAAGTAGGGGCGGGGTGCCAAGCGCCCCGCCCCTACGTCGTTCCGGCCTTCCGCCTCAGAGCGTCTTGAGGTCCAGCACGAACCGGTACCTCACGTCCGACTTCAGCATGCGCTCGTAGGCCTCATTGACCTTCTGGACGGGGAGCAGCTCGATCTCCGAGACGATGCCGTGCTCGGCGCAGAAGTCGAGCATCTCCTGGGTCTCGCGGATGCCGCCGATGAGGCTCCCCGTGAGCACCTTGCGGCCGCCGATGAGGCTGAGGGCGCCCACCTTGGCGGGCTCCGGGGGCACGCCCAGCAGCACCATGGCGCCGTCCAGGCGGAGGAGCCCGAGGTAGGCGTTGAGGTCGTGGGGGGCGCTGATGGTGTCGATGATGACGTCGAAGGCGCCCGCGAGCCGCTGGAAGGTGGCGGGATCGGAGGTGAGACCGAAGCCCGTGGCGCCGAGGCGGCGGGCGTCGGCCTCCTTGGTGGCGGAGGTGCTGAGCATGGTCACCTCGGCGCCCATCGCCGCGGCGAGCTTCACGGCCATGTGGCCCAGCCCGCCGAGGCCCACCACGCCCACCTTCGTCCCCTTGCCCACCTTCCAGTGGCGCAGGGGGGAGTAGGTGGTGATGCCCGCGCAGAGCAGGGGCGCGGCGGCGGCCAGATCCAGCTTGGGGCTCACCTTCAGGGTGAAGGCCTCATCCACCACGATGCTGGACGAATAGCCTCCGTAGGTGGGCGTCCGCTTGTCCATCTCCGTGCTGTTGTAGGACCAGGCGCAGCCCGCCACGCAGAACTGCTCCAGGTGCTGGGCGCAGCTGGGGCAGGTGCGGCAGCTGTCCACCATGCAGCCCACCCCGGCCAGGTCGCCCACCTTGAAGCCCCTCACCTCCGCGCCCACGGCGGTCACCTTCCCCACGATCTCGTGGCCGGGGACCATGGGGTACATGGACCGGCCCCACTCGTCGCGCACCTGGTGGATGTCGGAGTGGCAGACGCCGCAGTAGGCGATGTCGATGACCACGTCCCGGGGGCCCGGTTCCCGGCGGGGGATCTCGTGGGGCACGAGGGGGGTGGTGGCGGAAAGGGCCGCGAAGGCCTTGGCGGTGGGCATGGGAACTCCTGGTCCGGACGCCCATGGTAGCCCCCTCCCCGCCTGCACCCGCGCCTGTCCAGGGTCAGGTCACAGGCTGCGGGGGCGGAAGGACGCGGCAAGCCTGACCGGGGGCCGCCAGGGCCCCGTGCCGATGGTCACATTCGGGATCCATATCTCTGCTTTCTGCGGCATGTTTGGGTCCATGGAACGCTGGGCCCAAGCCCCCCTCTTCCGCGGCCTCACCGCCGCCTCCATCGCCCGCCTGAGCGCGATGAAGGAGCCCGTGTCCATCAAGCGGAAGGAGATCCTCTACCACGGCGGGGATCCCTGCGAGGGCTTCTACGTGCTCGTGAAGGGACGCATCCGCCTCAGCTATCCCGCCTCCGAGAACGGGAAGTCCGCGATCCTCCGCATCATCAGCCCCGTGAACACCTTCGGCGAGACGGCCCTCTTCGCGGGCCAGACCTACTTCGCCACCGCCGAGGCCCTGGAGGACTCCAAGCTCTTCATCTGGCCCAAGGACCCCTTCCTCGCCACCCTCACCTCCGACCACGAGATGAACCTCGGCCTCATGCACGCCCAGGCCATCTGGATCCGCCACCTCGCCCAGAAGCTCCAGCGGGTGGAGGCCGAGGACGCCCAGACCCGCCTCATGGAGTGGCTGCAGGATCACGCCCGGCCGGGCCTCTCCTTCCGTCTCGACATCCCCAAGGGCCTCCTGGCCGAGGAGCTGGGCATGGCCCGCGAGACCCTGAGCCGCCAGCTGCGGAAGCTGCAGGACCAGGGCTTCTTGAAGATGGAGGGCTCCCGCCTCACCCTGCTCTCGGCGAGCCCCACCACCCATCGGGGCTCGGCCTAGGAGCCCCCATGGATCCCCGAGCCGTCTTCCTGGGCCCCCAGGGCCAGAACGCCGATGCCCAGGAGCGGTGGTTCCTCGACGCGGTCCGGGACCACGTCCACTGGCGGCGGAGCTTCCATCCCGGCGATCCCGATGCCGTGGACCCCGTGGTCCAGCTGGAGCCCGACTTCCGCATGACCCAGGCCCGCACCGAGGCCGCCCTGCGGCGCCTCCTGGCCCGCCTCAAGGGATCCGCCCCGGTGCACAGCCCCCGCTACCTGGGGCACATGGTGGGCGACACCCTCCTGCCCGCCCAGGTGGGATACCTGGCCGCGATGCTCTACAACCCCAACAACGTGGCCCAGGAGGCCAGCCCCGTCACGAGCGAGCTGGAGGTGGAGGTGGGCCGGGACCTCTGCGAGCTCCTCGGCTTCGATCCGGCGACGGGCTTCGCCCACCTCTGCAGCGGCGGCACCGTGGCCAACCTGGAGGCCCTGTGGGCCTACCGGAACCTGGCCCGCCGCGGCGGCGCCGCCTTCGGCCGCCTCACCCTGGAGGAACTGCTGGCGGGCTCCGCACCCGAGGGCCCCGAGCCCGACTGGGCCGTCCTCGTGCCCAGCACCGCCCACTACTCCTGGGCCAAGAGCGTGGACCTCCTCGGCATGCCCCCCCGGGCGCTGGTGAAGGTGGCCGTGGACGCCGCCCTGCGCATGGACCCCCGGGACCTCGCCGCCAAGCTGGAGGAACTCGCCGCCGCAGGCCGCCCCGTGCTCGCCTGCGTGGCCGTGGTGGGCACCACCGAGGGCGGTGGCCTCGATCCGCTTCCGGAGGTCCTCGCCGCCCGGGAGGCCTTCCGCGCCCGGCACGGCGCCACCTTCTTCATCCACGCCGATGCCGCTTACGGAGGTTACGCCCGGGCCCTGGTGCGGGACCCCGAGGGCGGCCTGCTCGACCTGGCGGGCCTCCGCCAGCTCGTGCCGGACGCCACCGAGGCCCAGCGGGACGCCCTCGCGGCCCTCGCGGAAGTGGACGGGGCCACGGTGGACCCCCACAAGCTCGGCTACATCCCCTACCCCGCGGGCGCCATCGCCTTCAAGGACAAGCGGGTGCGCACGGCCGTGGCGAGCCCCGCCGCCTACATCAACCAGGGGAACCCGGAGCATCCCGGCACTTACGCCCTGGAGGGCAGCCGCCCCGGTGCCGCGGTGGCCGCCTGCTGGATGGCCCACCGCGCCGTGAGCCTGGACGCCGCGGGCTACGGCCGCATCCTCGGCGAGAGCCTCCGCACCTCCCGTGGCATGGCTGAGTTGCTGGACGGCCAGACCTTCGGCCGGGCCACCGCCCACCTCCTCGCCCCGCCGGACCTGGACGTGATCCTCTTCGCCTTCACCGAGGGGGGCCCCTGCACCCTCGCGGACCTCAGCGCCCTCAGCGCCAAGGTGCTCGCCGCCTTCAATCCCGCGGGGCAGGGCCCCTTCTCCTTCACCAGCACCCTCCTGCGCGCCGCGACCCACGGCCCCGGCGTGAAGCCCTTCCTCACCCGGCTGGGCGCGGACCCCGCGGCCTGGGAGGGGGAGGCCCAGCTGCTGGTGCTACGCTCCACGATGATGACGCCCTTCGTCTCCGACCCCGGGTTGAAGGCCTTCTATCGCGGCCAGCTGAGGGCCGCCCTGGCGGAGGTGCTGGCATGAGTCCGAAGCGCGCGCCCTTCCAATTCCGCGCCCTGCTGCCTGCGGAGCACGGCACCTGGGCCCTGCTGCTCCTGCCCGTGGGCGTGAGCCTGGCCCTCCGCCCCGGCCCCGCGGCCGGGGCCATCGCCCTGCTGGGCCTCTCGGGGCTCCTGATGCGGGAGCCTCTGGCCCGCCTGAAGGCCGGCGCCCGGGTGCCCTCCGCCGCGGTCCTGCCGGCCCTGGGCGCCGCCGTGGCCCTGGGTTACCTGGCCGCCCGCCAGGCCTGGGCCGCCCTGCCCTGGCTCGGCGCGGCGGCCCTCCTCGCCACCCTGGCCCTGGCCCGGCCCCGGAAGGAGCAGCGCAGCTGGATCCCCGAGGCCCTCGGCGCCCTGGCCTTCAGCTTCCTCCTGCCCGCCATGCTCCAGGTGGAAGGCGCGCCCCTCGCCGAGGCCCTGCGTGTCTGGGTCCCCCTCGCCCCCACCCTGCTGGCGAGCCTGGCCTTCGTGCGCCTGCGGCTCAAGGGGCCCCTGGACCGCTCCGACCTCATCCGCGCCCTGGCCTGGCAGGCCCTCGCCTTCGGCGCCGCCTTCCTCCTGCCCCCCCCCGTCTCCAAGCTCTGGGCCCTCTGGTGCGTCCTCGGGCTCGTGCGCCCCTTCCTCCACCGCCGCCTCGTGGCCCGGGAGCCCGGCCCCCGCACCGCGGGCGTGGAGGAACTGCTCCACCTCACCCTGAGTGGCGTCCTGCTCAGCCTTCTCCGCTAGGAATGCCCATGACCACCGCCCTTTTCCCCGGTTCCCCCGAATTGCCGATGCTCCAGGGCTGGTTCCCGGAAGGGGATGACCGGCTCGCCGACGCCTTCGCCCAGGCCGGCGGCGCGGGGCTCCTGCGACTGCCCGCCTTCCCCGATGCCGAGGCGGTGCGGGCCCGCATCCGGGCGCTGCGGTCCCGGGCCGAGGGGATGTTCGGCGTGGACGTGCGGGGCCTGCGCAGCGAGGCCCGGGCCGCCCTGGAAGCCGCCCGGGCGGAGGGCGCCACCTTCCTGCTGAGCGGGCCCGAGGTGCCGGAGGCCTGGCGCCGGGCCTGGTCCGAGCTGGGCTTCCGCCGCTTCGCCCTGGCCAGCGGGGAGGCGGAGGCCGCCGCCGCCGCCCAGAGCCGTCCCGACGCCCTCGTGCTGGAGAACCTCGGCCGCTGGTTCGAGTCCTTCCGCGCCTCCTGCTCCCTCCCCATGATCGCCACCGTGGACGCCACGCTGGAGGACTGGCGGGAGCAGCTGAAGCGCGGCTTCAGCGGGTTCCGCATCCGCTCCCCCAAGGCCCTCCGCGAGGCCGGTGGGCTCTTCGCCGAGCTGCGGGAGCGCCTGGAGGCGAAGCTGCCCCGGGCCCTGCAGTCCGGGGTCGAACCCCTGCCCCGCCTGCGCATCGGCAAGCTGGACCTGCCCTACCCCATCATCCAGGGCGGCATGGGCGTGGGCGTGTCCTGGTCCCGGCTGGCCGGCGCCGTGGCGGAGACCGGCTGCGTGGGCATCGTGAGCGCCATCGGCACCGCCTACGGCCACCCGGAGGGCGTCACCTTCGCCGCGGGCCGCCCCGTGGGCCCCGGGAACCTCAACCACGGCCCCGCCCTGGCCCGCCTCATCCGGGAGGCCCGGGACCGCGCCAAGGGGCGCGGCGCCGTGGGCATCAACGCCCTCTGCGCCATCGAGGACTACGAACGCGTCGTCCGCGAGGGGGTGGAGGCCGGCGCCCAGCTGGTGATCAGCGGCGCCGGGCTGCCCATGAAGCTCCCGGAGCTGGCCGGCCCCGATGCGGCCATCGTGCCCATCGTCTCCTCCGCCCGGGCCCTGAAGCTGCTCTGCAAGACCTGGGAGCGCAAATACCACCGGCTCCCGGATGCCGTGGTGCTGGAGGGTCCCCTCTCCGGCGGCCACCAGGGCTATTCCGTGGAGCAGTGCGACGATCCGGCCTTCTCCCTGGAGGCCACCCTCCCGGAGGTGCTGGCCGAGCGGGATCTCTGGGGCACCTTCCCCGTCATCGTCGCCGGGGGCATCTGGGATGGGGCGGACATCCGCCGCTTCCTGGCCCTGGGCGCGGGCGGCGTGCAGATGGGCACCCGCTTCATCGGCACCCACGAGTGCGATGCGGACCCCCACTTCAAGGACGTGATCCTGCGTGCCCGCGCCGAGGACATCGGCCTCATCAAGAGCCCCGTGGGCATGCCCGCCCGGGCGGTCCACACCCCGCTCCTGGACCACGTGGCCGACGGCTCCGCCCCCGCCATCAAGTGCATCAGCCACTGCCTCCTGCCCTGCAGCCGCGGAGAAGGGGCCCGGGGGGCCGGGTACTGCATCGCGGACCGGCTGGCCGATGCCTTCCGGGGCGACGAGGACAAGGGGCTTTACTTCACCGGGGCCAATGGTTGGCGACTCCGGGAGATGGTCTCCGTCCGGGAGCTCGTCGAGGAGCTCACCGGAGATTTCGGTCTGGAAGCCCTGGGGTGAAACCCCTTCAAGGGATCGGGTACTCCGGTACCCTCTTCCCATGATCTTCTCCTCCGCCTCCGCCTACGCCCTCCGTGCCCTGGCCGCCCTTCCCGATGACGAGGGCTATGTCATGGCCAAGGACCTGGCGGAGCAGCTGGGCCTTCCCGGCCCCTACCTGGCCAAGGTGCTCCAGAGCCTCGTGCAGGGGGGCATGCTCGAGAGCGTCCGCGGGCCCAAGGGCGGCTTCCGGCTGGCCCGGCCCACCCACAAGATCACCGTGGAGGAGGTGGTCCACCTCCTGGATGGGGAGGAGGCCTTCAAGGCCTGCGTCATGGGCTTCCCCGAGTGCTCCAACGAGCAGCCCTGCCCCATGCACGATGCCTGGACCGCGGTGAAGGAGCAGATGGCCTCCTCCATGACCAACGCCACCATCCGGGACCTGCAACTGGTGACCCTCCGCCGGGGCTTCGCCGTGAATCCGGGGGTCGCCGGCCTCAAGGGCCCTCACAAGGCGTGATCTCGGACATATTTCCGGAATTCCATAAAGACTGTTGCATCTGGAATTAATCGGCGGATCCTGTGACTCTGGATTCCAGATGCGACGCGACGGCCTCCTCTCCCGGTTGGACCTGCAGCCCCGGCCGCTGCTGAGGGCCCTCCTCACCCTGATGCTCGTGGTGGCCGCGGTGGCCGCCGGCAGCCGCGGGGGGCGCTGGCTGGACCCCGCCCTCCTGGGCTACCTCCTGTCGGCCCTCTTCGCCATCTTCGGCATCGCCTACCGCTACTGGTCCTGGGTCGAGCGGCCCGCCACGGCCATGTACTTCCGCCACAGCGTGGCCCGGCTCCTGACCCCCCGGGGGCTCCTGGCCGTGCCCAAGCTCCTGCTCCTGGCCCTGGACCAGCTCTTCCTCCAGCGATTCATCGAGCGGCGCTCCCTCAAGCGCTGGGGGGCCCACGCCCTCATCGCCTGGGGCTGCCTGTTGGGCTTCGCCGTGACCTTCCCCCTCGTCTTCGGCTGGGTGCGCTTCACCTCCCACGGCCTCGACGTCTCCCGCTACCAGGCCTGGGTCTTCGGCTTCCCCGCCGGGGACTTCCCCCTGGACTCCCCCGTGGCCTGGTTCACCTTCCACGTGCTGGACGTGGCCGCCTTCATGGTCATCGCCGGCTGCGTGCTCGCCTTCATCCGCCGCCGGCAGGACGAAGGGGACATGGCCACCCAGCGCTTCGACCTGGACATCGCCCCCCTCCTGCTCCTCCTGGCGGTGAGCCTCACGGGCCTCATGCTCACGGCCTCCGAGAAATTCCTCCACGGCCGCAATTTCGGGACCCTCGCCTACCTCCACCAGCTCACGGTGATCCTGCTGCTCCTGAGCCTCCCCTTCGGCAAGCTCTTCCACATCGTGCAGCGCCCCGCCCAGCTGGGCGTGAGCTTCTACAAGGCCGACGGCGAGGCCGAGGGCCGCCTGCCCTGCAAGGCCTGCGGAACGCCCTTCATCCGCGCCAACCAGCGCCGGGATCTGGAGGCCCTCTTCACCCACCTGGACCTGGACGCCGCCCGTCACTCGCCGACCGTCCACCACCTGGATCTCTGCCCCAGGTGCAAGCGCCGCCTCATGGCCAAGGCCCAGAGCGTGCGCCTGGGCGGCGCCTTCGACCCCTTCCACGACGCCCCGGAGATGGTCCTGCCCATCGACGATCCCACCACGATGAGGTCCTGAGATGGCGCGCACCCCCCTCACCCTCGAGGCCCTCCGCACCACCTACGGCCCCCACCTCAACCTGGCCCCCCCGGGCGGCTGGGACGCCGATCCCGAACCCGACAAGCTCGTGAAGACCCACTGCTGCTTCTGCGGCCAGCAGTGCGGCATCCTGTTGAAGGTGAAGGGCAACGACGTCATCGGCTTCGAACCCTGGGAGGACTTCCCCTTCAACGAAGGCAAGCTCTGCCCCAAGGGCGTGAAGCGCTACCTCCAGGGCAACCACCCGGACCGCCTCACGAAGGCCCTCATGCGCACGGAGCAGGGTTTCCAGGAGAGCAGCTGGGACGCCGCCATGGATCGCGTCGTAAGGGGCATCCAGGACATCCAGGGCAAGTACGGCAAGGACGCCTTCGCCGTGCTCTCGGGCGTCTCCATGTCCAACGAGAAGAGCTACCTCACGGGCAAGTTCGCGCGCCTGGGCCTCGGCACGAAGAACCTGGACTACAACGGACGCCTCTGCATGGTGAGCGCCGGCACCGCCAACAAGAAGACCTTCGGCATCGACCGCGCCGGCAACAGCTGGGCCGACATCGAGGACGCCGAGGTGATCTGGGTTCAGGGCTCCAACATCGCCGAGTGCAGCCCCATCACCACGGACTACATCTGGCGGGCCCGGGACCGCGGCGCCAAGCTCATCATGGTCGATCCCCGCATCACGCCCCTGGGCCGCACGGCGGACCTCATGCTGCCCCTCAAGCCGGGCTCGGACCTCGCCCTCACCAACGCCGTGCTGCACCTGCTGGACAGGTGGGGATTGGTGGACCGCGCCTTCCTGGACGCCCACACCACCGGCTTCGAGGCCGCCCTCGAGGCCGTGAAGGGCTGCACCCCCGAGTGGGCCAGCGGCCTCACGGGCCTGCCCGTGGAGGCCATCGAGAAGGCCGCCCGCATGTGGGGCGAGGCGAAGACGAGCTTCCTCCTGCACGCCCGCGGCATTGAGCACCAGAGCAAGGGTGTGGAGAACTGCCTCTCGGCCCAGAACCTCGTCCTCGCCACGGGCCGCATCGGAAGGCCCTTCTGCGGCTACGCCACCATCACGGGCCAGGGCAACGGGCAGGGCGGCCGCGAGCAGGGCCACAAGTGCGACCAGCTCCCGGGCAACCGGGACATCGAGAACCCCGAGCACCGCGCCCACGTCTGCAGGGTGTGGGGCTGCACGGACGAGGAGCTGCCCCGCAAGGGCCTCAGCGCCCAGGAGATCATGAACGCCATCCACGCGGGTGAGATCAAGGGGCTCATGCTCCTCTGCTTCAACCCGCTGGTGAGCCTGCCGGACACGGAGTTCACCCGGGAGGCCCTCTCCCGCCTGGAGTTCTTCGTCTGCCTGGACTTCTTCCTCAGCGAGAGCGCCCAGCACGCGGACGTGGTGCTGCCCTCGGCCCTGCACGAGGAGGACGAAGGCACCTCCACCTCCGCCGAGGGCCGGGTCATCAAGCTCAACAAGGCGGTGGAGCCGCCCGGGGACGCCCGCCCCGATTGGGCCATCCAGCTGGAGATCGCCCGGCGCCTGGGTCGGGGGAAGTACTTCGACCACTTCAAGGGCCCCGAGGACATCTTCAATGAATTGCGCCGCGCCTCCTCGGGAGGCACCGCGGACTACAACGGGATCACCTGGAAGCGCGTGGAGGAGGAGAAGGGCGTCTTCTGGCCCTGCCCCACGGACGGCCACCCCGGCACCCCGCGCCTCTTCGAGGGGGGCCGCTTCTACCATGCGGACGGCAAGGCCCACATCCAGGCCACCCCCTGGCGCCCCGCCATGGAGGTGGTGGATGCGGAGTTCCCGGTGTGGCTCACCACGGGCCGCACGGTCTTCCACTTCCTCAGCGGCACCCAGACCCGGCGCATCGGTTTCCTCGTGGAGCAGTGCCCCCACCCCTACCTGGAGATCCACCCCAGGCTCGCCGAGCGCTTCGACATCCAGGACGGGGACGCCGTGGAGATCACGAGCCGGCGCAGCGCCCTGGTGCTTCCCGCCAAGCTCGTGAAGACCATCCGCCCCGACACCGTCTTCATCCCCTACCACTGGGCCGGCGGACTCTCCGCCAACCGCCTCACGGCCCGACACCTGGATCCCCAGAGCAAGATCCCGGAGTTCAAGGTGAGCGCCTGCCGGATCCGGAAGACGACGAAGGACCGGTTCAGTCCCGAATTGGCGGAACTCCAGCGCATGGCCTTCGAGGCCCGCACCAACCAGCCCGTGCTGCCCGAGCGAGTGTTCTGATGGTCTCCGACGAGTACGGTTTCTTCATCGACCCCCAGCGCTGCATCGGCTGCAAGTCCTGCGTGGGCGCCTGCGCGGAGTGCGGCACCCACAAGGGTCGGCCCATGATCCACCTCGACGAGATGGACCGCCTCAACTCCACCCAGACCGCCCCCACGGTGTGCATGCACTGCGAGGATCCCATCTGCGCCCAGGTCTGCCCCGCCGACGCCGTCGAGCGCGTCGAGGACGGCGTGGTGCACAGCTCCCAGAAGCCCCGCTGCATCGGCTGCCAGAACTGCGAGCTGAGCTGCCCCTTCGGCGTACCCATCGTCTTCTCGGGCCTCGAACAGATGCTCAAGTGCGACCTCTGCTACGACCGCACCAGCGAGGGCCACAAGCCCATGTGCGCCACGGTCTGCCCCAGCCAGGCCCTGCTCTACGTCCCCAAGCACGAGATCAGCGCCCTTCGCCAGAACAAGCCCGTGCGCGAATTCACGGTGGGCGCCCTCAAGGTGAAGACCCGCAATGCGCTCATGGTGCCGGACCCGGAGACGCCCCTGCACCTGGATGCGGCCCTGCTCCTGGCCGAAGGGGGGTGGTGAGATGGCCAAGTCCTTCTGGCGTCGGGCCTTCCCCTTGGATCTTCACGAGGAGAGCCGCTACTCCCGCCGGGAGTTCGCCCGGTTCCTCGCCATCGTGAGCGCCGGATTCACCGCCGGCATCGGCTACCTCTGGGCCCGCAAACGTCCCCTGGAAGGGGCCCCCGGGGAGGGGACCCATCCCGTCCCCGTGCCCCTGGAGGGCGCCGAGTCCCTGAAACCCGGGGAGAGCCGGCTCTTCACCTTCCGGGATGCGGACGACCGCTGCATCCTCCTCCGCACCCCCGACGGGCAGCTGAAGGCCTATCGCCAGACCTGCACCCACCTGGGCTGCGCCGTGCGCTTCGACGGCCAGCGCCTGGAGTGCCCCTGCCACCTGGGCTACTTCGAGCCGGACCGCGGCTTCCCCGTGCAGGGTCCGCCCACCCGCCCCTTGGCCGGCATCGCCCTCCAGGTGGATGCGGAGGGCCGTGTCCGCGCGGTGGGCGACCTGCCCAAGCCCACGGAACCCGGCGGCGCCGGGAAGGAGGCCTGATGCGGAAGCTGCCCCGGAAGGCCCACCTGAGCGATGCCGCCCTGGCCACCGCCCTCATCATCCTGGCCATCCAGCTGTACCTCTTCGAAACCGTCCTCGGAGCGGTTCTCGACGGTTACCGCGCCATCCTGCCGGGAAGCTTCTTCGTCTCCCTCACCCTCACGGCCGTGGCCTTGTTCCTCGCCTTCAAGGCCCCGGACCTGGACCAGGACTGAGGCCCGCCGACCCCTCAGTTCCTTTCCGGGGCCGGCGCATCCATGGCCTCCCGCAGGTAGAGGAGGTTGCCCGCCAGCCACATCAGGACGCCTCCACCCATGAGGAGCGCCGCGGCCCAGCCCAGGGACCCGGTGCGGGTGAAGGTCTCCATGAGCTCCGCCTCCGGGGGCAACGTGAAGGTGGCCCGGCAATAGCAGCCGATGCCCACCATGGTGGCGAACCAGCCCCACAGGATCATCAGGCGCCCCCGCTCGCCCCGGGCGAGGGCGGGGCGGACGGACGGTGCGGGCACGGCGGCCGTTCGGGGGAGGGGGTGGGTCGAGGCGTGGGGCATGTCGGTCTCCTCAGGAGGATGCGGGACGGGCCAGCCCGGCCGTGCCCTTGGAGGTCCGCGCCGGGACCGCCGCCAGGACCCCGAGGAGGGACCGGACGAGGGACAGGGCGAGGCCCAGGAAGGTGAGCAGCCAGGCGGTGAGCGCCGCCACGATGGACAGGCGGGGGAGGGCCACCAGGAAGGGGAGGCCCAGCACCTCGGACAACCGGTAGGTGGCGGAGGTGTACATCGCGAGGGGGAAGACGGCCCCCCAATAGAGCGGATCGTAGATGAGCGCCACCCGGCGGGTGACGTGGCGCCAAACCCCCAGGATGAGCAGCATGGGGATCCACCAGGTGGCGGTGGCCCAGTAGAGGAGCGTGAGGCCCTTGAGGAAGGGCAGCAGCGAACTGAGGAGGGACGAGCCAGGCGCGGCCTTCACCAGCAACGTGCCCGCCAGGGTGGAGATGGCCATGGCGCCCATGTTGATCCAATAGGGCGGCATCAGATCCGAGGGCAGGAAGCGGAGGAAGGTGTAGCGGTAGAAGATCAGGCTGATCATCCAAATGTAGAGCATCCCCCCGCAGAGCCAGAAGCTGAGCAGGAGGAAGGCCGTGGCATCGGGGGTCCAGCCCGGTGCCGGTGGCACGAGGCTGCCGAGCATGGCCAGGGACTGGGTGGCCACCACGGCGGTGAGCCACCCGCCGTTGATGCCATCCTCCAGGGAGGGCTTCCGTTCCTTCACGGTGAGGCCCGAGAAGATCGAGTACATGCAGATGAGCCACAGGCCCAGGGCCACCCACCAGAGGCCCCTGGCGACAACGGCCGCCTGCCGGAGCACCACGAACTGGACCCCGACGACGCAGGTGGCCGCCACGGTGGTGAAGTAGCCGGGGCCCCGCTGGTGATCCTGGCCATCCGCGAGGAATCGCCCCGGGAAACGCACCAGGCGGGCCAAGGTGGCCAGCCAGAGCAGGGCGTAGGCGACGAGGTTGAGCCAGAAGAGGAGTTCGGCCAGGAGGCGAACCCCCAGGAGACGGCAGGCCACGTCCAGCACCCCCGTGGCCATCACCATGGCGAAGTAGGCGGGGTGGAGGTCCGCGATCCCCGCCCCCAGCGCGGCGCGGATGGCCGGGGGGTACACGCCCCCCTCCCCCTGCGATCGGTCCCTTCCGGCCATGGCGGAACTCCCCGGCGGCCTCCGGACCGCCCAGGTCCCAAGGTGGCGCCCCGCCCCGCCGCACGTCAGCGGTGGTCGGCCCACAGCCCCCCGGGAATCTCCGGAAGGGCGCCCGTCGGCGTCCGTCCTACGGCCCCACCTCCACGAGCCCCTGACGGATGGCGTACTGCATCAGCTCCGCGTTGGAGCCCATCTCCATCTTCTCGAGGATGCGGGTGCGGTAGGTGCTCACGGTCTTCACCGAGAGGCCCAGCTCCTCCGCGATCTCCGTCACCCCTCTGGCGGCGGCGATGCGGCGGAACACCTCGAACTCCCGGGCGGACAGGCGCTCATGGGGCGCCCGGTCCCGGTCCAGGGCCACCTGGGCCGCCAACTGCTCCGCCAGGGAGGCGCTCACGTAGCGCCGTCCCCCGAGCACGGTACGGAGGGCGAGGATCAGCTCCTCCGCGGCCCGCTCCTTCGTGAGGTAGCCGGCGGCCCCGGCCTTCAGCGCGCGCACCGCAAACTGCTGCTCCCCGAACATGCTGAGCATGAGCACCGGCAGGCGGGGATGGAGGGCCTTGATCTCCGGGAGGGCGTCCAGTCCGCTGCGTCCGGGCAGGGAGACATCCAGGAGCACCAGGTCCCAGGGCCCTTCCCGGAGCAGGGCCAGGGCCTCCTCCGCGTGGCCGGCCTCCCCCAACCCGAGGCCGGGGAACTCATCCTCCAGGATGCGGCGGAGTCCGGACCGGAGGATGGTGTGACCGTCCACCAGCAGGATGCGCATGATCAGTCCCCCCTTCCCGCCCGGGGCACCCGGGCCACGACGCGGGTGCCCCGCGGGCCGCTCTCCACCGCCAGGTCCCCGCCCACGAGCCGGATGCGCTCCCGCATGCCCAGGAGGCCCAGGGACTCCTTCCCGTCCTGGACCGGGAAGCCCACGCCGTCATCCTGGATCGTCAGGACGAGGTCCCCGCCCTCCGTCCCCAGGCCGATCTGGACGAGGTGGGCCCGGGCATGGCGGGCCGCGTTGGTCAGGGCCTCCTGGGTCACCCGGAAGAGGGCCGTGGCCGTGCCGGGCTCCAGGTCCGAGGTGGGATCGGCGCCCTCCCAGAGGCAGGGAACCTCGGTGCGACGCTCGAACTCCCGGGCCAGCCACTCGAGGGCCGGGCCGAGGCCCAGCCGGTCCAGCACGTTGGGGCGGAGCTCCGAGGCGATGCGGCGCACCGATTCGACGCACTCGTCGAGGTGGGCCGCCATCTGACCCAGGGCCTCCCCCACGGGCCCCTCCGCCGTGGGCGGGCAGGCCTGCCCGAGCTGCCGGCGGATCCGACTGAGGTCCAACTTGAGGGCGGTCAGTTCCTGCCCCAGCTGGTCGTGGAGTTCCCGGGAGATCCGGGCACCCTCCTCCTCCCGGGCGGCCTGGAGTCGATGGGAGAGCGCCCGCAGCTGGTCCCGGGCGTCGAGCGCCTCCTGGTGGCGCTGGATCAGGGCGTCGGCCATCCCGTTGAAGGCGAGCGCCAGGTCCTGGAACTCCCCTGGCGCGGCCGACACCGGGGCCCTGACCGACATGTCGCCGGCGCCGAAGAGGCGCGTGGCCCGGGCCAGCTGCCGGACGTCCCGGAGCACGGAAAGGTCCGCCGCGGCGATGGAGGAGGCCACCGCCAGGAGGGTGAGGGCCGCGAGGGCGATCGCCGCCCGGGTGAAGGCGCGGTTCGCCTGGCCCACCACTTCGCCTTCGGGCACCCCCACGGCCACGTGGAGGTCCGGCACCCCTTCGAGGGGGGCGGCCGCGAAGAGGCGGCGCTGGCCATCCTGACCTTTCCGGAGGTCCAGTCCCCGCCCCCGCTCCAGCAGCCCCCGCAGGTCCGGCAGGAAGTCCCCCGCCGCGGCCACCCGGGGGCCCTCCCCCTCGGAGCTGGCCAGCACACGCCCCTCCCCATCCGCCAGCAGGAGCGCGAAGCGGGGGGGCAGATGGGCCTGGCGCGCCAACTGGTCCAGCCAGGCCAGGTCCAGCGCCGCGAAGAGCACGCCTTCGACCTTCGCCCCCGGGCCCCGGAGGGCATGGGCCAGGAGGAGCACGGGACGCTGGACGATGGGGCCCACCTGGTAGCGCCCGAGCACGGTCCCCTCCGCGTGGAGGGCCCCCCGGAAGGCCGGGTTGTCCCGCATGTCCACGGGGTGGGCCGGGGGAACGACGCTGGAGCGCAGCCCGCCCTCCGGGGTGAGCACTCCGAGGTTCGCGCACTGGGGGAACCCGCTCAGCATGGCGGGCAACATCCGCTCCAGGGTCCCGAAGGCCGCCTCCCCGCCCCGGAAGTCCTGGCCCAGGCGGTGGAGGAGGCGCTCCGCCCCGATCACCTGGTGGGCGTGCTCCCGGGAGGCCAGGTCCACCACATAGCGGACTTCACGCTCCGCTTGGCGCAGGGCCGCCCCCCGCGCCTGGGCCGCCACCACGAGCACGAAGAGGAAGGCCGGCAGGGTGGCAAGGCAGGCCAGGAGCACCAACCGCCCCCGCACGGTCCGGAAGGCGGTCGCAGAGGGCCAGCGCGGCATATGCACCGGATCACCATGACAGGCCCGCCCCTTGGGCCCAAACTTGTAGGACAAACCCTGACGTGATGACCGTCAAACCTTCCCCCCTGTGACTTGTATCTAATTCGGACTAACTCATCCTTATTTTAGCCAGGGCCCCGGTGACGACGGGTGGCCCCTGCGAACCGGATCCCGGACCGTCCCAAGAGGCCCCCATGTCCTTCCTCGCCACCTTCAAGGAGTTCCGCAAGTCGGGCCACATGCCGACCCTGCTCACCTCCTTCCTCTACTTC
Organism: uncultured Solibacteraceae bacterium; assembly: GCA_964627685.1. Classification (GTDB taxonomy): domain Bacteria; phylum Acidobacteriota; class Holophagae; order Holophagales; family Holophagaceae; genus JAFDVN01. Next base: position 14,612 of record CAZVKM010000007.1, on the reverse strand, counting down.
GACTTCTGCTTCGCCATCTGGGTGCTGAATGGGGCCATGGCCCTCTTCATCGCCGAGCAGTTCCACCTGACAGCGGCCCAGAAGGGTTTCATGGTGGCGGTGCCCGTGTGGGCCGGGGCCCTCATGCGCTTCCCCCTGGGCATCCTCTCCCAGTACATCGGCCGGAAGAACGCGGCCCTCCTGGAGATGGGCATCATCCTCGGCTGCCTCTTCTTCGGGTGGAAGTTCGTGTCCAGCTACAACCACGTGCTGGGCATGGGCGTGGCGCTGGGGGTGGCGGGCGCCTCCTTCGGCGTCGCCCTCTCGCTCGGCTCCGGCTCCTTCCCCGCCAAGTTCAAGGGTCTGGCCATGGGCATCGCCGGCGCCGGCAACAGCGGCACCGTGCTGGCCCTGCTCCTCGCGCCCCCCATGGCCAAGGTCTACGGCTGGAAGATGGTCTACGGCTGGGCCATGATCCCCATGGGCCTGGCCTTCCTCCTCCTGCTCATCTTCGCCCAGGAGCCCAGCGACCGTGAGGCCAAGAAGCCCCTCATGGACTACGTGAAGATCCTCTGGAACCGCGATGCCTGGATCTTCAACCTCATCTATTCCGTGACCTTCGGTGGCTTCATCGGCCTCAGCAGCTTCCTGCCCGTGTTCTTCGGCGACCAGTACGGCATCCCCAAGGCCAGCGTGGGCAAGTACTCCGCGGCCATCGTGATCGTGGCCTCCATCTTGCGCGTGGCGGGCGGCTGGCTCTCCGATCACCTGGGCGGCATCCGCCTGCTCTACTGGCTCTGCGGCATCATCCTCGCGACGGTGGGCCTCGCCGCCACCCTGCCCGCGAACCCCCTGGTCTCCGTGGCCATCCTCATCGTCACCTTCGCCGCCATGGGCGCGGGCAACGGCGCCGTGTTCCAGCTGGTGCCCCTCCGCTTCCGCGGCGACACCGCCGTGGCCTCCAGCCTCATCGGCGAGGTGGGCGCGCTCGCCGGGGGCTTCCTCCCCTACTTCATGGGCCTGGGCAAGCAGAACATGGGGTCCTTCACGCCCGGGTTCCTCTCGGGCGTGGCCCTCACCGCGCTGGCCCTCGGGGCCCTGGCCCTGGTGGACCGCCGCTGGACCACCTCCTGGGTGGGGGCCCACGGCAAGGCCCTGGAGTCCTTCGGCGAGGAACGCCGACACGCCACCGCTGCCGACCTCGACTGACCTTTCAACCATGAGAGGGCCCCGCTCGGGGCCCTCCCCCTTCTCCCCCGCACTGGAGCTCACATGACCTGGCTGACCCGTTGGGAACCCGAAGATCAGGCCTTCTGGGAATCGGAAGGCAAGTCGCGCGCCTGGCTGACCCTGGGCATCACGACGTTCTCCCTGATCGCCTCCTTCGCCACCTGGTTCGTGTTCAGCGCCGTGACGGTGCGCCTGGGCGGCATCGGCTTCAAGTTCACCGACAGCCAGCTCTTCTGGCTCACGGCCATGCCCGGCCTCTCGGCCGGCATCCTCCGCCTCATCCACACCTTCCTCATCCCCATCTACGGGACGCGGATGACGGTGACGATGGCCACCTTCCTGAAGCTCTTCCCCATGCTGTGGCTGGGCTTCGCGGTGCAGAACCCCGCCACGCCCTACCAGCACTTCCTCATCATCGCCTTCCTCTGCGGCATGGGCGGGGGCGACTTCAGCTCCTACATGCCCTCCACCTCGATGTTCTTCCCCAAGCGCCTGCAGGGCACCGCCATGGGCCTCCAGGCGGGCATCGGCAACTTCGGCGTGAGCGTCGTGCAGTTCGTGACGCCCTGGATCATCGGCTTCCCGCTGGTCTCCGCCTTCGGGGGCCCCCAGAGCTTCGTGAAGGGGGCCGTCACCAAGAGCATCTGGCTGCAGAACGCCGCCTTCTGGTACCTGCCCTACCTGGTGCTCGCCGGCGTGCTCTGCACCCTCTTCCTCCGGAGCATCCCCGGCAGGAAGCCCGCCGTGGGCGAGATGCTGAAGAACATGACGGACAACAAGCACGCTTGGTTCTGCGTGATCACCTACGTGATGACCTTCGGCAGCTTCTCCGGCCTCTCCATGGTCTTCCCCCTGCTGATCAAGAAGCTCTACGGGGGCTTCCCCGGGGGGCCCGATCCCCTCAAGTACGCCTTCCTGGGCCCCCTCGTGGGTTCCTCCGTGCGCTTCATCGGGGGCCCCCTGGCCGACCGCTTCGGCGGCAGCCTCTGGACCCAGCTCAGCGGCCTGGGCCTCATCGCGGGCTGCCTCGCCCTGATCTTCGGCGGCTACCTCGCCCCCACCTCCCTGGCCCAGTTCAGCGGATTCCTCTGGATCATGCTCTTCATGTTCCTCATGAGCGGCATCGGGAACTTCGCCACCTTCCGCCAGTACCCCATCATCTTCGCGTTCAACCCCCGCCAGGGCGCGCAGATCCTGGGCTGGACCGGCGCCTGGGCCGCCTTCGGGCCCTTCATCTTCAGCACCCTCATCTCGACCAGCATCAGCGCCACGGGCACGCCCAGGGCCTTCTTCTGGGGCGCCATGGTCTTCTACATCGTCGCCACCGCCATCAACTACTGGTACTACACCCGGGCCGAAGGGGAGCGCTACGACTTCGGCACCTGGAAGGGCACCTGGTGGGACAAGGCCAAGGCCACCTGGCCCGCCTGAAGCACCGCCTGAACGGAAAGGGGCCCGGTCCGAGACCGGGCCCCTTTTTCATTCACCCCGGGATCCCCCACGGCCCGATCGCTCCCGGTTGAAGCGCGGACAAGGGAAGGGCCCGGTGCGACCGGGCCCTTCCCTTGGATCGAACGAGGCCTACTTCTTGGCCTTGTAGTCCTTCAGCCAGGCCACGTCCACTTCGGTGGCCTTGTGCTTGGCCTTCTGCTCCACCAGGAACTTGCCCATGTCGTTGAACTCGAGCTTCTCGCCCTTCTTGGGCATCTTGTCCATGTGGCAGGACTGGCAGTTCTTCACATCGGTGAAGCCGGCGGCCTGGGCCTTCTTGACCAGGGGCATGGTGGCGGAGAGGGGGGCGACGATCCCGAGGATCGCCAGGAGAGTGAGGGACTTGCGGGCCATGGGGCCTCCTTGGGAAAGGGTTCCAGGGAATGATGCAAGGGCGGCCCTATTTAAGCCATGATTCCCATCACCTGGGAAGCCCCTGTGGGCCGAGTGGCGGGAGCCGTCGTCCCGGGCCCGGGAGAATCCGGACCCATGTGACCGGAATCAATGCTAGGAATCCCCGGCTGCTCCAGCCTAGAGTGGAAACAAGCCCTGCCCGTCCGGAGGCCCCATGCCCCTCAAGACCCACGACCTGCCCTCCACCGATCCCCGGTTCTGGGATACGTGTGCCGAACTCCGCCAGGTCATGCACCAGCTGGGCACCACCCTCGGCCCCCGGGCCAAGGCCGCCCTCACCCGCGTGGCCGAGCTGCACCTGCGCATCGAGCTGGACGCCAACGAGCGTCAGGGACTCTGAGGACCAGCGGTCCCGGAACGGAAAGGGCGCCCCGAGGGGCGCCCTTTCCGTTCCGGGGGGACCTCACTTGTCGTTGAGCCAGGTCCAGGCGGCCACCGTGGCGGGCAGGCCCAGGGTGCCCGCGGCCAGGGCCACCACCTGCTCCAGTTCCGCCTCCGGGATGCCCATGGCCCGCGCCTTCCGGACGCTGCTGTGCACCGCGCCCGAGCGCTGGGCGCCGATGGCGATGGCGAGCTTCAGGAGGCGCCGGGTGCGCTCATCCAGGGGACCCTCGGCCCCGGCCTCGTGGATGGCCTCCCAGGCCTCTCCCAGCTTCGGGAAGCGGGCGATGAAGCCGGTGTACTGACTGGGGGGTTCGGGCAGCTTGGTCATCGGTGGGCTCCAGAGAGGCCATTCTCACAGGAAACGGGGGCCCAGGGGCCCCCGTGGCGGTGAATCGGGTGGGGTCAGGGTTCGTCCGTGAGGGCCTTCGCGGCCTTCTTGAATTCGCCGAGGCCCTGCCCCAGGCTCCGGCCCAGCTGGGGGAGCCGGGAGGGGCCGAAGAAGAGCAGCAGCACCGCTCCGATGAGCAGCAGTTCCGTGAGGCCGAGATTGCCCATGGGGTCTCCGTTCAGTGGGTGTTGCGCAGGTGCTCCAGGAGCTCCTGCTCCTCCTGGGTGTCGAAGTGGAGGCGGAACTCCCCGAGGGCGTTCAGGAGGTCCTCATGGCTGGCCGGGCCGTAGTCCCCGCGACCCACGAGGCGCTCCAGGGTGAGCAGGTAGTCCCGATGGGCGCGTTCGTGCCCCTTGGGCAGGGGCCGGCCCACCTTGGCCATCTCGGCCGCCTCGCTCTCGATGTGCTCCTTGAGGCCGAGGGTGAAGGCCTTGAAGAGCCCCGCGATCTCCTTCTCCCGACCGGGGCGGAAGCCCTCGATGAGCGTGAAGAGGGAGGTCACCTGGTCGTGCAGCGCCTTGTGCTGGTCATCGATGAGGGCCGCACCCGTGGAATAGGCATCGTTCCAGGTCGTGGGGCGGCTCCGGGTCAGGCGGGACCACACGGCCAGATGCCCGAAGCCCAGGGTCAGCAGGATCCCGCCGACCTCGGCGAGGCCGAAGACCGGGGGCGCCCCCTTCGTCAGGGGCGGGAACACCATGAGGTAGAGGTCCAGCCAGTGGCCCGTCAGGAGGATCACCGCGGCCCAGACGAGCACGGTCTCATCCTGCTTGGCCCGCTTCTGGATGAGCAGGAAGAAGGGGGCCACGAAGTTGAGGATCACGTTCAGGTAGAACACGGGGGCCCAGGCGCCGGTGACCAGGGTCTTCACCGGCCCGACTTCCTCGGGGATGTTCGAGTACCAGATCAGCATGAACTGGCTGAGCCAGATGTAGGCCCAGAAGCAGCTGAAGGCGAAGAGCAGCTTGCCCAGATCATGGTTGCGGGCATGGACCACCCCGCGGACCAGCCCGAACCTGCGGAGGGCGATGGCGCTCAGGGTGAGCAGCGCGATGCCCTGCACGAACATCCCGGCGAACCCGTAGATCCCGAAGATGGTGCTGTACCAGAGGGGCTGCACGCTCATGATCCAGTCGAAGCTGGCCAGGGCGAAGGTGGCGGCGAACACACCGATGAAAGGGGCCGCCAGCTTGTGCCGCTTCAGGAGGGCCTGGCCCACGCCGATCCACAGGCCGAAGAAGACCGCCACCCGCAGGAAGAAGAAGGGCGGATTCAGCCAGGCCTGGCGGCCGTGGATGTGGTGGTTGTGCGCGAACTCCGGCATGGCCCAGGGGTAGATCTGGGAGGCCCCGAACCATAGGCTCAGCATCAGGAGCCCGGCGAAGGGGAGCACCCGCGGCATGGCATGCAGGGGGGCGAGGATCGGGTCGCTCCAGCGGGCGGAGGTGAGCACCTGCACCGCGAGGAAGAAGAGGGCGCCCAGGCCCACGCCGGAGAGGTTGTAGCCGGCGATGAGGACGTTGCCCCAGAGGTGCTGCCCGTTGCCCCACCCACCGAGGATCAGGCAGAGGAGGCCGAGGGCGACCAGGCCGAGGGCCGACTTCTGGAGGGTCCGGCCCAGCTTCCGGAGGCCCGGGATGGGGCTCAGGTCGGGCATCACTTCGTGGGCATCCATGGAATGGCTCATGGCTTGGCTCCGGGGGTGGGGGCCTTCGCGGCCTCGGCAGCGGCCTTCGCAGCTTCAGCGGCCGCGTTCGCGGCGGCCTTGGCCGCTTCGGCGGCGGCCTTGGCGGCCTCAGCCTCCTTCTGGAGGGTCCGCAGGTGCATCACGGCCCGCCAGCGGTCCTCACGGCTCAGCTGGTCGGCGAAGCCCTTCATGATCTTCTCCGGGCCGCCGAAGGTGGCCACGTGGAAGATCTGGCCGTCACCGTAGGCCTGGTACTTGGCGATGAGGAGGTTCGGGGGGTTGGGGAACTTGCCGATGACGGCCCCATCGCCCTTGCCCTGGAAGCCGTGGCAGGTGGCGCAGACGCGATCCCAGACCACCTTGCCCCGGGCCGTGTTGGCGGCCGAAGCCTCCAGCGGGTTCTTCAGCTCGGCGCCCGCACGGGCCGCCTCCTCCTTGCCGGGCTCGAAGCCCAGGGGGGTGAGGCCGCGGGGCATGGTCCCCTGCGGAGGGGGCTGGAGCACCTGGCCCCGGGCCAGCACGGGACTCGGGTCGAAGGCCTGGACGGCCGTGTGCTCCAGCATTCCGGCGTCGAACGACTTCACGCGCTTGGTGAGGTCCCGGTTGAAGGAGAGACCCGCCCCGAGCATCACCACCGGGGGGAGGAAGGCAGCGGCCAGCACGGCCACGGAACCCACCGGGCGATCCAGGAACCGGGGCACGGGCAGGTCATGGAAGTGCCGCTCCAACACCACCGGGTGGAAGGAGGCGAGCCCCGCCTGCACCTGCTCCATGGTGCCCTCACGGCCGAACTCGGCCACGAGCCAGAACATGTCGTCGTTCACGCCCGGAAGCAGGTCCTTGGGGTGGAGGCGGGGACGCAGGCCGCTGATGGCCAGGAAGGTGAACACCGTGCCCAGGGCCGCGAAGAGCACCGTCAGCTCGAAGGTCACGGGCACGAAGGCCGGCACCGAGAGCAGGGGCTTGCCGCCCACGACGAGGGGGTAGTCCACGACGCTCGTCCAGGTCTGGAGGGCGATGGCGGAAAGGAAACCCAAGATGGCGAAGCCGCCGCAGACCCAGGTGAGCCGGCTGGGCTTCACCGCCAACGCGTCATCCATGCCGTGCACCGGGAAGGGCGTGAAGGTGTCGAGCACGTTCAGGCCCATCTTCACCCGCAGGTGCTTCACGGCCCCGAGGAGCTGATCCGGATCGGCGAAGGCGGCCTTGAAGAGGGAACGGTCAGTGGTCGCCATGGAGGCTCCGTCTCTGCGAACGAGCACAGCGAGTGAGTAGGAGCGGCGCTGCGGGGCAGCGCTGCGTTAGATGGAGGAGCACTCCCGCTACGGCATTAGTGATCGCCATGTTTGAGCACTCCTTTCACCTCCGATGCCGCGATCATGGGCAGCACCCGGCAGAAGAGCAGGAACAGGGTGAGGAAGAGCCCGAAGGTCCCGATGAAGGTGGCCGCCTCGTTGAACGTCGGGCTGTAGTCCGCCCAGGAGGAGGGCAGGTAGTCCCGGTGGAGGCTCGTCACGATGATCACGAACCGCTCGAACCACATGCCGATGTTCACGAAGATGCTCAGGATGAAGAGGATCCACGGGGTGGTGCGCACCTTCTTGGACCAGAGGAAGTGGGGCGTCACCACGTTGCAGGTGAACATCGCCCAGAAGGCCCACTTGAACGGCCCCGTCATGCGGTTCAGGAAGACGTACCGCTCATACTGGTTGCCGCTGTACCAGGCGATGAAGAACTCCGTGGCGTAGGCGAAGCTCACGATCATGCCCGTGGTGAGCAGCACCTTGGCCATGGCCTCCAGATGGGTCTTGGTGATGAAGTGCTCGAAGTCCATGACCTTGCGGGCCACGATCATGAGCGACAGCACCATGGCGAAGCCGCTGAACACGGCGCCGGCCACGAAGTAGGGCGGGAACAAGGTGGCGTGCCAGCCGGGGATCACCGAGGTGGCGAAGTCCCAGGACACGATGGTGTGCACGGAGACCACCAGGGGCGTGGCGAGGCCGGCGAGCAGCCCGTACACGGTCTCGTAGCGGGTCCAGCGTTTGTTGGAGCCGTTCCACCCCAGGCTGAGGATGGAGAGGATGCGCTTCTTGGGGCTGCCCTCGGCGGCGCGGTCCCGCTGGGTGGCGAGGTCCGGGATGAGGCCGATGTACCAGAACACGGCGGAGACCGTGAAGTAGGTGCTGATGGCGAACACGTCCCACAGCAGGGGGCTGCGGAAGTTCACCCACAGGGGACCACGGGTGTTGGGCAGCGGCAGGGCCCAGTGGCCCACCCAGGGGCGGCCCATGTGGATGAGCGGGAAGAGGCCCGCGCACATGACGGCGAAGATGGTCATGGCCTCGGCCGCGCGGTTGATGCTCGTGCGCCAGTGCTGGCGGAAGAGGAAGAGGATGGCGCTGATGAGGGTGCCCGCGTGGCCGATGCCCACCCAGAACACGAAGTTCGTGATGTCGAAGGCCCAGCCCACGGTCTTGTTGAGGCCCCAGGTGCCGATGCCCCGGGTGAGGGTGTTGTAGATGGCCCAGCCGCCCAGGGAGAGCATGGACAGGGTCACGGCGATGGCGAGGAACCAGGCCTTGGGGGGACGCGACTCCGTGGGCCGGAAGACCTCCTCGGTCACCTGCTTGTAGGTCTTGTTCCCCTCGATCAGGGGAGCAGGATGGGCCTCATGCATGGTGGCCTCCGTGGCTGGGAGCGGCGGACTCGACGTTGCGGACCATCGCGAGGTAGTTCACGGCCGGGGCCACGCCCAGCTCGCCGAGCACCTGGTAGCGCTTGGGATCGGACAGGGCCTTGGACACCTCGCTGTTGGGATCGAGGATGTCGCCGAAGACGATGGCCATGCCCGGGCAGCTCTGCTGGCAGGCGGTCTTCATCTCGCCATCCTTCAGGTCGCGGCCCTCGTTCTTGGCGGTGGCCTTGGCCATCTGGATGCGCTGGACGCAGAAGCTGCACTTCTCCATGACGCCGCGGGAGCGGACCGTCACGTCGGGGTTCAGCACCAGGCGTTCCACCACGTCCTCATGGTCGTAGTTGAACCAGTTGAAGCGGCGGGTCTTGTAGGGGCAGTTGTTGGCGCAGTAGCGGGTGCCCACGCAGCGGTTGTAGACCTGCTGGTTGAGGCCCTCCTCGCTGTGAACGGTGGCGACCACGGGGCAGACGTTCTCGCAGGGGGCGTTGTCGCACTGCTGGCACATGAGGGGCTGGTGCACCACCTGGGGATCATGCTCATCGCCCGTGTAGTACCGGTCGATGCGCATCCAGTGCATCTCGCGCTTGCGCCGCACCTCGTCCTTTCCGACCACGGGGATGTTGTTCTCCGCCTGGCAGGCGATCACGCAGGAGGAGCAGCCGGAGCACTTGGACAGGTCGATGACCATGGCCCAGTGGTGGGGTCCCTTGGGGTGGGGCTCGTACATGCTGGGCTGCACGGGGCTGCCCACGCCGCCGTCGATGGGACGGGCGGAGGCGGGATCCTTGAGGTAGGGCGCCAGGGCGAACTCGCGCACGAGCTCGCGGCCCTCCATGAGGTGGTGATCCTGGGTGCAGGCCAGCTGGACCTTCTGGGGCGTGGGGCTGAGCTCCAGGGCGTGCCGATCCGAGGCGAGCCAGGCGTAGGCATCGCCGCCCACGCCCGTGCCGTGCTTGCCGGCGTGGGTGCGGCCATAACCCACGGCCACGCCCACGGCCTTGTCGTGGAGGCCGGGCTGGACCACCACCGGGAGGACGAGGTCCGCCAGGCCCTTGGCCTTGAGGCGCACCACGTCGCCCTGGGCCAGCTTCAGTCGATCCGCGGTGGCGGGGCTGAGCTGGGCGTAGTTGTCCCAGGTGATCTTGGTGATGGGGTCCGGCAGCTCCTGGAGCCAGGGGTTGAAGGCGTCACGGCCCTCCTGGATCCCGCCCTTGGCGTAGAGGCGCAGCTCGAACTCCCCACCCTGGACCTTGGTGCCGCCCCACTCGGACTGGGTGCGGGCCCGATCCTCCTTGTAGGCGGGGGCGGTGGCGGCCTGTTCCAGGTCGAGGAAGCCCTTCTGGAGCAGGCCATCCCAGCTGGCGGTGAGGCCCGCCATGGCCGTGAAGGTCCCCTTCACCCAGGCCTGGGCCGTGGTGGGGGCGCCCGCCCAGAGCAGGAGGCTCTCGGTGGCCTCGCGGGTCTCGAAGAGGGGGTTCAGCAGGGGCTGCGCCACCCGGTACCGGCCCTTCACGGGCTCGGCATCCCACCAGGCCTCGAGGCCATGGTGGGTCGCCGCCACATGGGTGGAGGCGTAGGCGGTCTCATCGGGCATGGTGGCCAGGGCCACACGGAGCTTCACCTTGGCATAGGCCTCCTTGAAGCCGAAGGCGGAGAGCTCGTAGGCGGGGTTGGCCCCCAGCACCACGACCGCATCCACCTGCCCCGCCGCCATCTCGGCGATGAGGGCGCGCACGGCGGCATCATCCCCCTGCTTCTGCAGGGAGGGATGCGCCAGGTCCACGGTGGTGCCTTCGTTGGCCAGCGCCTTGTTCAGGCGGGCCGCGAAGATCTGGGCATGCACATCGTTGAGGCCGCAGAGCACCAGGCTCTTGCCATGGGCATGCTCGAGGGCCTTGGCGAGGGCGTGGACCTTCTCCTTGGCCTTGGCCTCCAGGGCACGGACGGGGCTGCCCCCCTCCACGGCACAGCAGAGGTGCTCCAGGAAGGCGGCGGCCTCGGAGGGGGCCACGCGGATGCGCTCGTCGGCATTGGAGCCGGCCAGGGTCATCACGCTTTCCACCTGGATGTGGCGGCTCATGTGGGCGTCGGCGTTCCTGCGGGAGGCGTAGTCGCGGCCGAAGGCGGCGGGGTTCAGCCAGCTGCCGAGGAAGTCGGCTTCCACGGCGACGATGAGGTCGGCCTTGGCGAGCTGGTAAGCGGGCACGAGGCGCTGGCCGTGGGTGCGCTCGTAGGCTTCGGCCAGGGCGGACTGGCTCAGGGCGTCGTAGCTGACGTGCTTGCCGTCCTTGAAGCCGCCCAGGAAGGCCTGCACGGCCCGGCGGTGGCTGGGCCCGAGGCTGCCGGAGAGGACGCGGACCTTCCCGTCCTTGAGGGACGCGAAGCGGCCCAGGAGGTCGCGATCCACATCGGCCCAGTGGGCCTCATGGTCGGCCATGATGGGCGTCCGGAGGCGACCGCCGTCGTAGAGGCTGCGGATCTGGGCCTGGCCCACGGGGCACAGGGCCCCATGGCTGAGGGTGTCCTCGGGGTTGCCCTCGAGCTTGATGGGACGACCATCCCGCGCCTTGGCCACGACGCCGCAAGCGGCGCTGCAGCCGGAGCAGGTGGTGGCGTACCAGAGGTCGGTGCCGGGGACCTGGCCTTCATGGCCCTGGAGCAGGGACAGGGCCTTCTCCGACTTCTTGGTGTCGCACCCCGTGGCGAGGCTCACGGCGAAGCCGAGTCCGGACCAGCGGAAGAAGTCGCGCCGGGTGAGCTGGCGCACCCCCTGGCCGACGGGCAGTTCCTCGGGGAACTCGTCCTGGCGCTGGTTCGGCGCCTTCTTCGAGTGGAGGCTCTTCCAGAATTTCATAAAGGGCTCTCCTAGTAGTGGCAGGCGGAGCAGTCGGTCGGCGCCGCCGGGCGCTTGCCCGAGGCCACGGCCTTCTGGTTCTGCTCACGGTGGCAGGCGAGGCACTCGCCCATGGTGTGGGCCTTGGCCTGCTCCACGGTGTCCATGGCCTGGACTTCCCCGTGACAGCTCTGGCAGGCCACCCCGGAGTTCACGTGCCGGCTGTGATTGAAGAACACGAACCCGGGAAGGCGGTGGATCCGCACCCATTCGATGGGCTTCCCATCCTTGACGGCCTGGTGGATCTTGGCGATCTCGGCGCTGGGTTCCTTGGTGTTCGGCTTGTTCTTGATCTGATCGTGGCACTTCAGGCAGGTGGACACGGGCGGGATCGCCGCGTGCCGGCCCTTCTCGGCGCCGAGGTGGCAGAACTGGCAGTCCATCTTGTTGTCCCCGGCGTGGACCCGGTGGGAGTAGTCGATGGGCTGCACGGGCTTGTAGCCGCTGTTGTCCCCCAGGAGCCGGCCGTTCACGGACACGACCAGCACGAGGAGTGACAGCGCCGCGCTCACGAAGCCCGTCAGCAGGACGGTGCGCATTTGCATCGGAAGCTCCTAGTGGCGGAAGCGCTGCTCGGGGCGGCGGTTCCAGATCACCAGCTGGGGCCTGCGCCAGAGGTAGTGGAGGGGCACCACCAGGAAGTGCACCAGGCGGGTGAAGGGGATGAGCCCGATGATGGTGAAGGCCGACAGCATGTGGATCTTGGGGCCCAGGGGCAGGCTGACCACGTACTGGGGCTTGGGATTGAAGAAGAACAGGCTCTGGAGGTAGGGCGCCGCGGCGCTCGCATACCAGGAGCTGCCCCAGCGGTACCGGAGGGCGGTGTCGAGGCCCGAGGCCACCTGGACGAGGAGGAGCACGAGGATGATGACGTCCATGGAGGAGGTCACCACCTTGATGCGGGCGTGGGTGAGGCGGCGGACCAGGAGGCTCACGAGCCCCAGCAGGGCCAGCATGCCCATGGTCACGCCAGTGGCCTCCAGGAGGAACAGGCGCACGGGGTTCGCGTTCCACGCCAGGATGGTGCCTGGCATGAGGAAGGTCACGAAGTGGCCCAGCAGCACGATGACGATGCCCCAGTGCCAGAAGTTGCTGCCCCAGTAGAGCTGGTCGTTCTCGAGGAACTGGCTGGAGAGGCTGCTGAAGCTGAAGGGGGTGTACCGGTACCGGATGATGCTCACCAGGATGGCGAGCACGATCATCAGGTAGGGGTAGCCCACGAAGAGGAACGTGTTAGTGAGCATGGGGAGCCTCCTTCCCGTTCACGGGGGGGTGGGAGCAGCTGCAGGCGTGGTCGGAGGAGCCGCAGCTCTCCTGGATCGCGGCACCCTCGCCGGGGGCGAGGTCCTTCAGGAGCAGCGACAGGGATTCCATCAGGTTCGAGTAGGGGCCCGCGCCTTCGCCCATGGCGCCACGGAGTTTGTCCATGGCGGGCAGGATGCAGTCCCGGACCAGGTCCTGGGCGTCGTCGTGACGGAGCTTCGGCAGGAGCCGGAGCAGCGTGGGGAGGTTGTCCGGAAGGCCGACGCCCTCGGAGACCTCGTGGGCCCGGAGGGTCTCGCGGAGGTTCGCGAGGAAGGAGCCGCGCTTGTAGGTCTCCCCGAAGAGGTGCCACCCCAGCTCGAGGGTGCAGCTGGGATTCAGGTCGAAGGTGCGGGTGTACATCTCCTCCAGCTCGCCCATGGGGGTGAGCTGCACTTCGAGGGCGAAGGCCTCCAGCAGGTCGAGCCAGATGGTGGGCTGCCACTTCAGCTCATCCGCCACCGAGGCCGCCTGGGCGGGAAGGGTCTCGGCGGGGTAGTCGAGCAGATCCGCGTAGCGGGGGAGGATCTTGAAGGTCGGGACCATCAGAGACCCCGCTCGGGAGCTTCCCGGAAGCCGATGCCCGCCAGGCCCTTGTTCTCGAGGGGGTTCTTGAGGGCCTCGATGGCCATCTCGCGATGGCTGGGCGGGATCACGAAGCGCTGGTCGAAGGTGGGGAGGCTGGTGAGGGCGTAGATCTCCTCGGCCTGTTCCGGGCTGCAGCCGGCTTCCGCCAGCGCGGCCTTGGCCACTTCGATGTCGATGTCACCCACCGTGAGGGCGCGCCGCCAGGTGCGGACGGCGAGCTGCTTCTTCAGGGCGTAGCGCACGGGACCCTCCTGCCCGGCCCCGAAGAGCGAGGCCAGGTACTCGATGGGCATGCGGGCCTTCTCCAGCGGCGCGAAAAGGTCCTCCACGTTGTTGGCCAGGGTCCCATCCTCCTGGGTGGAGGTGACGGGGGCCAGGGCGGGCACGTAGAAGAGCATGGGGAAGGTGCGGTACTCGAGGTGCGGCGCGAGGGCGAGGCCCCAGTTCTTGACGAACTTGTAGACGGGGCTCTTCTGGGCCGACTTGATGACGTCGTCGCTGATGCCGTTGGCCTTCGCGGAAGCGATCACCTCGGGGTTGAACGGATCCGCGATGATGCTGCGGTGGGCCGTCACCAGCTCGGAGTCCTCGCAGAGGCCGGCCTCGGCGATCTTGTCGGCATCGTAGAGGAGCACGCCCATGTAGCGGATGCGGCCCACGCAGGAGTGGAAGCAGGCGGGCGCCTGACCGGTCTCCACGCGGGGGTAGCAGAGGAGGCACTTCTCGCTCTTGCCGGTGTTCCAGTTGTAGAACACCTTCTTGTAGGGGCAGGCGGAGACGCAGAAGCGCCAGCCGCGGCAGACCTCCTGGTTCACGAGCACGATGCCGTCCTCACCGCGCTTGTAGAGCGCGCCGCTGGGGCAGCTGGCCACGCAGGCCGGGTTCAGGCAGTGATTGCAGATGCGGGGCAGGTAGAACATGACCAGCTGCTCGATGGAGAGGAGCTGGAGTTCCTGCTCGGGCGTCAGGGCCTTCAAATTCGGATCGTTGCGGGCGTAGAGGGGGCTGCCGCTGAGGTCGTCGTCCCAGTTCGGGCCGTTCTTGACCTCCATGTACTCGCCCGTCACCTTGCTCACGGGACGGGCCGTGGGCTGGTCGTCGCCCTCGGGGGCGCTGAACAGGTTGTCGTAGTCGTAGGTCCAGGGCTCGTAGTACTCGTCGAGGGTGGGCAGGTTGGGCTGATAGAAGATGCGCTGCAGGAAGTTCTTCTTCCCGCTGCTCTTCAGCCGCAGCTCGCCGTCGACGACCTCCCAGCCGCCCTTGTAGTGGTCCTGGTCCTCCCACTTGGTGGGGTACCCGGTGCCGGGCTTGGTCTCGACGTTGTTCCACCACATGTATTCCGCGCCCTTGCGGTCGGTCCACACGTTCTTGCAGGCGATGGAGCAGGTGTGGCACCCGATGCACTTGTCCAGGTGGAACACCATCGAAACTTGAGAGCGGATGTCCATGGCGTCCCCCTTACCAGACGAGCTGACCGAGCTTGCGCACGTAGACGGTGGTCTCCCGGTTCACGCCCGTGGGACCCCAGTAGTTGAAGTGGTAGGAGAACTGGCCATAG
>CAZVKM010000006.1:0-31949 GCA_964627685.1 uncultured Solibacteraceae bacterium | reverse complement strand
GCTGGCCACCGTGGTAGGCCTTGCTGGTGAACACACCGAGGGCGCCGTGGCAGTCATTGCAGCGGGAGTTGGCCACGATGGTGCGGCGGGCGGCCTGGGCCGCGAAGCCGGCGGGCAGCGTGCCGCTCACGAGCTTGGTGACATTGGGGGCGGGAACACTGAGGCCGCCCTGGTTCTTGGGAGCGCCGGCGCCGGTGGCGGTGGCGGTGTCCACATTGGGGTTGGTGTAGGGATAGCCCGCAACGTTGGTCTGGGTCAGGGGCTGGGTCTTCTGGAGACCGTAGGTGTAGCCGATGCCACCGGTGATCATGCTGGCCGTGGTGGGGATGTTCACGCCCGTCATGGTCAGGGTGTAGTAGCCGGTGCCGTCGGGGCCCGTGAGGGTACCCTGAGCGGCCGTGGCCAGGGTGACGCCCGCCATGTCCTTGTTGTCACCGCGCCAGATGTCCTTGAGGTAGGTGCTGGCGGTGGCGTTCCAGTCCGCAGGGGTGGCGATGCCGTCCTGGGGAACGGAGAAGGCGATGTAGAAGCTCGGGCCGCCCACGAAGTTGTTCATCATCTCGGTGACGGTGCCCGCGGCGTAGGTGTTGAACACCACCGGGGTCCCATCCTTGATGAAGCGGAACTTGAAGACGGGCTTGGCGCTGGCGTTGAGGGTCACGCTGGCGAGATCCCAGGTGACGACGCTGGCACCCACGGGCAGGTTGTTGGTGATCGCCGCGATGTAGGAAGCGTTGGTGTTGTTGTTCGTGCCGCCCGTGTTCCAGATGTTGGCGGGGTTCGGGACGGTGACGGGGATGTGATAGGTCTTCACCGCAGCGGCGTCGTGGCAGCCGGCGCAGGCGCTGTCATCGGTGCGGATGGCGCCGTTGTGGGCCACGGACCAGTCGATGGTGTCGTGGCAACCGCCGCAGGCGAAGCGGTTCGGCTTGCTGAACCAGTTGTCGCCCTGGGGGGTGCTGGTGGAGTTCGTGTGGCACTTGGTGCAGTTGCGGTGGTCCTGAGGATAGGTGACCTCATTGAACAGGACACCCGCGTACTGGTACCCGGTCTTGGTCAGCTCCTCGCCCATGTGCAGACGGTGGATGAAGGAGGGGAAATCACCCACGGCATGGTCGCCGATCTTGCGCTGGCCAGTGCCCACGGGGTTGTAGGGCTCGGTGGCGTTGGCATAGCCGAACTTGCGCTGGTCGTTGTGGCACACCACGCAGTACTTGGTGTCCTGGCGGCCTTCGCCGTGGAACTCGAACTTGGCGTGGCAGGTGAAGCAGCTGCTGACGTCCACGATGTCCCGGCGCTCATTGGCGGCGGTGATGGCCGCGCCCGTGGCGGGGATGAAGTCGTAAGTGACGTTGGCGGGATACTTCACGGGCACACCGGGGAGCCCGGTGTTGGAGCGATCGGTGGTGTTGCTGCCGGTGCCCCAGGCGGAGCCGCCCACGTAGACGGTCAGGCGGTGGGTGAGCGTGGGCTGGTAGCTCACGTCATCCAGATCGGCCTTCTTGCTCGTGGCGGTGTCGGTAAAGGCGGCCACCTGGGCGGCCGTGGCGGAGATGTCCCGCCGGAAGGTGTAGCGGTAGGAGCCGTCCCCGTTGTCCACCAGGGTGCCGATGGAGTCGGTGCTGGGGCGGGTGGGAACCCAGGTGGTGGGGGCCGCTACGGTGGGGTTCGAGGTGACGATGTAGCTCACCCAGCGGCTGGGGCTGCCGTTGGTGCCCGGCACCAGCTTGGCGAGGCTGAAGCCCATGTTGAGGTACACGGGGTAGGGATCGCTGGTGGGGTTCTGGCCCCTGAAGCCGAAGCCCTTGAGGGGGGTGTTGTGCTGGTCCACCACCTTGAAATCCACCACGGGCTGGCCGTTGGTGACGGTGGCCGAGGTGACGGTGGCGGCGACGCTCAACTCCTCCCACTCGGTGGTGGAGAGGGTGGTGACATCCAGGGCATAGCCGCTGCCGTTGGTGCCATTGGTGCCGTTGGTGCCGGTCTGGCCAGCTGCGCCGGTCTTGCCGTTGCAGCCGAGGATCAGCATGGACGCCAGGGCGCTGAGCGCCAGGCCGCTGAGGGTGCTTAAGGGTTTGTGTCTCATAGCTCCTTCTCCCTTAAAGGTGTGGAACTTCCAAAAGTTGCTTGCGGGAACTGATGCCTACACGTGCGCTCTGACACCTCCTCACAGGTTCCGGTCGTGGCACAGGGTGTTGTTGAAGCATCCCGGGGCCGTGTTGGCCGGAGCGGGCGTGACGGGAACGCGGGTGGAGTTGGCTCCGTTGGTGTGGCACTTGGCGCACTCGGGGGCGTTCCCCTCGTGGGTCATGTAGTGCGTCACCACGCCGGCATTGGCGCCGAGCCAGGGCTTGTCCGGGTGCGGGGCCTTGGTGTGGCAGCTGGTGCAGGAGGGCGTCTTGCCGAGACCGCCGCCGGTGTAGCTGGTGCCGTGGCACTTGGCGCAGTCGGCGAAGCCGGAGAAGTTGCTGGGAGCGGCCTGGGCGCCGAGGCGACCATGCTGGTTCCCGGCGGCCCAGCCCTCGGGGTGGGTGGGGCCATTGGGGTGGCAGGTGAAGCAGCTGACGTTGGAGACGCCACCGGCCTTGGCGGGATCCTTGAGGGAGCCGTGGCAGGTGCTGCACTGGTCGGGGTTCTTGGCGTACTCGGCCCAGTGGTTGCTCACCCAGGCTTCGGGGTGGGCGCCCAGCTCATTGAGCTTCGGGGCCTGGTCGGTGCTCTTGCCGCCGGCACAGCCCCAGAAGAGGAGGCTCATGGCAAGGGCGAGGCCGGTGCGGAGGATCCGTGGGGTGCTCATCGTGGTCTCCCCGGTTACTTGTGGCACGTGGTGCAGAGTTGGTTGTTGGCCCGGCCGTGGCACTTGAAGCAGCCGGTGGGATCGAGCTTGCCCTCGATGCGGTGGATGGCCAGGTAGCCACCCCGGTGCGGGGACATGCGGTCCGGACGGTCGGAGAGCTTCAGGGCCGGGCTGATGACGCCCTTGCCCGTGTGGCAGTCGGAGCAGGAGGCCTGGGAGTGGCAGCTGGCGCAGGACTGGAGGTCCTGGTTGGCGGCGAACTTGTGGTCCTTCACGAAGGAGGGCGTGTGGTTCAGCGCGCCGTACAGCTTGAGGGAACCCTTCATGGGCTCGTTCTCATGGCACTCGGTGCACATGGGCCGGCCGCTCCCCAGCTCCTGGGGGTGGGTGCGGGCCATGCTCGCCTCGGGGGAGAGCAGGTTGCAGGCGACCAGGCTGAAGAAGCTCAGCACGAGGGCGGTGCGAAGCAGGACCTTCTTGATCATTTCTTGCCTCCCTTGCTGGCCATGCCAAAGCGGTACTCGGCGCGCAGCAGGGCCCGGGTCTCCTTCTGGAGGAGGGGGGTGACGCCGTAGCTGATGTCGCCGGAAATCTTGAAGGTGGTGGCGGCCTGATAGCCGATCGAGCCCACGGCTTCGTAGACGGAGGTCTTCCCGTTGAGGTTCGGGTTGTTCTTGTCGCTGAAGCTGTGGTGGATGGCGTCGAAGGCGGCGGAGAGCTTGCCCTTCTCGGCCATCACGTAGGCCCGGAGCTCCTTGTAGGAGAGGCCATAGCCCGTGAGGTAGACGCCGTTGAGGTGCACATCGTCGGCGCTCACGTTGTGGTAGCCGAAGCCCGACTGCACGCCTTCCTTCATGCGCCAGCGGAGCTCACCGCCGATGCGGGTGGCCTGGCCGTAGCTTTCACGATCGGTCTTCTTGTAGTCGATGATCGCTTCCAGCTTGCCGGCGGAGCCCACGGTGGCCGCGAGGCCCTGGGACTTGAAGCGGCCCGGCTCCCAGGGATTGAAGAGGGAGGGCAGGTTGGTGCCGGAGTAGTAGGCCCGGAAGTTCCGCTGGGCGTAGGTGGCGTTCACGGTGAACATCGGCGTGAACTTCAGGCCCAGGTTGTAGTCGTGCTCGGCCACGCGGGACTTGTTGAAATACTCGCCGCCGACGGGGTGCGCGATGTGGTGCTGGGCATCCCCCACCGTGCGACCGGAGAAGTCGATGGTGCTGTTGGGGGTGAAGCGGATGTCCGCGGCCACCTGGCGGCGGGTGTAGTCGGCGGTGTTGGCACCCTTCAGGGACTGGGCCGGCGTGGTGCCGTCCTGCACGAAGGAGACGCCGATCTCGCCGTAGCGGGAGAAGCGCTTGCCGATGCGGCCGCCGAAGAGGACGTCGCGCTGCAGGTCGTATTCCTGCTGGCTCGCCACGTCCACGGTCTTGTAGCGGACGGGGCGGCCGGCGAAGCCGGAGACGGTGAAGCCGCCGATGAGGTCGGCGCGGCCGCCGACGCCATCCACCTGCTCGATGGCCACGCCCTGGTTCACGGTGAACCGGCCCGCCTGGACTTCGGCGTTGGCCTGGGGAGCGCGGTACTTCACGTAGCCGAAGGTGAGATCACCTCCGGATTTGCCTTCGAACCTGGACTGATCGGCCAGGTCGGTGCGTCCCCACCCGAAGAGGTGTAGGGACAGGGTGTCGCTGCCGAGCCCGACGGCATCCACGCCCAGGAACTGGGTGGCGGGGGCGAAGGACTTCTTGTCGAAGCCTGCCTGCTCCTGCTTCCACAGCTGGGCCAGGGTGGTGCCGTACACATTCACGTCCTGACCCCATGCGGAGGCAGAAGCGAGGGTGGCTAGCAAGACCGCATTGGTACGGAACTTCATGGGTCGCCTCCTCTGGTCATTTCCCCGTGAGGTGCCCGTGGCTTTGGGCAGGAGGTCAGGGGGGTGCCAAGTCTTGGGTGAATACTGGATCGCCACGTCCGTGAGCTAGGTCACGACTGGAACATGCCCGCCGCAGGGTCTGTCAGGAAAGACCCTTTAAATACAAAGAGAATTCGTCTCAGTGGGATAAAAGTGCCCGCGGGAATTTCCCACCCCGCCTCTGTGGTTGAAGCACCAAAAGGAGGTAGCGGATCCTAAAATCCGAAATATAAATGAGGCGCTTGCCCCCACTGTCCGCCCCCTTTGGAAGGTTCCCGGGCCTGGGTGGGGGTGTTGATCCCCATCACAGGGCCCGGCTCCGTCAGAGCTGCATCACCACGCCGGGCAGCTTGTGGATGGCCTCGCGCAGGGGGCGCTCCGCGTGTTCGTCGGGCAGCACCACCCAGAAGGTGAGGCTCAGGTAGGCCCCCTTGCAGTTCATACCGGCCTGCAGGTCACCCTCCGCCTGGGGACCGAGGTGGGCCACGATCACCTCCGCGACGATCTCCGCCTTGAGCAGGTGCGCGTGGCCGATCACCTTGAGGGGCACCCGGGCCGGGTATTCCATCTGGGGCTTGCCGCTGAGGACTTCCATGGGGGCATTGTCCCATTCCCGGGCCTTGGGGATGTCATGGCCGGCCATTAAACTGGACGGTCCGAGGTCCGCCATGTCCAACGCCACGCACGAGTGGGTCCCCCCCTTCTTCCTGGGCTCCTGTGAGCCCGAGGAGGCCGAGATCGCCCTCTTCGGCGTGTGCTGGGACGGCACCTCGTCCTTCAAGGCCGGCAGCCGCTTCGCGGGCTTCGCCGTGCGGGAGGCCTCCTACGGCATGGAGGAGTTCAGCTTCTACCAGCAGCGCACCCTCATGGACATCAAGTTCACCGACATGGGCGACCTCTTCCTGGCTCCCGGTCAGAAGCAGCGCACGCTGGATGACATCGCCTCGGCCGTGAAGGAGATCCGGGGCAAGGGCCAGTTCCCCATCGCCTTCGGCGGGGAGCACCTGCTGGCCTACCCCCTCATCAAGGCGGCGATCGCCGAGCATCCGGACCTGGCCATCATCCACTTCGACGCCCACGCCGACATCCGCCCCGACCTCTGGGGCGACGCCTGGACCCACGCCACCTTCCTGGGCCGCCTGGGCGATGAGCACGGCTATGAGCGCATCAAGCAGTTCGGCATCCGCTCCGGCTCCAAGGAGGAGTGGGAGATCGCCCAGAAGCACGACACGCTGCGGCCCTTCACCAAGGAGGCCATCGCGGCCCACCTGGAGAGCCTCGGCGACCGTCCCCTCTACATCACCCTGGACATGGACGTGCTGGACCCCAGCCTCTACCCGGGCACCGGCACCCCCGAACCCGGCGGCATCGATTACGCCACGTTGATGGCCGGGCTGAAGCTCTTCCGGGGCAAGCGGCTGGTGGGCATCGACTGTCTCGAGCTGGCCCCCCACTACGATCCCACTGGGGTGAGCGCCATGGTGATGGCCAAGACCCTGCGGGAGCTCATCATCCTGGCCCACGACCGGAAGCGGTGAAGCCCTCCGGCGTCGTCCGGGATTGTTTTCATCCCTTGCGGTCCTGAAAGCGATATAAGGGGGGGTCCTTCCCGTGGACCCCGAGGGAACCCCCTTGGCCCATCGTCCCCCCCCCTCCTCGCGCGGCCGCCTGCTCCCCTTGGTGGGCCTGGGTGTGGGCCTCCTGCTCACCTTGGTGGGGTGGCGGGGCATGGCCCGCCTCGAGCGCAGCCGACTGGCCGAACTGGAGCGGGTCCAGGCCGAGGCGATCCTGGAGCGGCTGGATCGCCGCGTGAAGTCCCTGGTGCAGACCCTGAGGGGGGCCTCCCTGTACCTGGCCCGGCCGGGGGGGATCCCCACCCGGGCGGAGTGGCATGACTACGTGGAGGACCTCGGGTTCACGAAAGCCTATCCCGGCCTCCAGGGATTGAGCTTCGTCCAGTGGATCCCCACCGGGGAGCGGGAGGCGCACGAGCAGCGGCTCCGCAAGGAGGGCTTCACGGGGTACCGGGTGATTCCCGGTGGCCCCCTGCCGCCAGATCCAGAGGGGTGCAGCTCCATCCTCTACCTGGAGCCCATGGATGAACGGAACCAGCGGGCCTTCGGCCGCGACATGTGGGCCGAGCCCACCCGGCGGGCGGCCATGGCGCGGGCCCGGGACCTGGGGCTGCCCAGCCTCACCGGGCCGGTGACCCTCTACCAGGAGGGCAGCGCGGATGTCCAGGCGGGCGTGGTGCTCTTCGTGCCCGTCTACGCCCCGGGACCGGACCTCCACACCGTGGCCGAGCGTCGGCGGCGGCTGCGGGGGTGGGCCTCGTGCCCCATGCGGATGGCGGACATGATGGACGGCCTCCCGGGCGCTTCGACGGTTACGGGGCGTGTGGCGCTCATGGATCCCGCCGCCGCCGCGCCGCTCCTCTACCACTCCGGTCCGGGCCGGGCGGTGGCGGGCCTTCCCGGAACCCTGGAACTCCCCCTGGATGTGGGCGGCCGCACCTGGCGGCTCCATGTGGCCTTCGGGTCGGCGTTCCGGACCGCCCACGGGGAGGGGCAGGCCCTCCTCCTCCTCGCCGCAGGGACGCTGGTGAGCTTCCTCCTATTCGCTCTGCTCCGGGCCACGGGCAAGGCGGCCGCACGGGCCGTGGCGGCGGCGGAGGCGCGGGAGGCGGAGGTCCTGGCGAGCGAGGCCCGCTACCGGGCCTTCTTCGAGCGGGCCCCCGTGGGCATGGCCATCGTGGAGTCCCTCTCGGGGCGCTTCCTCTCCGTCAACCCGAAGCTGGCGGCCATCCTGGGTTACTCCCGGGAGGAGCTGCAGCAGCGCACCTTCATGAGCCTCACCCATCCCGATCACCTGGAGGCGGACGTGGCCTCGGTGCAGGCGCTGGTGAGCGGCCAGGTGCCGGAGGTGATCAAGGAGAAGCGGTACCTGCACCGGGATGGCCATGCGGTGTGGGCGAGGCTCGCCTTCGTGAGGGTGAACACGGCCGAAGGGGCCGCCCCCCAGCATGTGGCCCTCGTGGAGGACATCACCCAGGAGAAGGCCCTCGCACAGTCCCGGGCGACGGAGGCCGCCTTCCGCCACAGCGTGCTCGATGCCATTCCCGCGCACATCGCCGTGCTGGATGGGGAGGGCCGGATCGTCGATGTGAATGAACGGTGGAAGACCTTCGCCCGGGCCAACGGGGCCGATCCCGAAGACCCCCGGGTGGGGGTCGGGGCGCGCTACCTGGACACCATGGGATCCGAACTCGGAAGTTCGGCCGCGGAGCCCCGCCAGGGGATCGAGGAGGTCATGGCGGGGAAGCGCCCCGAGTTCCTCTGGGACTACGCCTGCCCGGGGCCGAACGCGCCGCGCTGGTTCCAACTCAGGGCGGTCCCGATTCCCGGGCATGCAGGTTGCCTGGTGGCCCACTTCGAGATCTCCCCCCTGAAGCAGGCGGAGGAGGCCCTGAAGGCCCGAGAGGCGCTCTTCAGCGCGGTGTTCGAGCTGTCGCCGGATCCCATCACCATCTCGGAGGTGGAATCTGGCCGGTTCCTGAGGGTGAACCGGGCCTGGAGCGAGATGCTCGGCCTCGAAGCCCAGGATGTCGTCGGCCGCCGATCCATGGAGTTCAATCTCTGGAAGGACCCGGCGGATCGGTCCCGGATCCTGGAGGCCCTCCGCTGTGATGGCCGGGTGGATGGGGTCCAGGTAACCCTTCAGACTGTGGCGGGGCAGAGCGTGAAAGTGCTGCTCTCCGCCCGCAAGATCCGTGTGGGCCAACAGGACCTCGCCCTCGTGGCCGCCAAGGACGCGACGAATCTTCTGGAGGCCCAGGAGCTCCTCCTTGAGCAGCGCGACCGGTTCAAGCGACTGGTGGACACCTCGATGGAAGCCATCCACGTGCTGGACCGGAAAGGGAGGCTCCGACTCTGGAATGAGGCGTTCCTCCGTCATCTCGGGTACACCGAGGAGGAGACCGCGGGTCTCACCGTGGCGGATTGGGACCGTCAATGGGATGACCCGGAACTGCTCCGTATGATTCCCGATCTCATGATCCATCCCCGCACCTTCGAGACGGTGCACGAGCGGAAAGATGGGACCCTCGCCCACGTGGAGGTGAGCGCCACCCTCATCCACCTCGATGGGGAGGAGATGCTCTTCACCGCCGCCCGGGATGTGACGGAACGACACCGGGCGGAGGCCGCCCTCCGGGAGAGCGAGGCCCTCTTCCGGGCCTTCTTCGAGAAGAACCTCGCGGTGATGCTGCTGGTGGAGCCCCTTGGAGGCAGCATCCAGGATGCCAACGAGGCCGCGTCCCTCTTCTACGGCTGGAGCCGCGACACGCTCCTCCAGATGACGTTCCCGGGGCTCCATGCCCTGCCTCCCGAAGCCGTGAAGGCCGAGATGGATCGCGCCCGGTCCGAGCAGCGCATGGCCCATCGGCTTCAGCACCGGAGGGCCCAGGGCGATGTGCGGGATGTGGTGGTCTATTCCAGCCCCATCATCCGCAACGGCCGCCCCCTGCTCTTCGTCATCATCCACGATGTGACGGAGGAAGTGGCGGCCCAGGCGGCCCTGGCACACAGTGAGCGCCTCTTCCGGGACCTCTTCGACCTGCTGCCCCTCGGCGTGACACTCACGGACGGGAGCGGGCAGATCGTCCGGACGAATCCAGCCAGCGAGGCCCTGCTGGGGATCCCCTCGGAAGACCTCCTCCGTCGGGCCTTCAAGGGGCCTTATTGGGAGATCGTCCGTCCGGACGGCCTGCCCATGCCTCCCGAGGAGTATGCGAGCGTGCGGGCGATGGCCGAGGGGCGACGCGTGGAGAACGTCGAGATGGGGGTGCGCCGCCCGGAGGGCGCCCTCACCTGGCTCACGGTGACGGCGGAGCCCCTGGAGGGGGGGCGCGCGGGGGTCCTGATCGTCTACTCCGACATCTCCCAGCGCAAGCACATGGAGGAGGCCCTCCGGGCGAGCGAGGCCCGCTGGCGCTTCGCCCTCGATGGATCCGGGGAGGGCGTGTGGGACTGGAACGCCGTCACCAACGAGGTCTACTTCAGCCCCCAGTGGAAGGCCATGCTGGGCTACGGGGATCACGAGGTGGGGAACACCCTCTCCGAGTGGGACAGCCGTGTGCACCCGGAGGACAAGGCCCAGGTCTACGCCACGCTGGAGGCCTACTTCCGGGGAGAGACCCCGGCCTACATGAGCGAGCACCGGGTCCGGCACAAGGATGGAACCTACAAGTGGATCCTCGACCGCGGGATGGTGGTCACCTGGGAGGCCCCCGGCAAGCCCCTGCGGGTGATCGGCACCCACACCGACATCACGGAGCGCCGCCTCCTGGAGGAGGCCGAGGCCAGGGCCATGAAGGCGGAGAGCCTCGTGCTCATGGCGGGCAGCATCGCCCACGACTTCAACAACCTCTTCCAGGCCCTCCAATCCAGCCTGGACCTGGCGGAGCTCAAGGCGGCGGGCAGCCCCGGCGTGCCCCCGGCCCTGGACATGGCGCGGGGCATCCTCCGGCGGGCGGTGAACCTGAGCTGGCGGATGCTGGACTTCTCCGGCCGCGCCATGGCCCGCCTGGAGCCCCTGGATCTGGAGCTGGCCCTCATGCAGTGGGCCCCCGAGCTGGCCAGGGGCCTGGACGATCCCACCCGGCTCCGTCTGGACCTCCACCCCGTGGGGCGGATCCAGGCCGATCCCATCCAGTTGCACCGGGTGGTGGCGCTGATCATGGAGAACGCCCGGGAGGCGATGGGGACGGGCGGATCCCCGGAGGGGGTCATCCGGTGGCGGCTCTTCGAGGATGAGGGCTCCGACCGCCCCGGCTCCCAATCGCCGGGGATCTGGCCCCTGGATCCCCCTGCGGGACCCCGCACCGTGTGCCTGGAGATCGCGGATGAAGGACCCGGGGTGGAGCCCAAGCTGCTGCCCCGCATCTTCGATCCCTTCTTCACCACCAAGGAGCTGGGGCGGGGCTTGGGTCTGGCCTCGGTCCATGGACTCCTGAAGGCCCACGGAGCCGGGCTGCACGTGTTCCCAGGCGCCGAAAGGGGGCTCACGCTCCGCCTCCACTTCCCGGTGGAAGACCCGGCTTGAGGCCGACCGCCGGCCTGCGGGGGCTGAATCAGCTGGGCTGGAGGGCGCTGGCCTCGGCCACGCGCGCCGCCCAGTCCTCCCAGGCACGCGCGTCGAAGGGGGCCCCGTGGTGGGCCCCGAGGGTGCGGCGGAAGGCGCGGCTCCGCTGGAGGGCGGAGGAGACCTGGTCCTCGGGGGCCTGCTGGAGGGCCGCCACCGCCGCGGCCTGGGAGGCCTCCCCTTGGCAGACCAGGAGCCCCAGGTGGCCCGCGTCCAGCGCCCGATGCACCCGCTCGGACCAGGAATAGGCCGCACAGGCGCCCATCTCCAGGTCGTCCGTCACCCAGGCCGCCTCGACGCCCCAGGGATTTGCCGCCACGTGGCCTCGGTGGAGGCTCGCGGGATGTCCCTCACTCCAGGGGGTGCGCAGGTGGGCGACCATCACCAGGCGGTCCGGCCGGGCCAGCCGCTGGAACGGCACCCGTCCCAGGGTGAGCTGGTCGAGGTCCACCAGCTCGGGCAGCTCCCGGTGGCTGTCCACCCGGGTGCCGCCCAGGCCGGGGAAGTGCTTCAGGCACCCCGCGACCCCTTCGGACTCGAGCCCGCAGAGGAAGGCCTCCGCGGCAGCCGTGACCTCCTCGGGGTCCGAGGAGGCGCAGCGCTCTCCGAGGCCGGTGCCCGCGTGCCCATCGAAGCGATCCGCGGAGGGGGCGAAGTTCACGTTGAAGCCCAGGAGGCGCAGACCCTCCCCCCAGAGCCGGCCCCAGGCCTGGGCACCTTCGGGTCCCGAGGTGCGCCAGATCCGGTGGAAGGACGGAGTCTCGCCGACCCAGGGCCTGAGCCTGGAGACGGGCCCGCCCTCCTGGTCCAGGGCCACCGCGAGGGGAACCGCATCCTCCCATTCAGCCTGGAGCTCGCGGATCAGGGTGTGGCACCGCAGGGGCCCCGTCCGCGGATCGGGATCGAGGTTGCGGCCGAAGAGCACCGCGCCGCCGGCGCGGATCGGGGCCCGATCCCGCTCGAGGTCGGGGCCTTCGAGGCCGATCCAGAGGAGGCGCGCGCGGTCAGGAGGCAGTGTGGACACAGGACCTTCTTTCGGGCCTGGCCCGAGCATGGAGGGTGCAGGATGTGCAGGGAGGGCTATGGACCCGGGGGGGAACTGGAGTACAAATTGAACATCAAATCGTGAGGGTTATGTCATGAAGTTTCCAGCCGTCCGGTCCACCCATGCGGATTCCGGTCCCTCCGGCGCAGGCTCCGGGGAAGGCGCGTGACCCGGCTGGAAGGCCATGTCCTGACGCCCCTGGGGGTGGTGGACGGGTGGGTGGAAGCCGATGCCCAGGGGCGCGTGGCCCGGGTGGAGGCGCGCGTCCCCGGATCGGCCCCTTCCGGCGAGGTGGGCTTTCCGCTCATCCTCCCGGGGTTCATCGACCTCCATGTGCACGGCGGCGGAGGCGCCGACCTCATGGAGGGCGGGCCCGCCGTGGGGCAGGTGGCCCGCTTCCACGCACGGACGGGGACCACCTCGCTGCTGGCCACCACGGTCACCGCCCCCCCGGCGGACCTGGAATGGTCGCTGCGGGAGCTTGGGCCTGCCCTGACGACGCGCACGCCGGGGGGCTCCCGGATCCTGGGCGTGCACCTGGAGGGCCCCTTCCTGAGTCCCCATCGCCTGGGCGCGCAGCCGGACCACGCCCGGCCCCTCGATCCCGGCGAGCTGGCCCGGCTCCAGGCCCTCGCGCCCATCCGCCTCATCACCCTCGCGCCCGAGTTCCCCTCGAACCGGGCCGCCATCCGGGACCTGCGCGCCCAGGGGATCCGGGTCCAGCTGGGCCACACCGATGCCACCTACGAGGAAGCCGTGGAGGCCCTGGCGCAGGGCGCGAGCGGGTTCACCCACCTGTTCAACGCCATGTCGGGATTGCACCATCGGAAGCCGGGCGTCGTGGGCGCGGCGTTGGCCCAGGCGACCTTCGCGGAGATCATCCCGGATCTGCTCCACGTGCACCCCGGGGCGATCAGGGCGGCGCTCCGCGCCATCCCGGGCCTCTACTGCGTGACGGACGCCACCGCGGCGGCCGGCATGCCGGATGGGGACTACGCGCTGGGCCGCCAGGAGGTGACCAAGTGCCTGGGGGCCGTCCGGCTGGCCGACGGCACGCTGGCGGGATCCGCACTCACCATGGATCAGGCCCTGCGGAACCTCGTGGGCCCGCTCGGGCTCAGCCTGCCCGAGGCCTCCCGCCGCCTCTCCACCCTGGCCGCCGAGCACCTCGGAATCGTGGACCGCGGCCGGCTGGAGCCCGGGGCCTGGGCGGATGCGGTGGTCCTGGATGCGAACCTGAAGGTCCGCCGGGTGATGATCGAAGGAGAGCTCCTTGACCTGGATGCGTGAGGAGTCCCTCGAGGCCCCGGAAGCCATCCGGAAGCTGCTGCGTGAGGATGGCGAGGTCTATGCCCGCCTGGGCGGGGAGCTGAGGGCCCACCCGCCGTCCGGCATCCTCACCCTGGCGCGGGGCAGCTCGGATCATGCCGCCCAGCATGCGGCCTACTTGATCATGGCCCGCCTGGGGAGGCTCGTGACCTCCTTGCCCATGTCCCTGGTGACCCTCTACGATGCGCGCCTCGCCCACTCCGGCATGCTCGTGCTGGCCTTCTCGCAATCCGGCCAGAGCCCGGACCTCGTGGAGCCCACGCGCACGTTCACCGCGGCCGGGGCCCGCACCCTGGCGCTGGTGAACCAGGTGGATTCCCCGCTGGCTCGTGAAGCCTCCCTCGTCCTTCCCCTCCACGCGGGGGAGGAGCGGAGCGTGGCCGCCACCAAGACCTTCATCGCCCAGCTGGTGGCCGGGGCCCGGATCGTATCGGCCTGGGAGGGGGATGGGAGCTTCGAGGCCGCGCTCCGATGCCTCCCCGAAGCGCTGGCCCGCGCCGCGACGCTCGACTGGTCCGCGGGGGTCGAGGCCTTCACCGGGGCGGGGCGCCTCTATGTCCTCGGTCGGGGACCGGGCCTGGCCCTGGCCTCGGAGGTCGCCCTCAAGCTCAAGGAGACCTGCGGGATCCTGGCGGAGGCGTTCAGTGGCGCGGAGGTCCGCCATGGACCCCTGGCCCTGGTGTCCGAGGGCTTCCCGGTGCTGATCCTGGCCACCCGGGGGCCGGGCCAGCAGGGGCTGCTCGAGCTGGCCCGCGACTTCCGGAGCCGCGGGGCCAAGGTGGTGCTGGCGGCTCCCGCGGGCACGCCGGGCGCGGATGTGGAGCTCATGCCGGCCCCGCATCCGGACCTGGACGCCGTGACGGCCATCCAGAGCTTCTATCCCATGGTGGAGGCCCTCTCCCGGGCCCGCGCCTTCGATCCCGACTGCCCACCCAACCTCTCGAAGGTCACGAGAACCCGATGAGCGATCCCTCCCTCCCGTTCACCGAGCAGGTCGCCTCGAAGCATGCCGAGCTGGACCAGTACCCCATCGCCGAGCTGGTGCGCACCCTGGTGGAGGACCAGGCCCGGGCCGCGGAGGCGGTGCTCCAGGCCTCATCCCAGCTCGCGCTCGCGGTGGCCGAGGCCGTGCCGCGCCTCGAAGCCGGGGGACGGCTGCTCTACGTGGGGGCGGGCACCTCGGGCCGGCTCGGCCTCCTCGACAGCGTGGAGCTGAACCCGACCTTCTCCTGGCCCCGGGAGCGGGCGGTGGCCCTGCTGGCCGGTGGATCGGGGGCCCTCCACGCCGCGGTGGAGGGGGCCGAGGACGACCTGGAGCGTGGCGCCTCCGATCTCGCCGCGCTGAGCCCCACGCCCCAGGACGTGGTGATCCTGCTCGCGGCTTCCGGGGCCACGCCCTTCACGCTGGGGGCCCTCCGGGCGGCGCGTTCGGCCGGGGCCCTCACCGTGGGCATCGCCAACAACGCCGGCTCCCCCCTGGCCCTCGGGGCCGAGGTCGGGCTCGTGCTGGACACGGGACCCGAGCTGGTGAGCGGCAGCACGCGCATGAAGGCGGGAACGGCCCAGAAGATCGCCCTCAACGCCTTCTCCACCGCCGTCATGGTCCGCATGAACAAGGTGTTCGGGAACCTCATGGTGGATCTTCGGCCCACCAACGCCAAGCTGCGCCGGCGGGCCCTCCGCATCCTCCTGCTCGCCACCGGGGCGGACCCGTCTCGGGCGCAGGAGGCGCTCGAAGCCTGCGCCTTCGAGGTGAAGCCCGCCATCCTGGGGCTGCTCCGGGGCCTCACCCCCGAGGAGGCGCGGGCCTGCCTGGCCGCGTGCGGAGGCAGTGTGCGCCGGGCCCTCCACGGATGAGCGGCGCGCCGACCCACGCTTCCTCCAGCCCCCGCGCGCCGTGGGCCTGGGTGCCCACGCTCTACTTCGGGCAGGGCCTCCCGTTCGTGGCGGTGACGGTCCTCTCGGTGGTCTGCTACAAGAACCTGGGCGTCTCCAACCGGGACATCGCCCTCGTCACCTCGAGCTTCTACCTTCCCTGGGTGATCAAGCCCCTCTGGTCGCCGCTGGTGGACCTCCACGGGCTGAAGCGCACCTGGGTGCTGGGCTTCCAGGCCGTGCTGGCCGCGGGCTTCCTCCTGCTGGGCCTGGCGTTCTCCCTGCCGGACTTCCTGCTGTGGACGAGCGTCCTGTTCTGGGGGCTCGCCCTCGCTTCGGCGACGCACGACATCGCGGCGGACGGGTTCTACCTGCTGGCCCTCTCGGAGCGCCAGCAGGCGGCCTTCGTGGGCTTGCGCAGCGCCTTCTACCGGGTGGCGATGGTCGTGGGGCAGGGGGGGCTCGTGGGGCTTGCGGGCTGGCTCATGGCCCGCCAGGGGAATCCACGCGTCGCCTGGTCCCTCGTCTTCGCCCTGCTGGGCCTCGGCTTCGGGGCCCTGTTCCTCTGGCACCGCCACCGGCTCCCGGTCGCGGAACGCCCGGGCCCGGGTGCGCCGTCCCTCCGGCTCTCCGAAGGGCTCGCGACCTTCCGCAGCTACATCGATCGCCCGGGCATGGGGCTGGCGCTCGCCTACCTGCTGACCTTCCGCCTGGGAGAGGCGCAGGCGCTCAAGCTCGTCCTGCCCTTCCTCATGGATCCCCGGGAGCGGGGCGGGCTGGGGCTGAGCAACGCCCAGGTGGGCTTCGCCTATGGGACGGTGGGCGTCGCCTGCCTCACCCTGGGCGGGCTCGCCGGAGGCTGGCTCATCTCCCGGTGGGGCCTCCGGCGCTGCCTCTGGCCCATGACCGCCGGGGTGCACCTGCCCAACCTCGCCTTCGTGGCCCTGGCCTTCGCGCAGCCCAAGTCCCTGGCCCTCACCGCGGGCGCCATCGCCCTCGAGCAGTTCGGCTACGGCTTCGGATTCACGGCCTACCTCATGTATCTGGTGCTGCTCGCGGAGGGACCCACCCGGACCTCCCACTACGCCCTCGGCACGGGGCTCATGGCCATGGGCATGATGCTGCCGGGCCTGGGCAGCGGGTGGATCCAGGAACGGCTGGGGTACCTGGGCTTCTTCGGCTGGGTGTGCCTCTCCTGCCTCCCCTCCGTGCTGCTCACGCCCTTCCTGCGCATCGATCCGGAGTTCGGCCGGCGGGAGGCGGCATGAGCACGCCCCGCGCGCCAGAGCGCCTGGCCTACCTCGACGCCTTCCGCGGGTTCGCCATCGCGGCCATGGTGCTCGTGAACAACCCGGGGAGCTGGTCGCACGTCCATGCCCCCCTGGCCCATGCCCCGTGGCATGGCTGCACGCCGACCGACCTCATCTTCCCGTTCTTCCTCTTCGCCTCGGGGCTCTCGCTCACCTTCTCCCTCGACCGCGCCCCGGGGGGCGGGAGCGATCCGGCGCGTCGGTACGGCCGGCTCCTGCGGCGGGCGGGGACGCTCGCCCTCGTCGGCGTGCTGCTGAACCTCCTGCCCACCCTGGACCTGGCCACCCTCCGGATCCCGGGCGTGCTCCAGCGCATCGCCCTCTGCCTCGCGCTGGCAGCTCCGCTCGTGCTCTGGGGCGGGGCGCGGGGTCCGTGGGTGGGCATCCTGGTGGCCTTCGGGCTCTGGCTGGGGATCACCTTCGGCGTGCCGGTGCGCGGCGCGGATGGTCTGGTCGCCGCCGGCCGCCTGGAGCCGGGCCAGGATCCGGGGGCATGGCTGGATCGGTGGGTGTTCGGCCGGCACCTCTGGGCGAAGGCGGGGACCTGGGATCCGGAAGGCCTCCTGGGCACACTCCCCGCCACGGCCAACGTGTGGATGGGGGTGATCGCCGGCCGCTTCCTCGCGGGGCCCGGGGACCCGCGTCGGAAGACGCGGCGCCTCGTGGGCGCGGGGATCGCCCTCCTCGTGGTGGGGCTGGCCGGCTCGAGGGTCCTTCCCCTCAACAAGAGCCTCTGGACGCCGACCTTCGTCCTGGTGACGGGGGGATGGTCCCTGCTGGCCCTCGCCGCGTGCCACGGGCTCCTGGAGGGGGCCTCGGAGGCCCGCCGGGACCGGGCCCGGGGGATCTTCCGTCCCCTGCTGATCTTCGGCCTGAACCCCCTCTTCCTGTTCGTGGCGTCGGGGCTGCTGGGGCGGGCCGTAGAGGCCCTCCACCCCGGAGGCGCGGGGAGTCCCTCCCTGAAGGCGGTCCTCTTCCACGCCCTGGCTTCGGGGCCCCTCGCGCCCCGCGACGCCTCCCTGGTCTACGCCCTGGGGTTCGAGCTGATCATCTTCGCCCTGGCCTGGGGACTCTGGAGGAAGCGGTGGGTCATCACGGTGTGAGGGCGTTCCTCGGGAGCCTGCTCCTCCTGGGGCTCGGCTGCCTGCGCCCGCCGGTGGTGGTGGACGGGCCTGGCCCCCCTCCCGCCCCCCGGGAGTTCCGCGGCCTCTGGGTGGCCACCGTGGCGAACATCGACTGGCCCAGCGCCCCGGACCTCACGCCGGAAGCGCAGCGGGCCGAGGCCCTCGCGATCCTCGACCGGGCGCGGGCCGTGGGTCTCAACGCCATCGTCCTCCAGGTGCGGCCCGCCGCGGATGCGCTGTACCCCTCCGAGCTCGAGCCATGGTCGGAGTTCCTCACGGGTCGCCAGGGCCAGGGGCCGGAGCCCGCCTACGATCCCCTGGCGTTCTGGATCACGGAGGCCCACCGGGCGGGCCTGGAACTGCATGCCTGGTTCAACCCGTTCCGGGCGGCCCATGCGCGCTCCACCCCGGTGCCGGCACCGACCCACGTGCGCTCGGCCCGGCCCGAACTGGTGCGGACCTACGGGGACCAGGCCTGGCTCGACCCCGCCGAGCCCGGGGCCGAGGATCACACCCTGGCCGTGATCCTCGATGTGGTCCGGCGCTACGACCTCGATGGGGTCCACCTGGATGACTACTTCTATCCCTACCCCGTCAAGGAGGCCGAGGGCCGACGCGTGGACTTCCCCGACGACGGCCCCTGGGAAGCCTACCGGGCCGCGGGCGGGGACCTCAGCCGGGCCGCCTGGCGACGCGCCCAGGTCGACCGGTTCATCGAGCGGATGTACCGCGAGGTGCACCAGGTGAAGCCCCACGTGAGGGTGGGCCTCAGCCCCTTCGGCCTGGGGAGGCCGGACCTGCGACCACCGACGATCTCCGGCTTCAGCCAATACGATGAGCTCTACGCGGATGTGGAGCGCTGGTTGGCCTGCGGGTGGCTCGACTACCTGGCTCCCCAGCTCTACTGGCGGAGGGACACGCCCGGCCGCGGCTTCCTCGATCTGCTGGATGCCTGGCGGGCGGCGGATCCCCTCGCGCGTCCCATCTGGCCCGGGCTCTTCACGAGCCAGACCCACACCGCCGCCGCCTGGCCGGCCGAGGAGATCCTGGGCCAGATCGAGGCGGCCCGGAGCCGGGGGGGCGCCCTGGGGCACCTGCACTACAGTGCGACGGCGCTGATGAGGAACCGGGATGGGATCGCGGAGCGGCTGGCGGAGCTGTACGGGGGACCGGCCCTCGTCCCCGCGGCTCCCTGGCTGGGCGGTGCGGCGCCCGCGGCCCCCCGGGTTCGGATCGAACGGGGGCCGGACCTCGTGCGCCTCCACGCGGAGGACGCCGGGAAGCTGGTCGTCTGGGCCAGGTACGGCAAGCGCTGGCGCTTCCTGGGGGCCATGGCCCCCGGGGGAGCCCTCCCCCGGCGGGCCACCGGGGAGGACCTGGTGGAGCTGGCCGTCTCGGCCCTTGGGCCCACGGGGCTCGAAGGGCCCCCCCTGCGGTTGTCCCTGGAGCCCCGGTGAAGGACCTTCATGATGCGTGACCCCCACCTGCCCCCTGGCTCCGGCCTCGCCCTCGGCCTCGATGTCGGCGGCACGGCCACCCGCTGGGCCCTCGTCCGGCCCGGAGGAGACCTGGCGGCGGAGGGCGAAGCGCCTGGGTTCAGCGCCCTCGACCTCCGGGGGGAGGGGGTGCAGCGGGTGCGGACCCTGCTGTCGCAGCTCGGGGCCGCGGCCCGGGAGGTCGGTCCCATCGTCGGGGCCCACGCGGGCCTGACGGGGCTGGATGGGACCGGCCGGGACCTGGCCGGGGTCGTGGCGGAGGCGCTGGGCCTTCCGGAGGCGCGGGTGACCCTGGGCAGCGATGTGGAGATGGCCTTCCGAAGCGTGCTGGCCCCCGGGGAGGGATATCTGGTCTATGCGGGAACCGGCTCCATCGCGGCCTACGTGGATGAGGCGGGCGCACTCCACCGGGCGGGCGGCCGCGGGGTGGCGCTCGACGACGGGGGAGGCGGGTACTGGGTGGCGCGCGAGGCGCTCCGCCAGGTGTGGCGGCGGGAGGACGAGGCCCCCGGCGCCTGGCGGCACTCGCCCCTCGCCCTCGCCCTCTTCGAGGCCCTGGGGGGCCCGGAGTGGGCCCTCACCCGGAGCGCGGTGTACGGGAGCTCCCGCGGGCAGGTGGGTCGGCTCGCCCTGGCGGTCGCCCGCGCCGCCGAGGTGGATCCGGAGGCCCAGGCCCTCCTCAGGGAGGCCGGCGTGGAGCTGGCCCGCCTGGGGCGCGCGCTCATCCAGCGCTTCGGCGCCAGGCCCATCGTCCTGGGCGGGCGGGCGGCCACCCTCCACCCGATCATCCGGGAAGCCATGGCGGAGGCCCTTCCCCCCGGGACCCCCCTGGACCTCCGATCCTGCCGCAGCCATGAGGCGGCGGCCCGGATGGCCCTCCCCGGCGGCCCTCTCCCCGTCCCAAGGAGCTCCTCATGAGACCCCTGCGCGTCCTGTGCCTCAGTTTGCTCGTGGGAGGCTGCCACCGTGGGCTCCACGTCCTGGAGGGACCTCCGGCGCGCAGCCAGGACAGCCGGGTCCAGTTCCTCATCCTCCACTTCACCAACGAGGGCTGGGAGGACTCCCTCCGCATCCTCACCGAGCAGGGGGTGAGCAGCCACTACCTCGTGCGGGAGTCCCCGGTGGAGGTGCATCGGCTGGTGGACGAGTCCAGGCGGGCCTTCCACGCCGGGGTGAGCAGCTGGAAGGGGCAGACGCAGCTCAACGCCGCTTCGATCGGCATCGAGATCGTGAATGCGGGCGACCACCCCGGGCCGGATGGCACCCTCCAGTACGCTCCCTACCCAGAGGCCCAGGTCGAGGCGGTGATCGCCCTGGTCCGCGAGATCACGACCCGGCATGGGATCCGGCCCGACCGCGTGCTGGGGCACAGCGACATCGCCCCGCAGCGGAAGGTGGACCCCGGCCCCCTGTTCCCCTGGAAGCGCCTCGCGGAGGCGGGGCTCATCCTCTGGCCCGAGGCGGCGGAGGTGGCGCGTCGGCGGGTCGCCTTTGAGGCGGCC
This sequence comes from uncultured Solibacteraceae bacterium, assembly GCA_964627685.1. GTDB lineage: Bacteria > Acidobacteriota > Holophagae > Holophagales > Holophagaceae > JAFDVN01. The sequence continues at coordinate 11,421 of CAZVKM010000006.1, read as the reverse complement.
CTGCCCACCGTCGCTTGGTTCCAGGCCAAGCTCGCGGCCCACGGCTTCGAGGTGCCCAGGGGGGGCGAGCTGGACCCGGCCACGCGCCGGGTGCTCGCGGCCTTCCAGATGAAGTACCGGCCCGCCCGGTATGACGGGGAACCCGACGCGGAGACGGCGGCCCTGCTCGAAGTGCTCACCGGGGAAGGGCAGGGGAGATGAGGATGGGGAAGCCGGGACCGGGTTCATCTGCGGGGAGGCTCCTTCCCCTCCTGGTGGTGGGATGCACCATCCTTGGCTGCGGAAAGGGGCACCGGCCGCCCCGCACGGGGCCGGTGCGGTTCAGCGCCGAGTTCGAGTCGGGCAGCCTCGGGGCCGTCAAGCCCCTCGATCCGGAGGGACGGGCCTGGGAGGTGGCCCTCCGGAACGACAACGGGGAGGCCTCCCTCCCCTCGACGTATCGGACCTGGTGGTACCTGCGGGCCGAGGAGGTTCCCGTGGGGACCCCGATGCGGCTGGAGTTCAGCCAGCTGGGGTTCCGCCAGTTCTTCGTGCCCGTCTACTCCTACGATGGCCGGAAGTGGGAGTACTTCGATGAGCGGGACGTCACCCTGGTGCCCAGCGGCGCGACGGCCACCGGGGCGGATCGCCTCGTCGTGGAGGCCCGCTTCACCGCCCCGACCGTGTGGATCGCCCGGACCTTCCCCTACACCACGAAGGACCTAGCGGCCTTCCTCCAGCCCCTCGCGGCCAGCCCCTACCTGCGGATCGAGACGCTGGGGACGTCCCCCCGCCTGAACCTGCCCCTCCAGCTGATCACGGTGCGGGCCCCCGCTCCGGCCACGCCCCGGGAGACGATCTGGATCCATGCCCGGACCCACCCCGCGGAGACCGGTCCCTCCTACGTCCTGGAGGGCCTGCTCAAGGCCGTGCTGGCCGAGGACGACCTGGGCCGGGCGCTCCGGGCCCGGTTCATCTTCAAGATCATGCCCATGCACAACGTCGATGGCGTCGTGCTCGGGAACTACCGGACCACGGCCTCGAGCGTGAACCTCGAGACCCAGTGGCTGGGGCTCCCGGGGAGCTCCCTGCTCGCGCCGGGCGCCCCGCCCGAGAATCTCCTCGTGAACGCGGGAGGCATGTCCCCCGCCTCCCTCGACACCGAGGCTCCGGTGGTGCTGGCCTTGAACCTCCACGCCTCCAACTCGAGTCCCGAGGCGGCGGCCTTCTGCTTTCCCCACTTCGGGAGCGATCCCGCGAAGTACTCCCCGGCGCAGCGTCGGCTGTGGGAGAAGCAGATCGCCTTCATCGGGCAGGTGGCCCTGGCCTACGGGGGGCGGTTCGAGCAGCCCCCGGCGGAAGGGGGCGCGGGGTTCCTGGAGGCCGCCTTCCCGGAGACGTGGTGGTGGAACCAGAAGGGGGAGGCGGTGAACGCCCTCACCTTGGAAACCACCTACGGCCGGGCCGGCTTCGACCACTGGGTGACCCAGGAGGACCTCCGCGCCCTGGGACGCGCCGTCGCGACCTCCCTCCGGTTCCTGGGCGAGGCCCCTCCGCCCGGGGCGAAGGTCTTCAGCCTCCCCTTCAAGCCCGAGCTCTACCGGGAGCGCTGAGCGCCCGCCTCGGGAGGGGGGGCCGCCGAGGTGGTCCCCGAAACGGGAAAGAGGGAGCGGCGGAGCCGCTCCCTCTTCGCGATCCGACCCGGAACTCAGAAGGTGAACTTCAGGCCGAACTGGGTGCGCCGGGGCAGGAAGTAGCTCTGGTAGAGCCCCGTGCCGGCGGTGTTGACGTTGCTCTGGACGTTGTAGCCCGTCTGGCGGTTGAAGACGTTGATCATGTCCACGGTGCCCTCGAAGCGGTACCGGTCGCGCTTCCAGAAGATCTGGTTGTAGGTCAGATCCACCTGGTAGTGCACGCGGGTGCGGCGGGAGCCCGCGGGCTCGGCGTAGCGGTTGGTGTCGCTGGTGCTGGTGCTGCCCTGCGCCGTGCGGTCCGCGGTGTAGACGGTGTAGTCCTGGAGCTGCCAGGGCTGGCCGGACTGGTAGATGAAGTAGGCGCCCACGCGGGCCTGCCAGGGGAGCTCGTAGGACCCGAAGACCTTCAGCTTGTGGCGGCGGTCGCCGGAGAGGTTGCCGTACTTGTTGTTCCAGAGCTGGCGGCCGAAGTCGTCGGCGATGTTGGACGAACCCACGAAGATGTTGGAGTCGTTGCCGGCGGTGGTGGTGGTGTTGTCCTGGTCGAAGTTGCCGTAGTAGTGGCTCCAGGTGTAGGAGGCGTTCACGTAGGTCTTGGGCCCCCTCCACTCGAGATCCGTGCCGACTTCGTAGTACTTGGTGAAGGCGTTGTCCAGCTGCGCGATGACGAACACGTTCCGCGCCGCGAAGTCATCGGCGTAGGTCGTGCCGGTGAGCTGGTTCATCATCTGGTAGAGGTTGGGGATGTAGTAGGCCTTGGGGATGCCGTCGGGGGTGTTGAGCATCACCCGGGCGCCGTTGTTCGTGTCCTCCCAGAAGTTCACGCTCTTGCGGTAGCGCGCGTAGAACCGGCCGTTCAGGCCCTTGCCGAAGTCCTTCGTGGTGCCGATGAGGAACTCGTCCGTGTGCCGGGGCTTGAGGCCGGAGGCGTAGAGCTTGCCCGTGGAGGAGGCGTCCACCTGATGCGCCAGCTGCTGGCCCGTCTGGTTGAAGTAGACGTTGACCGTGGTGGCCAGGTTGCGGTCCCAACTGGAGGCGCGGGGCAGGGAGGAGACGGAGGGGACGAAGCGGGCGTAGTTGAAGTAGACCGTGTCGTCCTTCTGGTAGTTCCAGGTCACGCCCAGGCGGGGCTGGAAGGTGTCGGAGGCCTTCACTTCATGCTCGAGGTACTTGTGGCCGCGGGCCGCCACATAGCCGGACACCGTGGAGCCGTCCTCGGCGAGGCCCGAGCCGTACATCTTGTCATTGCTCATGACGAAGCCCACGTTGAAGGTGTAGTTCCGCCAACGGATCTTGTCGTTCACTTCGTAGTTGAGGGATTCGTACTCGGAGTGGATGGCCGGCACCCCGGAGATGCCCTGCTGGTTCACCGCGGCCTGGAAGTAGACCTGCGCCCCGGCATTGGGGAGACCCGTCGGCACGAAGGTGTTGAAGGGGGCCGTGATCGAACCCCAGCCGTTGGAGACGCGGTAGAGGTCTTCCATCTCCTTGTACCACTGCACGCCGGCGTGGAGGGTGTGGGAGATCTCCCCGCCCCACACCCCTTCATAGGAGATCTCGTGGTTGCGGCGGAAGAAGTTCTGGTTGTTGATCTCGCGGTAGCCGCCGACGACGCTGCCGCCGCCCGTGGCCCCGGTGGGGTCCTGGGCCCAGCCGTACTGGGCGATCAGGGGGGTGACGAAGGTGTTGTAGGCGAGGATGGCGGCCGTGGTGCCTGTGCGGCGGGTGGGCACCGTGAACTGGCCCTGGGTGGCGAGGGCGCTCACATCCAGGGTGGTGACGTCGTAGACCGGCTTCACGGGGGAGCGGTAGTCCGGGTTGTCGGCGGACTTGAGGATGAAGTTGGTGGTCTTGAAGTTGATGAAGCTGTTGGCCGTGACGTTCCAGGAGGCCTCGAGGGTGGAGATCTTCATCTTGGACTCGGCCCCGTCGCCCACGGTGGGCGCGGTGGAGGAGCCGTAGCCGCTGTGGTTGGAGGTGTTCTTGGAGTCCCGGTAGCTGGCGTGGATCAGCAGGGTCTGCAGGGGCGCCCAGGTGAGCTTGCCGAAGTACTCGTTCCGGCTGGAGCTGAACTCGGGGAGGGGGCCGAAGTTGTTGGTCTGGTTCGCCTGGGTGACCGTGGGGTGGTACACGCTGACGAAGTAGAACAGGCGATCCTTGAGCAGGGGGCCTCCCACGTTCAGGGAGGTGTAGGTCTTCTTGGGATCGTAGACGAGCGCGCTGGAGTACTTGCGGTGGGCCACGAGGCTGTCGGGGATGACCTGGTAGATCAGCTCGCCCGCGAGGGCGTTGGTGCCGGACTTGCTCACGGAGTTGATGGTGTAGCCGGCGGAGCGGTTGAAGCCCGTGGCATCGGCGCCGCCCTTGTTCACGGTCACCTGGTCGATGTCGTGGCCGGAGGGCTCGGAGGACATGGTCCCGTAGAAGGGCAGGTTCACGTTCACCCCATCGAACTGGTGGACGTTGTCCTGGCCGCTGCCGCCGGCGCTGGGGGCGCGGACGGCATCCTCCGTGTAGGTGACGCCGGGGATCAGCTTCACCAGGTCCCGATAGTCATGGCCCACGGGCAGGCTGCTGATGATCTCGGAGCTGAAGGAGGTCTTGAGCTCGGTGGAGGCGGTGTCGAGCAGGGGCGCCTTCTCACCGATCACCTCCACCTGCGCGCTGGCGGTGTCCACCAGGGTGAGATTCGACGTGGTGGTCTGGTTCAGCACCACCGAGGCGGGCCGCTTCTGGGTGGCCTTCTCGGGGTGGGAGTAGGTGAGGACGTATTCTCCGGGGGGCAGGAAGGGCACCCGGTACTCCCCGGAGGGGCTGGTGACCACGGTGCGGACCTGCGGCAGCACGTTGCCGGAGACCTCGATGCGCACGTTGGCGAGCCCCTGCCCGTTCCGACCGACGACCTTCCCGACGATGGTGCCGGTCTGTTGGGCCATGGCCGGCATCGCGACCAGCGCGACTGAAATCGTTCCTAGAATGCGGACCTGCATTCGCATCTCCTGTGGGATGGGACCCGGGGTGGACGGGTCGGACGGGTGAGGGGGGTGTCGCGAAATCGTATTACGAGGGTAATGTGGATGGCGTCATAAAATCAGGTGATGTTCACCCGGCGAACCTCAGCCCACCGCAGGTCACGCCCACCAGGTAGGCGCCCACGAGGGCCCGGTCGATCCAGGAGAAGCCTCCCGGAGCCGGGTTCACCGGAGCACCTGCCGCTCCAGGTCCCAGAGGATCCGGAGGTCCTCCGCGTCCAGGTCCCCCTCCGCGGTGCCGCGGTAGTGGATGCGATAGGCCCGCACGGTGGCGCCCGGGTTGTCCCACCCGTAGCCGAGGGCGCGGAGGGCCCGACCAGGATCGAAGCCCGGCGGCGGATCCTCGAGGACGGCCGAGGGCCAGAGGCCGAAGCCCGCCGCCGCCAGCCGGGCCCAGGGGAAGCCGGGATGGGGGTCCACCTTCCGGATGGGGTCCACGTCCGCATGGGCCACCACCATCTGGGGGGGGATGCGGTGGCGGGTGGTGATGTCCTTGAGGAGGGCCAGGAGGACCTCGATCTGGCGGTCGGGGAAGGGCTCCTGGCCGTCGTTGTCGATCTCGATGCCCACGGAGAGGGAGTTGAGGTCCCGGTAGGGCCCCCAGGTGCCCCCACCGGCATGCCAGGCCCGCTGATGCTCGGAGACCAGCTGGAGCAGCCGGCCGTCCCGTCCCAGCAGGTAGTGGGAGCTCACGGGGCCGCCGCTGTTCTCGGTCTTGAGGGTCTTGAGGGCGGACTCGAAGCTCGGCGTGGCGGTGTGATGGAGCACCACGAGGAGGGGGCGGCGGGGGTTGTGGTTGGGGGAGCCCGACCAGGTCGCCAGGGCGCTGTCGGGCCGCCGGCAGGCCAGCAGGAGCAGGCAGGCCAGGGTGAGGGCGCCGAGCCTCACTTCCGGGGCCCGCCTTCCATCCCGCGGAAGAGGCTCTGGAAGTTGCCCCGTCGTCGGACGAGGCGGGCCTTGTCCCCCAGGACCATCACCTCGGCAGGCAGGGGCCGCGCGTTGTACTCGCTGGCCATGGAGAAGCCGTAGGCTCCCGCGTCCAGGATGGTGAGGAGGTCCCCCGCCACGGGGCGGGGCAGGGTGCGGGCTTCCGCCAGGATGTCGCCGGTCTCGCAGACATCTCCGGCCACGTCCACCTGGAGGGGATCCGCCGTGCGGCCCAGCACCCGCACGCGGTGGTAGGCCTGGTACATGGCCGGGCGCATGAGGGTGTTGAAGCCCGCGTCCACGTTCACGAAGGTCTTCAGCGGCGTCTCCTTCACGCTGTTCACGCGCACGAGGAGGGTGCCGGCGCCGCCCACGAAGAAGCGGCCGGGCTCCAGCCAGAGGGTGGGCTCGTAGCCGGCCGCGGCCACACCCTCCTTCCACACCGGGGCGATGGCGGCGGCGAGGTCCTCCGGGCTCATGACCTGCTGGCCGTCCTTGTAGGGGATGCCCAGGCCCCCGCCGAGGTCCACGAAGGTGAGCGTGAGTCCGAGCTTCTCCTTGAGCTCCTTCACGAAGGCCATCATCTTCGTGGTGGCCAGGATGTAGCCCTCGGTCTCGGTGATCTGGCTGCCGATGTGGCAGTGCACCCCCTCGATGCGGATCTCGGGCATGGCCTTGGCCCGCTCGTAGGCCCTGAGGGCCAGGCCGCCCTGGAGGTGGAGCCCGAACTTCGACTCCGCGATGCCGGTGTTGATCTGGTGGATGGTGTGGGGATCCACGCCGGGGTTCACCCGGAAGGAGATGCGCGCCTGCTTCTTCTGGCGGCGGGCCTCCGCCTGGATCTGGCCGAGCTCGTCGAGGCTGTCCACGTTGAGCACGGTGCCCAGGGCGATGGCGCGCGTCAGCTCCTTGGGGCCCTTGGAGGAGGAGGTGAAGAGGATCTCCGTCCCCTTGTAGCCCACGCGGAGGGCGGTTTCGATCTCCCCCACGGAGACCACCTCGGCCCCCAGCCCCTCGGACTTCAGCACCCCGATGACGGCGGGGTTCGTGTTGGCCTTGAGGGCGTACAGGATGCGCAGCTTGGGGAAGCGGCTGCCGAAGGCACGCTTGAGGGCGCCGGCCTGCCCGCGGATGTGGGCCTCGTCATAGACGTAGAGGGGTGTCCCGTGGGTCTTGGCGAGGCGGCCCAGGGCCGCGGCCACCGCCGGATCCCCGGCCCGGTCCTCCCGCACGGCCACCAGGGCTTCATGAAGGGTGGGCTTGGCGGCCTGGGCGAGCAGCGCGGGCCCCAGGAGGGCGGCGAGGCTGAGGGTGCGGAGGGTCACGGGAACTCCAGAGGCAGGGTGGGGATGAGCTCGGGAGGCAGGTTCCAGGCGGCCTGGGCCGAGGGGAGGGCGGGGGCGGGCAGCTGGAGGAGCACGGGCTCGCGGGCTGGATCCATCCACCGGAGGAGGGGGACCAGATCCTCGGCGGGCAGGGCGGTGCAGCCGGCGGTGCCGGCGGCGGAAGGAGGGGACACGTGAAGGAAGATACAACTTCCGGCGCCCTTGAGGGGGCGCCTCACGTTGTAGTCGATGACCAGCAGCCAGCGGTAGTGGTCGGTCTCCATGCGCAGCTTCTCGGCGGACCGCCAGGGGGCCGGGGCGTCGGGTGAGGGGAGCCGCTGCAGGGTGTTGTAGGCGGGGTGGTCGGGGTCATCCACGCAGCGGTCGCAGTCGGTCGCCTGCCGGTAGGGCCAGCGGACGCCTTCCGGCGCGGTGGGCCCATAGCCCCACAGGCCGCCGAAGCCCAGGATCCCCGCCGGGGCGCGGCCATCCCCTTCCCGTTTGGCGGGTCCCGGGGCGGGGGCCTCCGGGGACCCCTCGTCGCTCCGCCAGGCCAGCCCCTTGGCGCCGATCCACACGGAGGTGGTGGGCCCCACGGGCACGAAGCGGCCGTCGGCCCCGCGCTCGAAGCGCTGGAGGAGGCCTCGCGGGGCGTCCCAGCTGGGCGTGATCACCCGGAGCACCTGACCCGCGCGGGCCAGGGCGGGGGGCCGGCCGGTCACCGCGGCGAAGGGCACGTTCATCACCGCCTGCCCCCTGCCCAGGGCGTGGTTGAAGTGCCACCACTCGTCGGGCTCCACACGGAATCCCTCGGCCTCCATGACGCGGCGCAGGGTGGCGCGGTTCCGTCGGGCCTCCTCGCTGCCCCCGGGATACTCCGAGTGGGCCCGGGGACTCATCTCGTCGTAGGCGCTGGGCATCGGCACCGGCGTCCCATCGGCGAGGCGCACCAGGTCCAGATCCACGGCGCAGGCCCGGTTGTGCACGCTGCCCTTCGCGGGATCCGCGACGAAGGCGTGGTCCTTCGGATCCGTGGCCTCCCAGAAGACCTTGGTCACCCACCAGGGCCGGTAGGCGTCGAGCACCCGCAGGCCCAGCCCCTGGGCACGGAGGGCCCGGTGGGCCCGCACCAGCGCCTCGGCCACCGGGCGGTGCAGGAAGGCCCGGGGCGACTCGTAGATCGGGGCGCCCAGGAAGTTGTCGGAGGTGGCGTAGCGCAGGTCCACCCGGAGCGTGGCCTCCAGGGCGCGCAGCTCCACCAGGTCCCCAGGCTGTTCCCCGGGGAGGGCCCGGGGAGGATCCAGCCGGCGAGCTTCGGCGATCAGGTCTGCCAGAGGCCTTCGGGCGACCGCGGGCGCCTGGCCCCAGACGGGGAGGCTGGCCACGACGAGCAGGCAGCCACGCCGGAGGGTCGCCCAGGAAGGCGCAAACCTAGTGACTTGAGGGTTCATGGGCCTAGGATAAACCAGGGAAGTCGATCGGGATGGCCAAAAGCTTACGACCATCGTAATACTATGTGTCTCCATGCCCCCCTGGCTTCCGTCCTTCCCCCTCTTCCTGGGCTTGGCCCTCTTCGCGGCCGGAGGGGAGGCCCCCCCCACCGCCCGCCTGAGCGCCCACGTCCGGGCCCACCCGGACGGAAGGGCCCCCCTCAGCCTCGACCTGTCGGTCCTGCGGGGGGGGCCCCATCCCGAGCTGCCCATCGGGGTCTTCGACTCCGGCATCGGGGGGCTCACGGTCCTGGAGGCGCTGCTCTCCCTCGATGCCGTGGACAACCGCACCCTGCGGCCGGGCCCCGACGGTCTCCCGGACCTCGCCGGCGAGCGGTTCATCTACCTCGGCGACCAGGCGAACATGCCCTACGGGAATTACCCTGCCGCGGGGAAGGAGGGGTACCTCAGGGAGCTCATCCTGAAGGATGCGATCTTCCTGCTGGGGAGGCGGCATCGGCGCGCGCCCGGAGCGAAGCCCACCTTCGACAAGCCCCCCGTGAAGGCCCTCGTGGTCGCCTGCAACACGGCCACGGCCTACGGCCTCGAGGACATCCGCACCGCCCTGAAGGAATGGGGGATCGATATCCCCGTGATCGGCGTGGTGGAGGCGGGGGCCGAGGCGGTGGCTGAGCGCCTGCCCTCGGACGGCTCCCGCTCCGTGGGGGTGATGGCCACCGTGGGGACTTGCGCCTCGGGGGCCTATCCCGCTGCCATCGCGAAGGCCGCGGCCCGGGCCGGCAAGCCCGTGCCGTTCGTGCTTCAGCGGGGCAGCGTCGGCCTGGCGGCCGCCATCGAAGGCAACCCGGGCTTCGTGGGAGCGGGGCCGGGGACCTACCAGGGCCCCGCCGAGGATCCGGAGGCGGCCCGCCTCGGGGGCGTGGGGCCGGAGCACCTCCGGCCGGAGGCCACCTGGGCGCTGGCCTCCGTGGAGGGGCACCTCCGCTTCGATGTGGGAGGCCTGCTGGCGGGCCTCCGGGCCCATCCCGAGGCTCCTCCCATGGAGCTGGTGGTGCTCGGCTGCACCCACTTCCCGCTGGTGGCGGGACCGCTGCGGTCGGCCTTCAAGGACGGGGCGCCACGCCTGGGCCCCGGCCGCGTGGGACCGGACCTCGGCTTCGTGGATCCCGCGGAGCAGACCGCCCGGGCCCTGCTCGTGGCCCTGGATCGGCGCGGGCTCCGGCGCAGCCCCGCCTCACGCCGGCCGCCCAAGGTGAGCGCCTTCTACCTCTCGGTGCCGGATCCCGGCGCTCCCGGGGTCCGCCTCGGCCGGGATGGGGCCCTGGACCCCACCTATCAATTCCAGCGGAGCGAAGGCAGCCCGACGATCGAGGATACCGTGGTGGTGCCGCTGACCCCCCGCACCCTCCCCTCCGCATCCCGCGCCCTCGTGAGGTCCCTCCCCCGCACCTGGGCCGCGTTCACCTCCGCCGCCTCCGGAGCCCACCCATGACGCGAACGCTCATCAGCCTCCTGCTCGCCCCTGCGCTCCTGGCCCAGGCGCCCCAGAAGGCGACGGCCCACGTGGTCCTCGTGCCGGTGGTGAACATGCACCGCGGCGCCAGCGCGGACACGGACGTCGTCTCCCAGGCCCTGCTCGGCGCCCGGCTGGTGGAGGTCTCCCGGAAGGAGGGATGGGTGGAGGTGCGGGGCGAGGACGACTACCCCGGGTGGGTGCCCCAGTCGGCCCTGCGCGCCCTGGGCTCCGGGGAGGGCTATCCCGCCTCCGGGGAGGCCGGACGCCTCGTGGAGGTGGACGTGCTGGGGGCCAACCTGTATCGGGAGCCCGATGTCACCAAGCACGCCCCGGTCCTCACGGCGCCCTTCGGGGCCCGGCTCGAGCGGGTGGCCGGGGGTCGCGACACGGCCCGCTGGATGGAGGTGCGCCTGCCCGATGGTCGGCTCGCCTGGATCCAGGCGGGCGACGTGACCGCCGACCTGCGGCCCCTCTCCCTGGAGGCCTCCCTGGAGCTGGCGAAGCGGTTCCTCGGCGTCACCTACACCTGGGGCGGCACCTCCAGCTTCGGCTACGACTGCTCGGGGTACACCCAGATGATCTACCGCCGCCGGGGCCTGCTCATGCCCCGGGATGCGGACATCCAGGCCGCCTGGAAAGGGCTGGTCCCCGTGGAGGACCGCGGGAAGCTGAAGGCCGGCGACCTGCTCTTCTTCGGGAAGGATCCGAGTCACATCACCCACACGGGCATGGCCCTGGGTCCGGACACCTTCATCCACGACACGCCGAAGGACCGCCCCGGGGTGCAGATCTCCTCCCTCTCGGATCCGGCCTGGTCCAAGCTCCTCGTCGCCATGCGGAGGCCCAAGTGAACCGGCGGGACCTGCTCAAGTCCTTCGCTGCGGCGGGCGCCGCCGCGGCCCTCCCCGGACGGGCCCAGGGGCGGCCGGAGGCCTCCCCGGCGCCGGGCGCCACCCTGGACCTCCGCGTCCGGCGCCTGAACCTCCGGCACACCTGGACCACCACCATGTCCACGTCCGCCTTCCGGGACACCCTGCATGTCCAGCTCCGCCGGGAGGGCGTCACCGGCTATGGGGAGGGCGCGGGCATTGTGCGCTACCAGCAGAACGCCCAGGACGGCCTGAAGGCCCTCGAGGGGATCCGTGGCTTCCTGGAGACCGCCGATCCGCGGGCCTTCGAGAAGGTGCTGAAGGAGGTGGATCGGCGCCTGCCGGGCCAGCGCGCCGCCGTGTCCGCCATGGACCTGGCGATGCTGGACTGGGTGTGCAAGAAGGAGGGCGTGCCCCTGTACCGACACCTGGGCCTGGATCCCGCCGATGCCTGCGTGACGACCATGTCCATCGGCATCGACACCCCGGAGCTCACCCGCCTCAAGGTGAAGGAGGCCGAGGCCTTCCCCTTCCTCAAGATCAAGGTGGGCCTGAAGTCCGATGAGGCCACGATCGACGCGGTGCGCAGCGTCACGAAGAAGCCCCTGCGCGTGGACGCCAATGAAGG
>CAZVKM010000005.1:14326-32536 GCA_964627685.1 uncultured Solibacteraceae bacterium | reverse complement strand
TTCAACCGCATCACCGAGGAGCAGCTGCGAGAAGCCCTGGCCACCCAGGAGGACGAGAACCAGCTCCTCGGGCGCATCCTCATCACCCGGCAGCTGGTGACCGAAGCCGAGATCCGCCGAATCGTGCAGCTGAAAGTCGAGGAGGGCATCTTCGACTGCTTCCTGTGGCAGGCCGGCGCGTTCGAGTTCCACGATGGTTCCTCCCTGGGCCAGAAGGCCATGCTGCTGAGCCTCGAAGTGACGGGCATCGTGCTGGAGGGCGCCCGCCGCCTCGACGAGTGGAAGCGCATCCGCGCCGTCATCAAGGGCGGCGATGCCGTCCCCGTGGCCATCCCCGAGGCCATCGCGGAGCAGCTCCCCCTCGCCCCGGAGGACGCCGACATCCTCGCCCGGGTGGATGGCGCCAAGACCCTCGACCAGCTGATCATCGAGATGCGCGCCCCGGAGTTCAAGATCCACAAGCTCGTCTTCGACCTGCGCGAGAAGGGCATGCTCCGCTTCACGACCGCCGGGGGCAGCCTCGGAGACTCCGCGAGCATGCAGCTGCAGCGGGCCCGGGCCCTGGTGGAGAAGCAGAAGCTCGCGGAAGCCCAGGAGGAGCTGAAGCGGGTCCTGCAGGACCAGCCCATGCACCAGGACGCCAGCAAGATGATGATGGTCGTCAAGGACATGATGGAGGAGAAGAAGGTCGACCTCGACATGGTCCCGGAACTCGCCATGAGCCTCGAGGACCTCATGCACGTGAACCTCGGCCCCAACGAGGCCTTCCTCGCCACCCGCGTGAACGGCCTGTGGACCGTGCGGGACATCCTCACCATCTCCCCCTTCGACCAGGACGAGTGCCTGGGCATCTTCGCGAAGCTGCTGAAGCGGGGCGTGCTCCGCGACACGAAGGGTGGCGCGGAGAGCGGCGCGCCGCAGGGCTACGGCCTGCGCTGAGCCCCACGGGATGCATCCGCGCCGCGGGATCCCATCCCGGACCGAAGCGCGCATCCGTTAGACTGGAACCTCCCCTCGGAGGTTCCATGCGCTGCCTGATCATCCTGGCCCTGCTCGCCCTCCCCCTGGCTGCCCAGGCGAAGAAGCCGAAGCCCCCCACCCCGGCGCAGGTGAAGGCGGAGCTCAAGCGGCTCGAGGAGGAGCGGGACGATCTGAAGGCCCGGCTCGCGGCGACGGAAGGACTCCAGGCGGAGCTCGCCACCGCCCAGAAGGCCCGGGACCTCGCGAAGGCCGATGCCCAGGCCGCCAAGGATGAGCTGGCCAACCTCCACGCCACCTTGAAGGAGAACCAGGCGGGCTTCGAGCCTCTGCTCCGGGACCTTAAGGCCGCCAAGGCCGCCACCCAGGAGTGCCAGGCCCAGCGGGACCGCCTCAAGGCGGAGCTCGAAGCGCTCCAGACCCGCCTGGGGCCCCCGCAGGAGGGCGCCCTGGTGGCGGGCGGGGACGACATCACCGCCGCCCGCGTCATCAACCTCTCCCGCATCACCCCGCGCCTGGAGGGCTGGGGGCATCCCCGTGGGGTGGTGGTGGTGAACGTCCTCGTGGACGAGAAGGGCGAGGTCGTGGCCTCCCGCCTGCTCCAGGGGCTCCCCGGTGAAGGTGAGAAGCTCCGGAGCGCGGAGGCCGCCTGCGTGGAGGCGGCGAAGAAGCTCGTCTACGATCCGGCCCGCACGGCCGCGGGCACGAAGGTGAAGCTCTGGCAGGGCGTGGGGTTCTGGCTGGAATAGCCCGGGGTCACTGCGCGCAGCTCACGTCACCCTTCGCCCAGGCCTGGCAGGCCAGGCGCTGATCCGCCCCCGCCTTGAGGATGGTGAGGATCCGCTTCTCCGAGGCCATGGCCTCGCTCAGGTGTTCGGCGCCGCTCTGCACCGTGACCAGGCAGGTGCCGCAGCGGGCGTGGCCGCCGCAGCGGTGGGTGAGCTCCACGCCGGCGGAGCGGGAGGCCGCCAGCAGCGCGACCTCCCGCTCGCAGGTGGTCTCGCCCTCGGCCTTGGTCGTCTTGAATCGCAAAGTGAACATCGTCGGATCCGAATGGAATGCAGCGTGGGAAAGGGGCCCAGCGACCGGGATCGGCGCACTGGGCCCTCCTTCATTCTAGCGGAGCGGCGCCCTCCCGGCCGCCCAGATGCGCCTTGGCCACCGCGAGGAATCGGGCCCGGCCCTCCGAAAGACCCACCACCGGTTCCGGGTAGTCCAGGCGCGCCCGGACCGCCGGAGCGAGCTTCCAGGGCTCGTGGATGCGGACCCCGGGGATCGCCGCGAGCTCAGGCACCCAGCGCCGGACATAGTCCCCCTCGGGATCGAAGCGGAGCCCCTGGGCCACCGGGTTGAAGATCCGGAACCAGGGCTGGGCGTCCACGCCGCAGCCCGCACTCCACTGCCACCCCGCGCTGTTCTGCGCCCAGTCCCCATCCGTGAGCCACTTCAGGTAGTGGGCCTGGCCCAGGCGCCAATCCAGGAGGAGGTGCTTGGTGAGGAAGCTCGCGGCGATCATGCGGGCCCGGTTGTGGACATGCCCGGTGGCCCTCAGCTCCCGCGCGGCGGCATCCACCACGGGATAGCCGGTGCGCCCCGCCTTCCACGCTTCAAGGGCCTCCGGATCCGTGGCGTAGGGGAAGTCCCCCCAGGCGGGACGGAAGGGCTCGTCGAGCAGGTGCGGCCACTCCCAGAGGAGGTGGTGGCTGAACTCCCGCCAGAGCAGCTCCCCCAGGAAGCGCCGCCGCCCTTCGGAGGGGCCTTCCGCCCTCACCGCCGCCCAGACCGAGCGGACGCTGAGAAGCCCGAACTTGAGGTCCGCGCTGAGGCGGGACGTGCCCGACCGATCCATCCGATCCCGGGCCTCGGGATAGGCCTGTAGCTGGGGCAGGAAGGCCCTGAGCCGTGCCCGCGCCTCCCGCTCGCCGCCCCGCTGCAGGCGGGGATTCCGGGTCAGCCCCAACTCCTCGAGGGTGGGTTCCGACTGACCCAGGGCACGGGCTTCCGGCGGCACCGGCGGGAGCCGCTGCAGCGAAGGCCGCGGCGGCTCTGGATCCAGGGCCCCGCAGGCCCGGGCGAAGGGCGTGTAGACCTTGAACATGCCCCCCTGACCCGTTCGGACGGAGCCCGGCGGGAAGAGGGTCTCCCCCTCACTGAGCGTGAAGGGCACCCCCCCGAGGGCCTCCGCCACCTTCGCGTCCCGCCGACGTCCGAAGGGCTCGGTCCACCAGTGGGCCCGCACCTGGTCCACTTTCAGCTCCCGCGCCAGGGCCGGCACCACCTCCGTGCTCCGTCCCCGGACGATCACGAGGTGGGAGCCCAGGTGGGCCAGGTTCGAGGCCAGGCTGGCCAGACCCTCCAGGAGGAACTGCATGCGGTGGGGGGCCTCCGCGGCCCGCTCCGGCGCGAAGAAATGCGGATCCACCACGAAGCAGGGGATCACCTCCCCGGCCTCGGCCGCCTCCACCAGGGGACCGTGGTCGGCCACCCGCAGGTCCTTGCCCCGGAACCACACCAACGTGCGCATGCTCCGAGCCTACCGGAGCCGGAGGCCCACGATCGGCCTCGGAACCCGGACAGCGGCCCGTCACTCCCCGGGGGTGGTGAGGGCCACCTGCCAGAGCCCGGAGGGGTCCGGATGCATGAGCCAATCCCCGTGCACCGGTCGCCGGGTCCACGCCCCCTGGGCGAGCTCCCCGTCCAGTTGGCCCGGGCCCCAGCCCGCGTAGCCCAGGAAGAGGCGGAAGCGGGCCTCGGGATCCGCCAGGAGGAGCTCGAGCAGGTCCTTGCGGTGGCTCACGAAGTGGGTCATGTCCACCACCGTGTCCTCCTCCTCGGGCAGCGCCCCCTGCACGAGGATCACCCCCCGCTGGGGATCCACGGGCCCACCCCGCCAGGCGGTGGCCGAATCGGAACCGGCATAGGTGAAGCCGCCCTCGTCCGCCACCTTGTCGAGGGTGATGGGGAGGGGGCGGTTGAGGATGATGCCCAAGGCCCCCTCCTCGTCGTGCTCCACGACGAGGACCACCGTATGGAGGAAATGGGGGTCCATCAGCCCTGGATGGGCCACCAGGAGGCAGGGTGCGACGTGATCCATGGGTGCCCAGTGTACCCCTCGGGGGTCCTTCCCTGATCGGCGCACCCTTCACCTCCCTGAAGCGCCGAGGGTTGAGTGGCCCGCCTCAGGAGCCGAAAGGGAGAGGGGGGAGTTGAATGGCCGGGGACATGCTCGAGATCCGGGGGAAGCTGGTGAACCTCTGGCGGGATTTCGCCGAAGCCCAGTTCCTGCCCGATCAGTGGGAGACCTTTCTCGAGCAGCTACCCCGCACCTCACCGTGGCGCCAGCCCCCGACGGCGGACGCCTGGGTGCCCTACGAGGGGCTCTGGGAGGCCCTGGAGACCCTGGCGCGCTCCCGCCCCTGGGACACCTACGGCACCCGGGGCATCGCCGCCGCCCCGAGGATCTTCCAGCCCGGATTCCTGCCCTTCGAGGTCGCGAGGACCCCGGAGGACCTCTTCCTCCGTGTGGTGGACATCTGGGATGACCTGTACCGGGGAGGCCGCCTCGAGGTGGTGACCCTGCTCCCCGGCCAGGCCCGGGTCCGCCTCTGCTTCCCGCACCCCCGCCCCGAGCTCTACCTCATCATGCTCAGCGGCTGGTTCCGGGAGTCGCTCACGCTGTTCGGCGCGGAAGCCCCGGAGGTGAAGGTCCTTCCCGACCCCTCCGGGGGCCTGCTGGACATCGCGTGGGTGGAGCGGGAGGTTCAGTCCTCTCCCAGGTAGCCGGGATCCTCCAGGGCCGTGAGCACCCCGGATTCCAGGGATCGGCGCACCTCCTCGGGGAATCCGGGATAGGCCTCCCGCCACCGCGGATCGATGCGGCCGTTGAAGAAGTGCGCGGAGGGCTCCCCCTTCTCGAAGGCCTGCCGGCTGGTCCAGAGATGGACCCAGCCCACATGGTTGACGCGGGCGTGGAGGAGGCTCATCAGGTGCACGACGAGGAGGGCTCCGGCCGCTTCCGGAGGGTGGCGACGGCGTGCTTCAGGAGTGGCCAGGCGAGCTGAAGCTGCTCCAGGGCGCCCTGGGGACGGCCCGATAGGTTCAGGATCACGGTGCGGCCCGCCGTGCCGCAGAGGGCCCGGCTCACATAGGCCATGGGGTGCCCCCCCCGGGCGCGGATGAACTCCGTGACCCCAGGCGCCTCGCGCTCCAGGACCCGGCGCGTGGCCTCCGGGGTGAGATCCCGGGGGCCGAACCCGGTCCCCCCGCAGGTGAGGATCAGGTCCGCGTCCTCCTGCACCGCCCGTCTCAGTTCCCCCTCCAGGGCTGCGGGCTCATCCGGCAGGAGGATGGCGGTGATCCGCGCCAGGCCTTGCTCCTGGAGCCAGGCCCGCAGCACCGGGGTGCTGAGGTCCTCGTAGGCCCCCTGGGAGGCACGATCGGAGAGGGTGATCAGATGAACGCGATCCACGGATCCAGCATGCCATGGGACAATGGGCCCTTTGGGGGAAGCATGCCCGTGCCCGCGATCCGACCCGGTGCCACCCTCGGCCTCCTGGGCGGAGGTCAGCTTGGGCGCATGTTCGCGCTGGAGGCCCGGCGCATGGGCTACCGCGTCCACGCCCTGGATCCCGGCCACGACTGCCCCGCGGGCCAGGTGGCCGACCTCGAGATCCGCGCGGACTACGACGATCTCTACGCGGCCCAGGTGATGGCGCGGAACGTGGACGTGATGACCGTGGAGTTCGAGAACATCGCCTCCGAGACCCTCGAAGCCGTCGCCAAGGTCTGCCCCATGCGGCCCGGGGCCTTCGTGCTCCACACGGTGCAGCACCGCATCCGCGAGAAGCGGTTCCTGGAATCCAAGGGCTTCCCGGTGACGCCCTTCCGGGAAGTGAACTCCCTGGAGGACCTCCAGGCCGCCGTGGCGGAGCTGGGGCTCCCCGCCATCCTCAAGACCGCCTCCTTCGGCTACGACGGCAAGGGCCAGCAGAAGCTCGCCCCCGGGGCCGACCTCCCCGCGGCCTTCTTCGCCCTCAAGGGTCAGCAGGGCATCCTCGAAGCCTTCGCCCCCTTCGAGCGGGAGGTGAGCGTGGTGGCCGCCCGGAGCGCCAACGGAGAGACGGCCGCCTTCGATGTGGCCGAGAACGACCACGTGAACCACATCCTGGACACCACCATCCTCCCCGCCCGCATCCCCTGGGATGTGGCCCGGGAGGCCCGCGCCCTGGCCGAGGGCATCGCCCAGGCCCTCGGCATGGTGGGCGTGCTGTGCGTGGAGTTCTTCCTGCTGCCCGGGGGCAAGCTCCTCGTGAACGAGATCGCCCCGAGGCCCCACAACAGCGGCCACGCCACCCTGGACGCCTGCGTCACCAGCCAGTTCGAGCAGCAGGTCCGGGCCGTCTGCGCCCTTCCCCTGGGGGACACCACCCTGCTCCGCCCCGTGGCCATGGCCCAGCTCCTGGGCGACCTCTGGGAGGGCGGTGAGCCGGCTTGGGAGCGGCTGCTGGCCTTCCCCGACGTGAAGCTGCACCTCTACGGGAAGACGGATCCCCGCAAGGGCCGCAAGATGGGGCACCTCACGGCCCTGGGCGATGCGCCCGAGCAGGCCCTGGCCCGGGTGCTGGAGGCCCGTCAGGCCCTCAAGCCCTGACCCCTCAGGGCCGCACGCGGGAGAGCACCCACAGCAGCCCGAGGGCGGCCAGCGCCTCCCGCTCCTCGGGGTCCAGGCGGGGATCCTGGTCCGCTTCCAGATCCTCCGCCACGGGGACGATGCGGTGGATCTCCCCCTCCGGGTCCCTCAGGAGCACCCACTGCGGAGCCGTGCGCGGCACGACGCCGGTTCCCCGCAGGCCCCCCGGATGCCACAGGACCTCCAGCGGCCGCCACAGGCCCGCATCCATGAAGGCCCAGCTCCCCGGAGGGGCGGGCCGGGGCAGACCCAGGACGGCGGAGCGATCCAGGAAGTGCACCGTGAGCTGCACCGGTGCCGGCGGGGCGGGTGCGGGTTTGCGGCAGGCCAGGGCGGAAACCAGGCCCAGGATCAGCAGGAGGGTCTTCACAGGCCCAGGATGGGGCCAACCCCTCACCGGCGGTAGTAGCCCCGGATGGCATTCACCACGGCCACGGCGTAACGCTCCCGGAACTCGGCGTCCCTGAGGTTGGCGGCATCCTGCTCGTTCGTGAGGTTCGCCACCTCCACCAGCACGCGGGCCCCGGCCTTGGTGTGGCGGATCACCGCCGGGACGAACTTCTTCCCATCCCGGTGGATGACGTTGCGGATGGGCCGGTTCGGGTGGACGGCGATGCGGGCCTTCTGCAGGGCCCGAAGGAGCGCCTCGGCGAACTGGCGGCTGCGGGCCTCGCCCTGCAGCTTCTCCCGGCCCGTGAAGCTCACTTTCCCGAAGCGCTTCATCTCCGCCACCCTGGAGGCGCGGGCGCCGGAAAGAGCGAAGGAGGAGGGCACGAGGGCGGCTCCCGGGACGTACACCATGGTCCCCCGGGCCGAGGGGTGGAGGCTGTCCGCGTGGAAGCTCAGGAAGAGGGTCTTCTGCGCATCCCCCCGGAAGGCCGCCACCTGCTGGTTGGCCAGCACCCACCGGAGGTGGACCGACACCGCGGTGGGGCTGTCGCCATCATTGGCGAAGGGCGGCGTGGTGAGGATCTCCGCCATCCCGGAGGGGCGCGTGATCTCATCGCGCAGTTTGAAGCCGAGGGACGGGTACCGGATGGTGCTGCTCACCTCCGCCTCCGTCTCCTGCTCCAGCAGGCGCTTCACGCGGACCATCACGTCGTAGACGAAGTCGGATTCCCAGAGGCCGTTGGCCATGGCCCCGCGATCCACCCCGCCATGACCGGCGTCCAGGAGGATGCGGACGCCCCTGAGCTTCGGACCCGCCTCCAGGTGCACGGTGCGACGCACCTCGGCGCGGACCTCCCGCTCCTCGGCGAGGGCCTGGGTGCCTTCGGGCTGGAAGGGATCCGCCAGCACGTCGAGGGGGATCTTCACCAGGGTCCCCGGGGGGATGCTGCGCACATCGTCGATGCCGCTCCGGCGGGCGAGGAGGGCCGCGAGCTCGTTCACATCCTTCGGGTCCACGCGGTCCGTGAAGCGGAGCACCACGGAGGAATAGAGCGCCTCCCCCTTGCGCAGGTGGTAGGCGGCATAGGCCCCCTTCCCGTCCCGCTCGAAGCTGAGCATGCCCCGATAGGCGGCCACGCGGGCCTCGTCGTCCAGCTCATCCTCCGGCTGGCTCCGGTCGGCGCCCTTCGTGTCACCGCCGAAGCCCTCCCAGAGCAGGCCCCGGGGGATCCGCCACAGGTCCCCCTCCGCGAGCTTCTCAGGCTGATCGGGGTTCTCCCGCATGAGGCGCCCGTAGTTCTGGCCGTGCCCGGTGAAGAGGGTGGCCATGAGCCAGACGGACTCCAGGTCCGGGTGCTGGACCACGTGCCGGACTTCCGTCTCGGTCCAGCGGTCCTTCGGGAAGAGCACCGCCAGCACCCAGCGCCGCCCCTCCGGCGTGAGCTCCTCGAAGGGGATCCACCCACGGCTCCCGGCCTTGCCCAGGAAGGCCCTGGGCAAGCTCCCCTCCACGGCGACGCCCTTGCGGAACTGCAGGCGGACGCGGGCCCGCTCCCCGGTGGGCAGGGTCCCCTCCAGCACCTGGGGCGCCGGATCCTGGGCCGCGAGCAGCGCCGGGACCAGCAGCAGGGGGAGCCGCATCAGCCCTCCCAGGGGGCCGTGGCGTCCGGAGCCTGGAGGCCGCTGCGCACCCACTCCCGCAGCCGGGACTGGAGCCCCTCGGCATCGGAGACGCGCTCCTCGAGGAAGGCCTTGAAGCGCCGCTCGAGGTGGGCGGCCCCCTCCTCCAGGAGGAAGAGGCGGTCCTGTACCCGACCCGCAGGATCCTTGGAGGCGGTGGGGGGCATCTTCACCGCGCCGAGGTCGAGCGTGGCCGCGTTGAGGCTGAACACCCACTCCAGGTCGCCGGAGAGCATGCGTAGCTTCGCCTTGGCCGGCCTCATGCCACGGCTGAGGGCCTCGAAGGCCTCCCGGCTCTCGGAGGGGTTGCCCTTCCGCAGCGAGATCTCCTTCACGTCGCCCTGCTCGCTGGTGAGCTGCACCGCGTCGTCGAGGAAGCAGGCGGAGCCATCCCCCTCCACGCCGCTGGCGCCGCCCTCGAGCAGCCCCTTCATCCACACCCACAGGAGGAACTCCTCCCCGAGGAAGCGGCCCTGTTCGATCAACTCCATGGGCTTCATCTACTCGGCCTCCAGAGCCAGGTTGAGGGGCTCCAGGCCCAGCAGGGATTCCGGGGCCATCTCAGGGGTGAGTCGGCCCGCCAGCAGCAGCGGCGCGAGGGGCTGGAGCTCCAGGCCGAAGCTCTTCACGAAGAGCTGGGCGAGGACGCTCTGCACCTTGCTGGAGGTGGCCGTGGTCCAGAGGAGCCCGCCCTTCAGGTCCCAGGCCACTTCCACCACCTTCGGCGTGGGGAGGACCTTCCGGAGCAGCTCCACCTTCACCTCATCCTGGAGGCTGATGCGCGCCTCCTTGCCCACGAAGGCGAGGTCCTTCTCCTTCATGAGGCTCGAGAGGCGGAGGTCCACATGGGCCTTCAGCAGCACCGGCGGAACGCGGCGCGTGTCGATGCGCAGCCCGAACAGCGCGAACCGGTCCTGCCCCAGCCAATCCGCTTCCGGAGGCGTGATCAGGGGGTTCCTCCAATCCACCCAGCCCACGCGCTCCTCCTCGCTGCCGTCCTCGAAGGGGCGGAAGCGCTGTTCGGCCAGGCCGGCCACCAGATCCTTCTCCTCGGGCACGGGCCCGAGCACCAGGTAACGCTTGAGGCTGAAGGCCCCCTGCAGAAGACTCATGGGCGCACTCCAAACATCGTCTTGATCTTCCTCATCCAACCCTTGGGCACCACCGGCAGGAGGGGCTTCTCCACCTGGGGGGCCTCCTGGGCCTGGGGCAGCGGCAGCAGGGGATCATTGAGCGCCAGCAGCAGCGCGGTGATGTTGTCCCGACCGCCATTGGCGATGGCTTCTTCCACCAGGCTCTCCAGGGTCTTCCTCGGGCTGAACCCAGGGGCCAGGATGTCCCGGAGCCGGCCATCCTCCACCTCGCCATGGAGGCCGTCCGAGCAGAGCAGCAGCCGGTCGCCGCGCCGGAGGGCCACCCGGTACACGATCACCACGAGGGGCTGTGGCGAGCCGAGGGCCTGGGTGATCATGTTGCGCTGGGGGTGGATCTTCGCCTGCTCCAAGGTGAGCGTCCCGCTGGCCACCAGATCGTTGACGAGAGTCTGATCCTCGGTGAGCTGGTGGAGCTGGCCCTGCCGGAAGAGGTAGGCCCGGGAGTCGCCGACCTGGGCGATGTAGGCCTGCTGGTTCCAAAAGAGGGCCGCGGTCAGCGTGCTGCCCATGCCCCGTGCGGTGCGGTCGTCATCGGAGTAGCGGAGGATGGCGCCGCTGGCCTCCTCCACCGCGATGACCAGGGCCTCCAGGAGGTCCTCCTCCTTGCGCGGCAGGTCGCGGAACCGCCCCCAGTGACCGAAGAGGTGCAGCGCCACGGCGGCGAGCCCCTCCCGGCTGGCCACTTCACCCGCGGCGGCCCCACCCATGCCATCGGCCACCGCGGCGAGCAGGCCCGCATCGCTCACGGGCAGCGGTCGGGCCGGCGTGTTCAGGATGGGCTCATCGCCATTGAGGGCGCTCAGGAGGTAGGCATCCTCGTTGTTCTTGCGCACCCGGCCGGGGTGCGTCATGGCGGCGTAGTCGATCTGCATGAGCTCGTGGGCCCTGAGGTGGTGGACGGCCCGCGCCCCGGGAGATCCCTGGTGGAAGGCCCCGTTGTGGGTGGCAGGCCCTTCATCATACCTTGCAGGAGCGGAGGTGGGCATGGCCCATGACGTGGACCTGTTGATCGTGGGAGCCGGGCCGGCGGGCATCAGCACCGCCGTGGAAGCCCGACGTGCGGGGATCGAACGGATCCTGCTCCTTGAAAAGGGCCCCAGCCACAGCTGGTCCATCGAAAAGCTCTACACCCCCGGGAAGCGGGTGGACAAGGTCTACCTGGGCCAGGAGGTGGACTGTGAAGGCTCCGTCTGCATCATGGACGGCACCCGGGAGACGGCCCTGGCGACCCTGGACGCCTTCGTGGCCCAGTACGATCTGCCCATCCGCTACGCCACGGAGGTGGAGCGCATCGATCCCCTCGAGGGCGGCGGCTTCCTGGTGCGGGACACCAAGGGACGGGAGGTCCTCACCCGCACCGTGGTGATCGCCATCGGCGTCTATGGCCGGCCGAACAAGCCCGACTACCCGCTCCCCACGAGCCTCCGGGGCCATGTCCACTTCGACCTCAACGCGGGCATCCCGCCGGGCGGTCGGGTGCTCATCGTCGGCGGCGGCAACACCGCGCTGGAATACGCGTCCTTCCTCTACAACGATCACCAGGTGGTGCTCGCCTACCGGGGCCGTGAGTTCAGCAAGGCCAACGAAGTCAACCGCAGCATCCTCGCGGGCCTCGAAGCCTCCCGGGGGCTGGAGGTCTGGCTGGAAGCGGACCTCTCGGGGCTGCGGGACACCGGGACCGACCCGAGGGTGGAGGCCTCCTTCAAGGGAGGCCGGGTGGAGACCTTCGACCATGTGCTCTACGCCATCGGCGGCAGCACGCCTGAAGGGTTCCTCAAGGCGGCGGGCGTCGTCATCGACGGGAAGAGCCCCGTGGTGGACGAGCGCTTCCACACCACGGTGCCCGGCCTCTACCTCGCGGGCGATCTGGTCGCGGGCGGCAAGGGGAGCATCGTGAAGGCCTTCAACACGGGACACCGCGTGGTGTGGGAGGGGCTCTGCCAGGACCACCTGGAGTGCCGCATCCCGGAGCGCAAGGGCGGCGGAGACATCCCCGGATGACCGAGGTGCTCGGCATCCTGGGGCCTGGCACCCTCGGGCGCTCCCTGGCCCAGTGGGCCGCGGAGCGTGGCCTGGAGGTGCGCCTCCTCGGCCGCGACCGGGCCCACGCCCAGCGCGCCCTGGCGGAGCTCCACCGTCGCTGGGAGGTGCTGATCCACAAGGGCCGCCTGACCCGGGAAGCGGTGGACGCCGCGGCGGCGGCGCTCACAGCCCATGGGCCCGAGGGGTTCCGGGGCTGCACCGTGCTCCTCGAGGCCCTTCCGGAGGCCCCCGAGGGGAAGGCCCAGGCCTGGGAGGCCCTGCGACCCGCCCTCGCCCCGGAGACCCTCTGCCTCACCGGCAGCAGCGCCCTGGAGGTTGGGGCCCTGGACCGGGCCGCAGGCCTGGGTGGCCGGCTCCTGGGCTTCCACCTCTTCGTCCCCGTCCGCTCCATGCGGATCGTGGAACTGGTGCTCCCCGGGTACACCCAGGCGCCGGATCGGGCTCGTGCCGAAGCCCTGGCCGCCCACCTGGGCCTGGAGGTTGCCCCGGTGAAGGATGGCCCGGGGTTCGCCGCCGCCCGGATGTCCCTGGCCCTGGGGCTGGAGGCCATGCGGCTCCTGGAGGAGGGGGTCGCCTCCGCGGAGACCCTGGATGCCCTCATGCGCTTGGGCTACGGCCACCCCGTGGGTCCCATGGAGCTCTCGGACCGGGTGGGGCTCGGCCTCCGCCTCGCCATCGCGGACCGACTCGCCGCGGCCTTGGGTCCCCGCTTCGAGGCGCCCGCCGAGCTCCGGAGGCGGGTCGCCGCCGGGGACCTGGGGCGGGCGACGGGTCGGGGATTCCTCGATTGGCCGGGAGGACGCCCATGAATCCGAAGGTCCTCCTGGTCCTCTTCGCCCTGGCCGCCGGCCTGGTCCTCTGGGTGGCCTACAAGCTCGGGCAGATCCTCCTGCGCATCCTCGTGGGACTCCTCGCCTTGGGTCTGCTAAGCTGGGGACTCTGGCGTCTGCTCAAGTGACGCCTGGCACATCTCGGAGCTAGCATGGCCGCCATCTCCTGCACCCATTGCGGGTTTGACCTCACCGCCCCCCAGAGCGTCCGCATCGCCGAATACCACTTCGGCCGCCTGGAGAAGGTGGATCAGGACCCCATGGAGGGTCCCGGCTTCACCTACCACTTCGAGGTGCCCGACACCTACACCGTGCTCTGCACGAACTGCAAGCGGCTGGTGCGGACCCTCCCCATCCGTAAGTAGGACCTCCGCGCGACTCCCCTCCGAAGGGCGGCCCTGGCCGCCCTTTTCTCATGGTGGGCCGGCCCCCCCCCGCCATCCTCCGGTGAATGGGCGGTCGCAAATGCGAAAGGCCCCCGGGGAAACCCGGGGGCCTTCCTGGTGCCGACCTCCGCTCAGGGAGCGATGGAGGTGGCGGGGCTGTTGGCGACCACGATGTCCCAGTAGTAGTTGAAGGGGATCTTGTGGGCGTAGGTGATGTCATCCCCCGCGCTCGTGACCATCTTCATGGTGGCCGTGGCCGTCTTCACGGCTTCAACCCATTCCGTGCGGTTGAGGACGCGGGCTCCCGTGGGGGCGTGGTTCTTGAGGATCGCCTTCACCGCGTAGACGCGGAGGGTGGCACCCACGACGGGCCGGAGCTCCACGGGGATGTCGAACCAGCAGTAGCCGGGGGCGACCTTGTCTCCCGCCTGCAGCGTGGCCGCACCGGAGGGGAGGAAGGTGCGGGCGTCCGTGAGGATCGCGTCCGTCACCGCCTGGGTCCCGACGGGGAAGCCACCGGGGAGCAGGAAGTGGCGGTTGGTGGTGCCGAGGTTCAGCTCCACCACCCAGAAGTCGGGGGCCACGACCGCACCGGCGGAATCCTTGGTGGGGTTGTACCAGGTGACCCGGTACCCGCCGAGGGTGGCGCCCGTCAGGACCCCGTTGGCATCACGGCCGCGCTTGTCCACCACCGTGTCCTGGGGCGGCACGAAGCCGAAGGCGGAGGTGGCATCCCCGGTCCCGGAGGTGAAGGAGACGGGAGGCTGCTTGGGGTTGGCATCCCCGGTGCCCTGGGACAGCCAAGTGCGGCTGATGAGGGCCCCGGAAGCGGCGTTGTAGTGGGGCGTCAGCGCCGTCCAGTAGAACCGGCCGACCGAGGTCGCCACCAGGGTGCTGCTGCCTTCGGTGACGGGCGTGGAGAGGGGCGTGAAGGCGCTCCCCCCGGCCGGGGTCATGTCGAAGGCGCTGGCGGTGGGCGAAATGCCGGAGAGGGCGGGCCAGGCACCCGCGGGGTTGCTGAAGTGGTAGTCCGGATAGGTGGCCATGTTGAAGGCGGTATCCGTGCTGTTGAGGGACGCGCGGTTCAGCACGAGGGGGCGCGCCCAGACCGAAGTCCAGAGATACTCCGCATAGCTGAAGCTGTTGGCGGTGGAGTTGGCCGGCCCGTCGACGTAGTAGGTCTTGGGCAGGCCCGCCGCCCCGGGATCCCGGTTCGGATCATTGGCGTCATAGGGGATGGTGAGCCCATTGATGCCACCGGCCAGGGCCGTGGAGCCCGGGGTGTTCCAGACCATCCCGTTGAAGAAGGAGGGGCCCACGGTGAGCTTGGTGGGCGTCGTGAGCACGCTGGCCGCCGCCGAGGCCCCGCCCGCCACATCGGCATCATAGGGATCGGTGGAGCTGGCGGGCGCCCGGAAGGCCTGGAGGGCCGTGGCCATGTAGCTCTGGCTGATGGGCGTCGTCGTGGTGGGAACCTTGAAGATGTTGTAGTCGATCACGAAGCCCAGATCATCCTTCGTGGCCGCGGTTCCGGTCGCGTTGGGCTCGGTGGAGAGCGCCGCGCCCGCCCCGTCCGGATCGTAGAAATCCTTCGTCGACAGGCTCTTCATGATCAGGAGCCACTCGGCGAAGCTCTGGTAGCCACGGATGCCGGAATAGGTCCCATCCGTGGACCCGATGGCCGTCCGGGCGGGCAGCGTATCCGTGAGGGGCACCGAGAGGCGGTCGAGCCAGCGGCTGGTCGCCGGGGTGATGCTCCCGAACATGTTCGTGGTGTAGAAGGTGCCCTGGAGCCTGCGCTCGGCGGCGGCCGCGGATTCACCCGCGAAGCCCTGCCCACTCACGAGGTAGAGGGTCGGATTCCCGCTCTGGAAGGCGAACCGGGACGCCGTGCTGGGAAGGCTGGCTTCGAGGGTCGGGTCCAGCCCCGTCGCATTCGGGATCCGCAGCAGGTATTCACGCGCATCCCCTCCGAACTTGGGCACGAGCACCCAGAACGGCAGGTTGCCGCGCACCGGGATCGAAATCTGGGCGGAGCCGGCGCTGTTGACGGACCAAGTGCTGTTCAGACCGTCCTGGAAGATCTGGACGGCCGTGTCGAGGCCATTGGCGGAAGTGGTGGCCAAGGCCGCGCTGGCGTTGCCGTTGTTGTCCGCCTTGGTGCGGTACAGGAAGTTAAGTCCGAAGAGCTTGGTGTTGGTCGCATCCACCACCACCCACTTCTGGCGGCTCTTCACGGAGTTGGCGGAGCTGCGGTTGAACGGGTCGATGGTCTTGAAATCGACCAGGTAGGCCACGATCTGGCCGGCGACCCCCGGGAAGACCACATCCCCGGCATTGGCGGTGTTGCTGGAAGCGGGCACCCCGCCGTTGAAGGTCCACTGGTAGGTGATGGCGTCGCCCGAACCGGGTACGGTGCCCGTGCCATTGAAGGCGAGCTTGCCATTGGCGGGGATGACCACCACATCAGGGGTGGAGCCCGTCACCGGGATGGTGGGAACGCCCTGGCCGCCACTGGTGATGGCGCCCGCGGAAGGCAGGGTGCCGCTCGCCTGCGGGGAGGTGATCGTCGAAGTGGGCAGGGTGTTGAAGGCCACGTTGTAGGTGACGGTCCGCTGGGTGGCGTTCCCGGCCGCGGAGCGGTTGTCGGTGGCATCCACCGTCACGGCGGCCGCCCGGGTCGTGGCCGTGAAGGCATCCGCATAGGTGTGGTTGAGCGAAACCGGCGCACCCCCCAGGGTGCCCGAGACCACACCCGTGGAGGTGGTCCCATCCCCCCAGGCGACGGTGTAGTTGACACTGTCCCCATTCAGGTCCTGGATCGTGAAGCCCAGGGTGACCGGCTTGCTCGTGTAGGCCGAGGTCGTCGGCGTGGCGGGGCTGGTCACGGTGATGGTCGGGGTCTGGTTGGTGTAGCTGGCGTTCACGTCCACGGCCACGGAGGCGGAGCTGGTGCCCGTGTTGTTCAGGCTGCTCACGGCGGCGACGGTGACGTTGAAGGGCGCCCCGGTGCCGGAGGCGTAGCTGTGGGAGGTGCTTCCGTCAGGCGCGACGGTGGCGTCCACGGTCACGGCGGGGGTGCCATCCCCGAAGTTCCACACGTAGGACTTCAGGGTGGTACCGGAGAGGATGGTGGCGGGATCCACCTGGGCCTTGAAGGTGTAGGACTCGCCGATCCCCAGCCGAAGCGCGCCGGAGGGGGACGTGATCGTCGCCTTGGGCCCCGCCCCGGCGGGGATGGTCACCGTCACGGTGGCGGCATCGCCCATGAGGCCACGGCTGTCCGTGGCCTTCACAGTCACGTTGAAGGTCCGGTCCGCCCCAGGCGTCCCGGTGAAGGCATGGGTGGCGGTCCCATTCGGATCGGAGGACGTGAGGACGGTCACCGCCGCGGTGCTGTCACCGAAGTCCCAGGTGAAGGACTGCACCGTGTCGGTGATGTCCGCATCGGTCCCCGTCGCCTTGAAGGTCAGGGTGTAGCCGGACTCCGTGTTCACGGCCGCGGTGGGCAGCGTGATGGTGGCCACGGGCTTGGTGTTCCCCGTGGTGGTCCCGCCGCCTCCGGTGGTCGTGGTGGTGGTCCCCGTGCTGCTGCTGTTCTGGGAACAGCCCACAAGGGTCAAAAGGAAAGCGGAGACGAGAAGTCTCCGCGAAATGGACGACACGTTCTTGGCCATGGACGGCTCCAGGAAACGGGTGGATGACGACTACTGGCGGACGATCCTGGGGGTGATGAAGATGAGGAGCTCCGCGTTGTCCTCCTTGGTCACCTTGTTCTTGAAGAGCCACCCGAGGACGGGGAGGTTCTTGAGGAAGGGGACGCCGGTGGAGCCGACCTGGTTGCTCGTGATGTAGACGCCACCGAGGACCGCGGTACCGCCGTCGCGCACCAGGACCTGGGTCTCCAGGGACTTGCGCTGGATGGTGGGCGTGCCGAGCACGGTGCGGCTGAAGTCGGCCTGGGCCTTCTCGAGCTTCAGATCCATGATGATCGTGCCTTCGGAGGTGATCTGCGGGGTCACGTCCAGCTGCAGGTTGGCGTCCACGAACTGCACCGTGATGGCGCCACCGGCGGCACCGCCCTGCTGGGAGGGATAGGGCACCTTCTCACCGGAGAGGATGGTGGCCTTCTTGTTGTTCTGGGTGACGACCTTGGGGCTGGACACCACCTTGACCACGTTGTCCTTCTCCAGGGCCTGGAGGACGGCATTGATGCTGAAGCGATCGCTCAGGAAGGAGAACCAGAACTCACCGGCGGGGTTCGTGATGCTGGTGACGCCATCCTTGCCACCCGAGAAGGCGGTTCCATAGGCGCGGCCAGTGGAATCGGTCTTGGCCAGGCTGTTCCAGGAGGGGCCGTTCCCGAACTGGCTCCAGGGGGCATCCACGAGCTTGCCGGTGGAGTCCGCGACCTGCAGCTTGGCGTCCCCGCTGTTGGAGGTGGGCCACTTCACGCCGAACTCACGGTCCCAGCCCTTGCTCGCTTCCACGACCCGGGCTTCGATCTGGACCTGGGAGATCTGGACGTCCAGGGTCTGGATGAGCTCGTCGAGCACGGGGATGTTGCGGGGGAGATCCGTCACGATCAGGGTGTTCGTGCGGTCATCGATGATCACGGAGCCCCGCTTGGTGAGCAGGTCCTTGGTGATCTTGGAGACGTCGCTCACCTTGGCGTAGGAGAGGGGGCGCGTGATGGTCTGAAGCTCACCGGCCAGGGCCTTCGCCTCTTCCAGCTTCTTCCGATCCTCCTCTTCCTTCTGGAGCTTCTCGATCTTGGCGACGCGCAGGACGCCGTTGTCGATCTCCTTGCCCAGGGCGGCGTTCTTGAGGATCACGTCCAGCACCTGATCCCAGGGGGTGTCCACGAACTTGAAGTTGTAGGTCCCCTGGACATCGTTGTCGACCACCAGGTTCAGCTTCCCGGTCTCCGCGAGGAGCCGGAGGAACTGGACGAGGTCGGTGTTCTGGAGGTCGATGGTGATCTTGGCGCCGGTGTAGCGGGCGCTCTTGTCCCCGATGGTGCGCGCGTTGCTGCGGGGGGCCACGGAGGGCGTGGGGGT
>CAZVKM010000005.1:0-14316 GCA_964627685.1 uncultured Solibacteraceae bacterium | reverse complement strand
GCCTCTGGGCCCCGGGGTCGCGGGCGCTCGCCCCCCCGGGGGGGGGCGGGGGGGGGGGGGGGCCCCGGGGGGGGGGGGGGGTGGGGGGGGGGGGGGGGGCGGGCTTGGCGTCCTGGGCTTCAGGGGCGGTCGTCGGGAGCAGGGTCGCGGCCGCGATCTGCGGGAGGACCGTGAACCCTCCCCCGATGGCGGGGAGGCCCGAGAGGGGCTGGGCCGGCGCAGGGTTCACCCGCTGGGCGGTGATGACTTCGTTCTCCACCTTCACCGCGGGCATCGCCACGGGGGCGGCCACCATCGGCACGGGAGCATCGGTGGCGAGGCGGGCCTGGACATGGCCGGAGCCGGGGGTGAGGTCGAGGGTGATGCCCTCGGCGGCGGAACGCACCGCCACCTGGGTGCCATCGGCGACTTCAAGCACCAGGCGCGTCACCGCGGCCGGAGCCGGGGAGAACTGCGCCATGCGGGCCTTCAGGACGAGGGGGCCCACCAGGGCGCTCACATCCTTGCGGAGAACCTGGCTGCCCATGAGCACGCCGGGGAGGTCGATGACGACCCGGTTGGGACGCGGGAGGACTTCCACCCTGGGGGGGAGGCCCGTGGCCGAGAGGCCCACCAGGATCTGGGCCTGCGCCTCGGAACCGGTGCGGGTCAGGGAGCGAATCGTGGGCGCCTCGGTGGCGCCGGCAATCAGAGTCAGGGACGCGGGGGCCACCAGGACCGAAGCCCCGGCCACCAGAAGGGAACTCAGGCGAGCATTCATCGTTTGGTCTCCTCGCGCTTGAACGACTTGGTAACTTTCCTGAACACGGAATGGTTGCTGGAGTTCGGGTCCCACTGGTGGAACGTCACGGAGGTCTCATCGATCGAGACGATCTCCCCGTCCTTGAACTTGTATCCGATGGGCAGCCACCGGACATTGCCACGGCTGTCGGCGATGATTGCCAAAAGCTTGCCATCCCGCTTGGTGTACCCCTTGACTGCCAGGTCATCGAGCAGATCCCCGGTTCCGGTGGCCCCGCCATCACTGAGGGTCAGGAAGGGCTCCCGGGAGAGGGTGGGACGGTAGGGGACCTGCTTGATGAGGCCCGCATCCTGGGCGGCCGGTTCGGGGGCCGGGGCCTCGCCCTTCTTGGGGGTTCCCTGGGCCAGGAGCACCGGCGCGATCAGGAGCATGAGAGTGCTTCGGAAGGTCATGACGCGGCTCCTCAGCTCATTCCGCCGCTTCGGGCTTGCGGGGGGCAGGCGTCCCGGCGGGCCCGGGAGCGGGTGCCGCAGGTTCGACCGGGTTGTAGACGAAGGCGCTGACGCTGCACTTGATGGTGGCCGCGTAGATGCCGCGGCTGTCCTTGTAGCGGCTCAGCTCCATGTTCGAGATGTTGATGATCCGGTCGTAACCCGACACCAGGGAGGCGAACTGCCCGAAGGTGTGGAAGGCGCCCCGGAACTCGAAGTCCATCATCTTCTCGGTGTAGTACTGGTCCTTGCGCTCGGGCTTCACCGCGAAGGAGGTCTGATCGATGCCGGCCATGTCGGAGAGCTTCTTCACCTTGTAGGGGAGCTCGTTGATGTCGGCGTCGTTGGGCATGATCTTGATGAGCTCATCGATGCGCTTCTGCTGCTTCTCGACTTCCTCGCGAAGCTGCTCGTACTGCTTCTTGAGCATCATGCCCTGCTCGACCTTCTTCTGGAGATCGCCGTTCTGGGCCACGAGGGCCGCCTGCTCATCCCGCTTAGCGCCCGTGGCGAAGTAGGTGAGGCCGGCCACGACCACCGCGGCGATGGCTCCGATCAGGATCTGACGTTGCAGCTGGGGATTCATCGTCGCACCTCAGACCGCGTTCTGGAGATCGAAGCTGATCTTGAAGACCAGCACGTTCGTCTTGGTATCCCGGTTGGCGCCGGGATAGTTGATCTTCTGGAACCACCGGTTGCGGCTCTGAAGGTTGTTGTAGAAGGCGTTCACAGCCTCGAAGGAGCGGCTCTCACCCTCGATGGTGAAGTTCATCCCCTTCTGGCTGATCTTGGTGAACACCACATCTTCCGGAACGCTGTTGGCGAGCTCCTCCAGGAAGTGCACCGGCAGCGACTGCTGGCGCTTGAGGGTGTTCATCACATCCTCCTTGCGCTGCAGCTGCTGCTTGCGCTCCCGGAAGGTCTTCTCCAGCTGGAGGAAGGGCTCGTACTTCTTGGCTTCGGCCTGCAGCCGCACCTGGTCGGCCTGCAGCTTGCGGACGTCATTGAAGAGCATCAGCGCGTAGGCGCCCGCCCCGGCGACCCCGACGAGCGCGATCACAAGGCCGGCGATGGGCAGGCTGGAGCGGGCCGCCCCTTCTCCTTCCACATAGACCTGGACGGGCTGGGCCGCATCGCCGCCGCCCTTCTTGGCCCCCGCCTGGGCCAGGGCATCCCCGAGGAGGTTGATCTTGATCATCGGTCACCCACCTTGCGCAGGGACAGGCCCACCACCACGGAGGCGGCACATCCCAGATCCCGGACCGCGCCCGGATCCACGCTGCGACCATCGATCTCGACGGCCTGGAGCGGATTGAGGCGATCCACACTCACCCGGAGGCGGTCCTGGAGGACGTCCACCAGCCCGGGCGTGAGGGCGCCCCCCCCGGCGAGGAGGACACGGTCGAGCCGGTCCACCTTGAAGCTGCTGCGGAAGAAGTCGATGGTGCGTGAGAGCTCGTCCGCGAAGGCGTCGGCCACGGCCATGAGCGAGGGCTGGACCTCCTCGGGGCCACGTCCACCCGCTTCCCGGCCCCGCTTGAGGGCTTCGGCCTCATCCCGGCTCAGGCCCCAATCCTCCACGAGCTTGTCCGTGAACCGGTTGGCGCCCCAGCTGATGTCGCGCCAGAAGACCGAGCGGGAACCGAGCATCATGGTCAGGTTCGTGAAGGTGGCTCCCATGTTGACCAGGGCGACCACCTCGTCCGAGGCGCCCGGGGTGCTGTTCACCTCATAGGCGTTCTGGAGGGCGAAGACGTCCACGTCCACGATCTTGGGGGAGTACCCCGCCTGGGCCACGCAGGAGATGTAGCTCTCCAGCTTGTCCTTCCGGCAGGCCACCAGGACCACGTCCATGTTGCCTTCCATGGGCCGCTCTTCCAGGACCGCGAAGTCCAGGGCGTAGGAGTCCAGCCCCTGGCCGGCCGGGAAGAAGCTCTCGGCCTCCCAACGGACGGATTCCGCCAGCTCCGCCGCGCTCATGAGGGGGAAGGTCACTTTTTTGACCATCACCTGCTGGCCCGCCACGGAGATGGCCACTTCCTTGGCTTTGATCTTCTGCTCGCCCATGACCTGCCGGATGGCCGAGGCCACGGCGTTGGAGTCCATGATGTCCCCATCCACGATGGAATCGGGGGGGACACTCGCGACCCCGAGCTTCTGCAGGCGATAGCGGGCGTTGGCCCCCTTGCCGCTCTGCTGGAGCTCACAGACCTTCACGGCACTGGATCCGATGTCCAGACCCACAAGACTCTTGTTTTTTCCGCCGAACAGACCCACGGGGAGCCTCACTATGAGGAAAGGTGCCGTTTAAATTAACACCAGGTTGGCTTGAGTCAACCCTGTCTTTAATTAGGAGCGGTATTTTCGTCGATCAGACCGACCAGGACGGCGGTGATATTGTCCTCGCCACCGTTCTCCCTTGCCGCAGCCACAAGGCTTTCGACCGCGGATTGGAGATCGGATGCGTTTTGAACGATGTCCCAGATCTGTTGATCGCCGACCATGCCGGACAGACCATCGGAGCAAAGCAAAAGTCGGTCCGAATCTCCCAGCTCGAGCTCCTGCACTTCAATTTCCAGGTCCCCCCCATTCCCCAGGGCCTGGGTGATGACGTTCCGGAAGGGGTGGACCCGGGCTTCCGAGGGGGTCAGGATGCCGTGGGCCACCTGCTCGGCGACCCAGCTGTGGTCCCGGGTGACCTGCTGGATCCCCTTGGGGCCGAGCACGTAGGCACGGGAATCCCCCACATGCGCCAGGGTGACCCGGCGGTGGCTGACGAGGCCCGCGACGACCGTGGATCCCATGGTCTCCCGCTCGGGATTCCGGCGGATGTCCTCGGCGATGGCCTGGTCCGAGAGGAGCAGGGCCACCTTCAGACGGTTCCCGTCGAAGCTCAGGGTGGTGTCGTACTCCAGGGGCCAGGTGCGGTCCTTCTCCTTGGTCTGGGAGACGAACTCCGCCACCCGATCCACCACGATCTGACTCGCCACCTCGCCGGCCGCATGGCCACCCAGGCCATCGGCCACCACGAAGAGCCCCAGGGCGGGATCCACGAGGAGGTTGTCCTCGTTGTGCTTGCGGACGCAGCCGACGTCCGTCATCCCTGCCGCCTTGATGCCCATCACTGCCCCTTCCCTGCCAACTTGCCCCAGAGCCCCTTCAACTGATCCAGGAGTCCCGCGGGCTCGGGTGCGGTGGCCTGGGCTTTCGGTTTCCCCTCGGCAGGTACCTGGAATCGCTTGTGCTTCGGATCGATGGCCCGGGCCTCGTCGACCAGGCGCTGGGCCCGGGCCTGCATCCCCTGGGTGCCATAGAGGTTGGCCAGCTGCAGCATGGCCTCCACATCCTTGGGCTTCACCTTGAGGTATCCCTCGAAGGCCTTCACGGCCCCCCGGTGGTCCCGCCCCTCGGCCTGGAGGATCTGGGCATGCAGCAGCAGGAACTCCGCACTGGAGGACTCCAGCCGCAGGGCGTACTGGATGAAGCCCCGGGCCTGGTCGTACTGGCTGGCGGCCATGGCCTTGCGGGCCTCATCCGCCCAGTTCTCGGCACTCCGCTCCTGGAATGGGGTGCCGTGGGCCACCGGGCTTCCGGGAGATGTGCCCGGAGCCGAGGGCTTGGGGGTGGTCACGTAGGATTGCCGCTTGACGGGGTCCTTCAAGATCGCGAACGCTTCGGCCAGCTGGCGGAACTTCTCCTCCGCGGAGGCCTTCTCATCTCCGGCGAACCGGTCGGGATGCCACTGCTTGGCCAGCTTGTGGTAAGCGGCCCGCACCTCGTCGGGATTCGCGTCTTGGGAGACTTCAAGCAACTCGAAAGGGTTCATTGGGATGGATTACCTACCAGGGGAGGGCACTCGGGATGGTAGCCGATTTCGAGAACCTCGTGCAGGAATCTCCCCATGCCCCCCCCGTGGGAATCCGGTTCCCAGCGCGTTCCTCCCCCGAACCACCCTCCGCCGAGGGCCCCCTGCCACCGGGAAACCGGAGTGGCTGGCGGGGGCCCCTGGGGAAGCCCGGGCCCGGCTTCTGGGGCCCGGCCCCACTCGGTCGCGACGCAGACCGATTCCTCGTGGGGGGCCGGATTTGGTGGCACACTTGATGGTTCCGGACTCGGAGGATCCTCGGGATGGCGTGGGCCACCACCCCCAGCATGCGCGAAGGACTGGCGGCAGGAGATCTGTCCGCCGAGGGGCTCGTCCGCGCCTCCTTCGATCGCATGCACACCCAGGAGCCCCACCTGGCGGCCCTTCTCGCCACGGACGAATCCCTTTCCCTGGCGTTGGCCCGCACCGCGGATCGCCGCCTCGCCCTCGGGGAGCAGGGCCCGGTGCTCGGGCTGCCGGTGGTGCTGAAGGACAACCTGCACTGGAAGGGCCTGCCCTGCACTTCCGGGTCCAGGATGCTCGCCAGCTACCGCGCCCCCTACCACGCCACCGTGGTGGCGCGCCTGCTGGAGGCCGGGGCCATCCCCGTGGCCAAGGCCAACATGGATGAGTTCGCGATGGGCTCCAGCGGGGAATTCAGCGCCTTCGGGGTCACCCGGAATCCCTGGGATCCCACCCGGAGCCCGGGGGGGAGCAGCAGCGGGTCCGCCGTGGCCGTCGCCGCGGGCTACGCGCCCTTCGCGCTGGGAAGCGACACCGGCGGCAGCGTGCGCCTGCCCGCGAGCTTCTGCAACCTCACGGCCCTCCGCCCGACCTACGGGGTCCTGAGCCGCCATGGCATGACCGCCATGGCCTCCAGCCTGGATCAGGTGGGCCCCCTGGGCCGCACCGCCGAGGATGTGGCCGCCCTGCTCTCCGTCATGGCCGGGGTGGATCCACTCGACAGCACCTCGGTGGACCTGCCCGGCCGGGACGCCCTCTGGCCCCTCCGGGCCGCCTCGCTCCAGGGGCTCCGCATCGGGCTCCCGGCCGAATACTTCGGCGATGGGCTGAGCGGGGAGGTCCGGGCCACCCTGGAGGGTGCGCTGAAGGTGTTCACCGAGGCGGGCGCGCAGCTCGTCCCGGTGTCCCTGCCCCATACCCCCTACGCCATCGATACTTACTACCTCCTGTGCACCAGCGAGGTGAGTTCGAACCTCAGCCGCTTCGATGGCCTCCGGTACGGGCTGATGGAAGCGGGGTCTGAACCCTCCCTGCGCTCCCGCACCGCGACCAGCCGCGAGGCCGGGTTCGGACCCGAAGCCAAGCGACGGATCCTCCTCGGGACCTTCTGCCTCTCCAAGGGGCACTACGAAGCCTTCTACCTCCGCTCGCTCCGGACCCGCACCCTCATCCGGCGCGACTTCGAAGTGGCCTTCGGCGAGGTGGACGTCCTCGCCGCCCCCGTGAGCCCGGATGTCCCCTTCCCCCTCGGGGCCAAGCTCACGGATCCCCGGGCCATGCACCTGGCGGACATCTACGCGGTGGCCGCCCCCCTGGCGGGCCTTCCGGCCCTGGCCTTCCCCGCCGGATTCGCCTCGGGCCTCCCAGTCGGCCTCCAGCTGATGGGCCCCGCCCTGTCCGAGATCCACCTCCTGGAAGTCGCCCACGCCTTCCAGGAGCGGACCGATTTCCATTTCCGTACCCCGGAGCTATGAGGAGCCTGCAATGGCCTTTGACGTGATCATGCCGCAGATGGGCGAAAGCATCGCCGAAGCCACCGTCCTGAAGTGGCTGAAGGCCCCCGGGGACGCCGTCGCCAAGGACGAGACCCTTTACGAGATCAGCACCGACAAGGTGGACGCCGAGATCCCCGCCCCCGCCGCGGGCGTGCTCCTGGAGATCCTGGTCGAGGTGAACAAGACCGTGCCCGTGGGCACCGTGGTGGCCCGCATCGGGGCCGCCGGGGAGAAGCCCGCCGGGGGTGCGGCGCCCGCCGCGGCTCCCGCCTCCGACGCCGCCACGGTTCCCGTGACCGCCGCGGAGGCGAAGCTGGCCACCACCGTGCACCCCATGGCCGTGGAGGATGACAACAGCGAGGAGGCCCGCCTCCGCGCCAAGAGCAGCCCCCTGGTCCGCGAGATGGCCAAGCAGCACGGCATCGACCTCCGCCAGGTGAAGGGCACCGGGGACCAGGGTCGGGTGACCAAGGCCGACATGGAGGCCTTCATCGCCTCCGGCGCGAAGCCCGCCGTGGCCGCCAGCACCGCCCCCATGAGCGGGGCCATGCCCATGATGCCCGCCGCCCATGATCCCAGCGCCCCCACCATGGGCGTGGTGCCCGGCCTCGCCGTGCCCCCCGCTCCGGCGGCCCCCGCCTTCGCCCCCGGCGAGCGCGTGAAGGTGGAGCCCATGAGCCGCATGCGCAAGATCATCGCGGACAACATGGTGAACTCCAAGCTGCGCACCAGCCCCCACGTCTACACGATCTTCGAGATCGACATGAGCAACGTGGCCCGCCTCCGCGCCAAGCACCGCAAGGCCTTCGAGGAGATGTACGGCACCAAGCTCAGCTTCATGCCCTTCATCATGAAGGCCGTGATCAAGGGCCTGCAGGCCTTCCCCATCGTCAACAGCTCCATCGATGGCGACAACATCGTTTACAAGCAGGACATCAACCTGGGCATCGCCGTGAGCCTGGACTGGGGCCTCATCGTCCCCGTGATCAAGAACGCGGACAGCCTGAACCTGGGTGGCCTGGCCCGCAGCCTCAATGACCTGGCGGACCGCGCCCGGGCCAAGAAGCTGGCCCCCAACGAGATCAGCGGCGGCACCTTCACCATCACCAACCCGGGCGTTTTCGGCGACATCTTCGCCCTGCCCATCATCAACCAGCCCCAGGTGGCCATCCAGGCCATCGGCACCATCGCCAAGCGCCCCGTGGTCGTCACCGACGACCTGGGCAACGATGCCATCGCCATCCGCCAGATCATGTTCAGCGGCCTCAGCTTCGACCACCGCGTGATCGACGGCGCCGTGGGCGACCAGTTCATGAGCGTCGTCAAGAACGAGCTCGAGAAGGGTACCTTCGGGCTGGAGTAAAAGGATGAAGTAGGAAGGATGAAGGATGAAGGATGAAGTGGGACCGCCCCTTCATCCTTCATCCTTTTGCCTTCATCCCTTTCAGTACGGATTGGTTTCCTCGACCAGCTCCCGGTACTGCGCGAACTCGCCTTCGAAGAGCAGCTTGATGATCTTCGTGGGGCCGTTGCGGTGCTTGGCGATCACCAGCTCCGCCGTGTTGTCGGGGGGCTCCTCATCCGTCTTGGCCACCATGCGCCGGTGGATGAAGGCCACCATGTCGGCATCCTGCTCGATGGCGCCGGAATCACGGAGGTCGCTGAGCTGGGGCCGGCCGCCCGCCCGGTGCTCCACTTCACGGTTCAGCTGGGAGAGCACCACCACGGGGATGCCCTGGTCCTTGGCCAGCAGCTTCAGGCCACGGCTGATCTCGCCCACGCGGGTGGCCTCGTTCTGCTTGGAGGCCCGGGAGCCGTCGGGGCTGCTGATGAGCTGCAGGTAGTCCACCACCAGGAACTCCACCCGGCGGTTGGACTGAGTGCCCTGCTTGATGACCATGCTCTGGATCTGGGGCACGGTGATGCTCGCCTGGTCGCAGATGTAGATCGGCATCTGGAGCAGGTCATTGCCCGCCTCCCGCAGCCGCTCCTTGGCCTCGTCCGAGAAGTCGCCCGCCTGCACCCGCTTGAGGTTCACCCGGGACTGGGAGGCCAGCATGCGGAGGAAGACCTCCTCCTGGCTCATTTCCAGGGAGAAGAAGGCTCCGCAGATGCCCCGCTTCTTCGCGGCGGCCAGGACCCAGTTGAGGGCCAGCGCCGTCTTGCCGATGCCGGGCCGGGCCGCCAGCACGATGAGGTTGCCCGGCTGGAAGCCCTGGGTGAGGGCGTCCAGGGCCGGGAAGGCCCCGCCAGTGGTCACTCCGGAGTGGCCGTGGCCCTCCAGGCGCTCGTAGAGCTTGGCCATGCCCTCAAGGCCCACCTTCTCGATGGGCATGAGGCCCTTCCGATCCGCGTCGCCCTGTGAGAGGCGGAAGAGCTCCTCCGCGGCGACATCGACCAGCACCTCGGGCATCTCCTCCTCGCCGGCGGCCTGCCGTGCGAGGCCCGCGCCGAGCCTGAGCAGGCGCCGCATCTTGTGCTTGCGGCGGAGGAGGTCCGCCAGCACCTGGGGCCGGCCCACTTCCGGGGCGGAGAGCAGCTCCGAGAGTCCGGGGAAGCCTCCGACGCCCACCAAGTCCCCGGCCTGCTCAAGGGCATCCTTGAGGGTCAGGGGGTTCACCTCCACCTGCCGCTCCAGCAGGCGGACGAGCGCCTTGTACACCGCCTTGTGGGCGGGCACCACGAAGTCGTCCTCGGTCAGGCCCAGGACGACCTCCGCGAAGGCCAGGTCGCCTCCGGGAGCGCAGCAGGTGGCCAGGAGGCTCCGTTCCGCCTCGGGGTCCTGGGGCAAGCGATCCGGGAGCCAGCCGTCCATGATCGGGCTCAGTTTCCGGGGGGCGTGTACCCCCCGCCGTTCTGATCCACGAAGATGGGGTTGGTCACCGCCAGAGGGTAGGCGTTGTGCTGGACCTTGAACCAAGCGGGGTAGCGGGTGTCCGCGAGGGTGGGGCCCGCGTCGGGCACGCCCGCCTCCACCACGATCCAGCCATCCTGGGCGAGGGGCAGGGTCAGGGTGGTGCTCCGCTTCCGGGCATCGGTGGTATCCACCGTGAACGTCGCGGGATCCAGCGTCTGGACGAGCGTGCCGTTCACGTAGATCCGCACCTTCTCGACGGGCACCCATTCCGGGGCCACGAGGGCGATGGCGAGGGAGACGCTCCCGTTGGGACCAGCCAGCAGCTGGCCGGGGCCCGCGGCACCGGCGGTGCCGGTGGCGGTCACGTCCAGGAAGGGGCCCGTGGAGGCGACCGCGGCTCCGCTCTGGAGCGCCGTGAGCACCGCGCTCAGGTCGCCCTGGGAGGGGGCCGTGGCCCCGACCTTGAGGTAGGTCCGGGCGGTGCCCACCGGCGTGTCCAGGCTGAACTGCCCGGAGGAGAGGCCCAGCGCCTTGGTGAAGGCCGTGGGGGACTGGGCGGAGATCAGCTTGAACCAGATGGCCCGCAGGTCCTTGTATTCCTGATGCCACTGGGCCTGGGTCTGGGAGCTCAGGCTCTCACCCCGGATCAGCTCGATCGCGTCGAAGTCGCCCCGGCGCTTGCCGTTGGAGAGGGAGGACGTCTGCGTCCACCAGGCGTTGGCCCCGCTCCCCAGCGGATCGGCGAGGGAGAAGCCCTCGGAGGTGAACAGGCCCTCGGGGCCCAGGGGACGGTGCACCACGGTGAACTTGCCTTCCGCCTGGGAGAGGAAGTCCGCAGGCGTCCACCCGGTGGAGGCGCGGGCCCCCCCCAGCCGCTGGCCCGTGGGATCGGGGACGAAGAGGGCCGTCACGGTGGCACGCTCCGTCCCGCTGGAGAGCTTGGAGGTGCGGGCGCCCACCACCAGGGGATCCACGCCCAGAGGGGCGCGCATCTCGTCGGTGACCCCCATGAGGGGATCGAACTCATAGCGGAAGCCGTTGTAGGAGGACGTTCCGGAGACGTTCCGGTCCAGCTCCGTGCGTCCCATAACCTGCACGTCCTCCGCGAGGGCGCTGGTGAGCTGCTCGAAGGGGTGCATGCCACCCGAGGTGGCCAGCGAGGGCCCGGGGAGATCGAAGCTCAGCCAGCCGGAGGGGGCGGTGGCCTTGGAGAAGGTGAAGACGGTGTTCGATCCGCTGCCCACGAATCCCACCACCACCTCGGAGGTGAACATCGGGGCGAGGGGACCACGGGTCACGAAGGCCCGGTAGGTCTGGCGGACCTCCAGCGGGAACCCGGCCCCGTTGAAGACGCCGACTCCCGATCCGGGGAAGGCGGAGCCGAAGACCTGGTTGCCGGCCCGGAACTGGACGGCGCCCACCGCGAGGTCGCCCGCATAGCGGTTGAGGCCCGCCGGCGAGAAGATCGAGGACCAGTGGCGGTGCCGCTGGACGTTCGGATCCCGGGTCGGATCCAGGGGGCCGCCCTCCGCCGTGGTGGCGCCGACGACCACCCGCATGGGCTGGAGCACGGAGGCGTTGATCGAGGCATCCCGGCTCAGGAAGTAGTGATCCAGCGTCCGCAGGTTCACGATGTTCCCGGCGTTGTCCGTGGCGTAGGGGAAGTTCAGCCGCTCCGGCGCCATGGTGTCCGTGGCCTGGAAGAGCTTGTCGGGGCGGATCTCCAGGAACTGGGTGAGCTGGGTCAGGCGATCCGTGGCGTTGCCATCCGTGAACTTCAGGAAGGGGGTGGTGTTCCCCTCCTTCCGGTTCTGCAGGGTGATCTTGTAGACCTGGTTCCGGCCGGTGCGCGAGGCGTCCTCCACGGCCGGCAGCAAGGTCAGGTTCGGCAGGCCGTAGGAGATGAGCCCCGAGTTGCCGGAGACTTCGCCGGGCTCCAGGATCTCAACCCGCTCCAGCTGCCAGCGGGTCGGGTCAGCCTTGTCCGCCGTGGGATCCCAGGGATTGGTCCCGGAGGGGCCCAGGTAGCGGTCGAAGCGGATCTCCGTCTGGTAGGCCCCGCCGATGGCGGCCGTGCCGAAGGTCCCGTAGGTGAACATCCCCTTCGAGATGTTGAAGAGGGTGAAGCGGTCCACCGCCATCTGGTTGAAGACGTCGGTGACCTGGTTGGGGGTGTTCGAGGCGAGGCTGTTCCCCCCGACGAGGTAGAGGCGCCGGCGGT
This sequence comes from uncultured Solibacteraceae bacterium, assembly GCA_964627685.1. Classification (GTDB taxonomy): domain Bacteria; phylum Acidobacteriota; class Holophagae; order Holophagales; family Holophagaceae; genus JAFDVN01. Next base: position 2,401 of record CAZVKM010000005.1, on the reverse strand, counting down.
GGCTCAGAGAGGCTCCGGCGGCCAGCGGAGTGGGGACGCCCGCCACGACGGTGGGCAGGCTGCCCACGACGAGACGCGCGGACACCTTCGGGCGCGCCTCCAAGAGGAGGTGCTGGGCATCGGCGGTGACGAGGACCTGCTGCGTGTCCGTGGACATCAGCCCCATGGACAGGTGGGCATCCACGAACTCACCGGCGGGCTCGGCCCCCTGGAGCGCCACGCTCGGGGCCTTCACGGCGGTCTCGAGCGGACGGGTGAAGTCGCTCCCGGGGATCTCCACCCCCCAGGTGGGGAGGGGGCCCGCCGGAGCTGCACCCACCCCTGAGTGGCCCTGGCCGGGGACGACGAAGCGGTAGCCGCCCCCCTGCTGAATCAGGGCATCGCCCAGGGAGTAGATGGGAACGGACCCGCCGGTCCCGTTGGTCAGGGTGGTGGTCAGGTCGAAGTGCCGATCGCGGAGGCCGAGCTGGATGAGGTGGGTCACCGTCAGGCCGGTGACGCGCCCCTGCCCGTCGGTGGGAAGCCCCAGCTTGTGGAGGGGATCCACGATCCCGCCCGTCATCTCGAGGTGGGCCTGCTCATCCCCGGTGACCGGGGCGATGCGGTCGTAGACCACCTGGATGTCCGGGTCCTGGTTCACCACCTGGCCGAGCCGATCCAGCAGGTCGCTGGGCACGGACACCCGGCGGAAGCTCTGGTCGAGGGCCACGGCCCCCACATCCAGGATGCCGCCGCCCGAGGGGGCGCCGAGCTGGGCGGGACGGTCCCCGTAGAGGGCGCCGTCCACCGCGAGCTGGACGAAGTCGTTGCCCAGGTAGAAGTCCCCGGGACCGGCCGTCGCCTTGAGGCCGGTCACCCGGTCGCCCCCCTCCGCCGGGATCTCGGAGGACATCAGGGTGGGCCGGACGTAGCCGGTAGCCCGGTAGCATCCGGTCCCCGCGACGGCGAGGAGCATGAGGAGCGGCCAGGCCCTCCGGAGGGAAGGGGCGGCCTGGGCGTGCGGGTGGGGCTGGGTCATCGGCGATGCGGCTCGGCTGGGGTCTGAAGGCAAATGAGGCACAAGGATCTATGCTAACCCACGATGCGGATCCTTGCCCTCCTCCATCGCGTCCCCCGGCGCTGGCGTGCCGTGGGCGTGAGCCTGGCGGCCCTCCTTCTCCTGGACCTGTCGTGGACCCTCTGGAGGTTCCCCAGGGGCCAGGCCGACCGGATCCTCTCCCCGGAGCGGATCCCCCCCTCCGGGGCCCCCATCCTGGTCCTCGGGGCCGGGGTCTACTCGGATGGGGAGCCCACCCAGGTGTTGGAGGGCCGCCTGGAGACGGCCCTGGCCCTCCACCAGAGCGGCCGCTCCCCCTGGTTCCTGGTCAGCGGGGACAACCGCCGCGCCGACTACAACGAGCCCCAGGCCATGCGCCGGTGGCTGGTGAAGCGGGGGATCCCCCGAACCCGCATCGTGGAGGACTTCGCCGGGCGGCGCACCTATGACAGCCTGCGCCGGGCCGCCGTGGTGTTCGGGATCCGCCGCTGCATCATCGTGACCTCCGACTTCCACCTCCCCCGGGCCCTCTACCTGGCCCGCACCGCGGGGCTGGACGCGGTGGGCGTGCCTTCCTCCACCCAGGATTTCCGAGGGGCGAAGCGGCTCACCTTCTGGACGCGGGAGTACGTGGCCCGGCACCGGGCCCTCCTGGATGCCTGGTTCCCCCCGGACCCAGTGCTGGGCCCCCGGGAAGCCACCCCCGCGGACTGGCTGGACCTGAAATGAAGCTGCCTCCGATCCTCATCCATGCGGCCCGACGCCTGCCCCAGGGCCGCTACGGGGGCGCCCTGCGGGGCCTGGGGGCCGTGGCCCTGGGCCAGGCGGTGGTGGAGGGCCTGCTGCTGGACGAGGCCCTGCCCCGCCCCGGCAAGGTCCTGTGGGGCATGGCCCGCAGCCACACCCAGGGCATGAACCCGGCCCGCAGCCTCGCGCTTCGCGCCGGGCTCCCGGCCGACACCCCCGCCGCCACCGTGAACATGGCCTGCGGCAGCAGCCTGCAGGCCCTCATCCTGGGCGCCCAGGCCCTCGCCCTCGGCGAGCCACGCCCCCTGCTGGTGGGGGGTAGCGAGGCCATGTCCGACACCCCGCACCTGGTGCCCGGCCTCCGCTGGGGCTTCCGCATGGGGCACCGCGACCTGCCCGATGTCATGCACCACGATGGCCTCCGCTGCCCGGTGACGGGCCTCCTCATGGGGGAGACCATCGAGCGCCTCGCGGTGAAGCGTGGCGTGAGCCGGGCCGAGGCGGACGCCTACGCCGCCCGGAGCCATGCCCGGGCCGCCACGGCCGACTTCCGGGCCGAGCGGTTCTCCCACCCCCGCCTCGATAACGACGTGGGGATCGGGCCCGCCCTCACCGAGG
>CAZVKM010000004.1:5905-32891 GCA_964627685.1 uncultured Solibacteraceae bacterium | reverse complement strand
GCGAAGGTGGACAGCGCCTTCCGCCTCATCGGCATGCAGAAGGAGATCAAGCGGCAGAACCGCGAGCTCTCCGCCTTCCAGACCCGTGTGGAGACTGAACTGGCCCTGGCCGCCCGGCTCCAGATGGGGTTGCTGCCTTCCCTCCCGGGCGAGGTGCGAGGCGCCCACTACACCCACCGGTACCTCCCCGCCGAGGGCATCGGCGGTGACATCTACAGCATCGCCCACCTGGAAGACGGCCTCATCGGTCTCATGATCGCGGATGTGAGCGGCCACGGTGTGAGCGCCGCCCTCATCAGCGCCATGGTGAAGACGTCCTTCGAGAACCACTCGCGCCTCTCCAGGGATCCGCTGGCGTGGGCCCTGGGCATGAACCGGGACCTCTCCCGCAACACCCTCGACGACCAGTTCGCCACGGCCTGGGTGGCCAGCCTCGATCCCGGCAGCCACCGCCTCCTCCACGTGGTGGCCGGGCATCCGCCGCCGATCCGCATCCGCCAGGGGGCCCGGGGCGGCCTGCACCAGCCGGACAGCCTCCAGGGCAAGGGCTTCATGATGGGCCTCGATGAGGACCTCCCCTTCACCCTCCAGGAAACCCAGCTCCTGCCTGGGGATCGCCTGGTGCTCTACACCGATGGGCTGGTGGAGGTGGAGCGGGAGGACCGCTCCATGCTGGGCGACGACGGCCTGATGAAGCTCTGCGCGGAGCTACCGGAGACCGCGGACGAGGCCGCCGACTTCCTGGTGGGGAAGGCGCGGGAGCTGAACGCCCCGGTGCCCTTCCACGACGACGTCACGCTGGTGGTGTTCGACCGGTTCTCCTGAGGTCATCAGTCCTCGGTCGTCGGTCGTCGCGGCTCGGTGGGGGCTGGGTTCCGCCCATGGCCTCGTTCCTTGGGCGCGGAGTTCCGATGGGTCGGAACCCGACGACCGAAGACCGAGGACGGTCAGTTGCCTTCCTTCCTGCCCCACAGCCGCGGACCCAGCTCCGCCACGAGGGCGGCCAGCACGATGAGCCCGGCCCCGAGCCACTGCCGGGACACGAGGAAGTCCCTCACGCCGGGGATCCAGCCGCTCACGGCCAGCAGCGTCGCCACCACGGGCTCCAGGCTGAAGATGATGCCGGCCTCCGTGGCGGTGAGCCAGGGCTGAAAGCGGGCCTGCAGGTACATGGTGAGGGCGGTGCCCGCGAGGCCCAGCCAGAGGAGCCCCACCCAGGTGCCCCGCAGGGCCAGCCCGTGGCTCGTGGCGAAGCCGCCCTTGGGCAGGACCAGCGCCATCAGGGTGCAGGCCACGGCCACGACGGCGATCTGGGTGAAGGTGAGCACCCAGGTGTCGCAGCGGCGGCTGAAGCGGCCGATGAGCACGATGTGGAGGCCGATGAGCACGGCATTGCCGAGGGTGAGGGTGTCGCCCCCGGTCCAGCCCCCGAAGGACTCGCCGGGCTTGAAGACCAGCCCCACCAGGCCCACGCTGGCCACGGCCACGGCCAGGAGGTGGGCGCCCTTCATCCGCTCGCCGAAGGCCAGGGCCACCATGGGCGTGAAGATCACGTAGAGGCCCGTGATGAAGGCGTTCTTCGTGGTGGTGGTCCCCTCCAGGCCCGCCGTCTGGAGCCAGAAGAGGGAGGCGAGCACGGCCCCGGCCACGAGGCCATCCCGGACGTCCGTGGCCTTCCACACGGCCCCCCGCGCCAGGGTGAGGCCCAGCAGGGCCACGGCTGCGATGCTGAAGCGCAGGCCCAGCAGGGCGTTCACGCCGAGTCCGGCCTCCTGGAGGTATTTGGTGGCGGGGAAGGCCGAGCCCCAGACGGCCGCGGCCAGCGCCATCGCGCCCACGGCGAATGCATGCTTCGAACGATCGGACATCCCTTCAGTCTAGGGGGTGTCCCGAAAAGTCCGGAGCCCGCGCTGCGGGCTCCGGGGTTCAGGGGGATGGGACGGGACTACTCCACCAGGGCGGTCACACGGACCACCACCTCCCCCTGCTCGGGGTCGTCCGTGGTGAGCGTCACCTTCTCGGCATAGCGGCCCGGCTTGGCGTCCTTGCCCATCACCACCACGAGGTCATGCTGAGCCTTGGCCTGGCTGCTGAGGCCCTCCACCCGCAGGTGGGCGCTGCTGGCCTGGGCTCCGGTGATGCGGAAGGCCCGGCCCTCGGCCTGCTTGAGGGTGAGCTTCACGCGCCCCTCCTGGCCGGCCTTGAAGGCCTCGAGGCCCACCCGATCGGGGGCGACGATGGAGGGCTTCAGCTCCCAGGCCACGCTCAGGGTGAGGGTGGGGGTCGAGGGGACGTTGGTCCGCAGGGTCACGTTCTCACGGCCGAAGCGCACCTTGGCGGGGATCTCCTTGCCATCCAGCGCCACTTCGAGGATGGCATCCTTGCCATCGGCCTTGGGGGTCAGCTTGAGCCAGGGGGCACCGGGGGCCTTAGCCTCCAGGAGGCGCACCTCGAGGCCGGTCCCGCTGCTGTAGCGGAGGGTGGTGACCTGGGTGCCACCCCGGGAGGCCTGGTTGAAGTACACGGCGTTCTGGCTGGCCATGACGTCCTGCACCACTTCCGCCTCGAAGGTGAGGAGCGCCGAGGGGTTCTTGGCGTCATTGCTCACCACCGTGAGGCTCTTCCGCACCAGCCCCTTCTGACCCGCGGGGTCGAAGGTGGCCTCCACCTCGGAGGACTCCCCGGGCTTCAGGAACCATGCGCCCACCACGGTGCTCGTGCACCCGCAGCTCGGGTTCACGGCGGTGATCTGGAGGTTCGCATTGCCGGTGTTTGTGACCTTGAAGCGCGTGCTCACCTTGCGCTCGGGCGTGATGCGCCCGAAGTCGTGGTGGGAGCGGTCGAAGGTGATGACCGGGGCCTGGGCCTGGGCGGCCAGGGCGATGAGGGCGGGGATCAGGGCACGGAACATGGGGGCAGCCTCTACGGGGGGGAAGGGAGATTCTACGATCGGAGCAGGGCTTTGAGGCGGGTCCAGGCCTCCTCGGGGTCGATCCTCGCGAGGCAGGGGTGGCCTTCGGTGGCGCAGGTGGGCTTGAAGCACGGGGCGCAGGGGACGTCCTCCAACCGGAGGGTGGCCGCCCGGGGCCCCCAGGGCGCGCTTCCACCCGGATCCGTGGGCCCGTAGAGGGCCAGGGTGGGGGTGCCGCAGGCGGCGGCCAGGTGGGAGAGTCCCGAGTCGTTGCCCACCACGGCCCAGGCCCCCCGGAGCCAGGCGGCCGCCTCCTTCAGGTCGGTGCGCCCGCAGAGGTTCCGGGCCTCGTCCCCGGCCACCGCGGCGCAGACCTCCGCCTCCCCGGGGGCCCCGAGCACCACCACCTCGAGGCCCTCGGAGCGCGCCTTGAGCACCAGGGCCCGGAAGTGGGACGCCGGCCACTGCTTGGTGGGCCACACGGAACCAGGCATGAGGCAGAGGTAGGGCGCGGTGGGGGAGTCCACGGCCCGGCCCGGGTCGAAGTCGGCGAAGGGCATGGGGGGTAGGCCCGGGAAGGCCTTGGCCAGCACGGCGTGGTAGCGGTGGAGGAAGGGGCCCTCCGCGTCCCAGAAGGGGCCCGAGTGGGTGTTGAAGACCCCCGCCAGGCTCTCATCCACCCCGATGCGCACGGGCACGGCGGCCAGCCAGGCGGCGAGGGCCGGGCGCAGGCTCTTGGGGAAGTGGACGCTCCGGGCGGCCTGGTGGGCCCGCAGCGTGCGCATCAGCTCCAGCACCCCGGGCTTGCCGGACTCAGGGAGCACCGCATCCACCAGCGGGGTGCCCGCCACGAGGGCCACGGTGGCGGCGGGCCCCCAGGCGACGAGGGGTTCAGAGGTGACCTCCCGGAGCAGGCGCAGGATGGGGAGCTGCATGGCGGCATCGCCCACGAAGCGCGGGAAGCGCACCCAGGTGGCGTGAGGGGGGATGTTCGGGGTCATGGGCTCCACCGCTTGGGGGCTCGCCGCTTGGAACCACCCCCCGATCGCGTCGCGCCCCGCGCGACGCTCCCAGGCCCGCGGCGCCTGCGGCTTGCGGCCCCGGAGGGGGCCCCGTCATCGCCCACGAAGCGCGGGAAGCGCACCCAGGTGGCGTGGGGGGGGATCACCTCAGCGCCTCCAGGTGGGGCAGGAGGGCTTCGGGGTCGAGGCGATCCATGCCGCCGTCCAGATCCGCCTCGGGCCCGGGGTACTGGAGCACCTGCACGCGGCGCCCCAGGGGGGCCCAGCGGTCGGGACCGTGGTGGGGGCGCCGGCCCATGAGGCAGAGCACCGGGAGGTCCAGGGCCGCGGCCAGGTGGGCGGGCCCGGTGGAGGGGCTGAGGAGGGCGTCGCAGGCGGCCATCCGGCCCAGCAGGCCCCTCAGATCCGAAGGGGGCAGGGGGCCGACGCCCGCCGGCGCCAGAAGCACGGGAACCCAGCCGGCCCCGGCGATCACGGGGAGCGCCCGGTCCCACCAGGCCTGGCTTGGGAACGCGCCGGACCCGCTGCCGCGGAGCACCACGCCGAGGCGGGGGCGGGGCAGGTCCTCCAGGTCCTCCAGGCCCCGGCTCTGCTCCGCCTGGGACAGGGCGAGGCGCGGCGCCGCGGGCACCCCCCCCTGCCATCCCCAGGGGGAGAGGAAGTCGAGGGCGTGGCTCGCCTCATGGCGGGCCGTGCCGGTGCGGCCGGCCCAGAGCCGATGGGTGGCGGCGAGGATCTGGTCCAGCCCCCGGGCCCGGGCGACCCGGACGGGGACCCGGGCCGCTTGGGCGGCCACGGTGACGGCGCGATCCCGATGCCCCAGGTTGAGCACCGCCTCGGGCCGGAGCCGCTCGAAGAGCGCCTTGAGGTGGGTGTCCTCCCCGCGCAGGTGGACCCCGGCCAGGCCGGGGAAACCCTGCAGGACCGGCGCGGTGGCGGGGGCCACCAGCAGGTGCACCTCGGCCCGGGGCTCCCGGCTGAGGATCCGGCTCACCACGGGGAGGCTCACCATCAAGTCGCCCAGGGCGTCGGTGCGGGAGAGGAGGAAGCGCATGGGGCATTGTTCCATGGGTTTGCGCCCGGAATGGACAGGGGCGGTGGCCCCCCGCACACTGGTAGGTGACCCATCACGTCACCCACCCGGACCCCCATGACCGCTTCGCTGCCTGACCATCGGATCCTGCTCGTGGAGGATGAGGCCGGCCTGCGCGAAGTGCTGGCCCTCACCCTGGAAGGGGCCGGCTTCGTGGTGGAGCCCGTGGGCTCCCTCGGCGAAGCCCAGGCTTTGCTGCAGCAGGGGCTCCCAGACGCGGTCCTCTCGGACCTCAAATTGAAGGATGGCACCGGCATCCAGCTGCTGACCTGGATGAAGGCGCAGGGCTTCGAGGTCCCCGTGGTGATCATGACGGCCTTCGCCACCACGGAGACCACGGTGGAGGCCCTCAACCTCGGCGCCGTGGATTTCATCACCAAGCCCTTCCGGAATGAGGACCTCATCGGCCTGCTGCAGGGGCTCCTGGCCCAGAGCTGCCCCGAGGCGGTGGAGGGGCCGGCCAGCGGGGAGCTCATCGGGGTCGGGGAGACCATGCGCCGAGTCCAGGCCCTCATCGGCAAGGTGGCCCGGGCCGACACGGGGGTGCTGCTCACCGGTGAGAGCGGTACGGGCAAGGAGGTGGTGGCCCGGCTCATCCACCGCTACAGCGCCCGGACCCGCGGCCCCTTCGTGGCCGTGAACTGCGGGGCCCTGCCCGAGAACCTCCTGGAGAGCGAGCTCTTCGGCTTCGAGAAGGGGGCCTTCACAGGCGCCACCGCCCTGAAGCGCGGGCTCTTCGAGGAGGCCACCGGCGGCATCCTCTTCCTCGACGAGATCGGGGAGATGCCCCTGGCCCTCCAGGTGAAGCTCCTCCGCGTGATCCAGGAGCGCACGGTGCGACGCCTCGGCAGCGCCACCGAGCGCCCGGTGGATGTGCGGATCATCGCGGCCACGAACCGGGACCTCCGCGCGCGGGCCCTGGAGGGGCACTTCCGGGAGGACCTCTACTACCGCCTCAACATCCTCCACATCGAGCTGCCTCCCCTCCGCGAGCGGCCGGAGGACCTGCCCCTGCTGGCGGAGCACTTCATCCGCCGTTTCTGCCAGAAGCTCGCCAAGCCGGCCATGAGCCTCCACCCCGAGACCCTGGACCTGCTGCGCCAGCATCGCTGGCCCGGCAACGTGCGGGAGCTGGAGAACATCATCGAGCGCGGCGTGGCGCTCAATCCCGGCGGGCCCATCACCCGGGACCTCCTGCCCGAGGACCTCATGTCCCCCGAGGGGCGGGGCCGTGGCGTGGTGCTCGCCATCCCTGCGGAGGGCTTCGACCTGGAGGCCTACCTCAAGGCCCTGCGGGGCTTCTTCCTGAAGCGCGCGCTGGATGAGGTGGGGGGCGTGAAGACCCGGGCCGGCAAGCGCCTGGGCATGAGCTTCCGGGCCTACCGCTACTGGATGGCGGAGCTGGGGGGGCTCGAGACATTGCGTGCCACCTGTCCCCGTCCCGAGGATTTCCCCGCGCCGGAGGAACCCGAGGGCGGGGCGGACGCATGAACGGCTAGACTGTAGGGAGAGGTATCCATGAACCGCAGGAACGAGAAGGGCTTCTCCCTCCTGGAGCTGCTCATCGCCATGATGATCATCGCTGTGCTCGGCACCATGGGCTTCAACCAGGTGAGGAAGCGCAGCGCCCAGGCCCGCTACCTGAAGGCCCAGGACGACCTCAAGATCGTGGCGGAGGGCCTGGACCAGTACTACCTGGCCAACGGCAAGTACCCCGACTTCGGCAGCTACGACGCCATGGTGGATGCCAACTCCGTGCTGGTGAAGGGCAACCTCATCAAGGCCAACATGGGCGGCACGGACCCCTTCGGGGCCCCCTACGAGGGCAAGTCCAACCACGGCAGCTATGAGCTCAAGTGCCAGGGGGATCCCAACGACCAGGAGGAGCACGGCCCCTTCACCCGGACGCCCAGCCAGGGCGCCCAGCAGACCGGGGGTGCCGCGGCGGCCCCGAAGGCCGAAGGCGGAGCGCCCAAGTGATCGACCTCCACAACCTGCCCCCGGAGGGGGTGAACCTCGAAGGACGGCTGGAGCGCCTCGACCTGGAAGGCCACACGGCCCTCCGTGACATGGGCTGGAAGCTCTTCCTCATGCCCTCCGATGCCGACGTCTTCGTGGACGTGAAGGGCCAGGGGCAGTGGGAGGGCAACTGCGCCCGCTGCAACGAGCCCATCGACCGGCCCTTGGCGTTCCAGAGCCAGTTCCTCGGTTCCAAGGACGCCGAGCTGGTGGCGCGGGGCAGCCACACCCTGGGCAGCCAGGACCTCGACGTGGTCTTCTTCCCCGAAGCCCAGCTGGAGGAGACCGATCTCGTCCGGGAGCAGTTCGAGCTGGCGGCCCCCATGCGGCCCCTCTGCAAGGACGACTGCAAGGGCCTCTGCCCCACCTGCGGGAAGAACTGGAACAAGGGGCCCTGCGCCTGCAACCCCGACCTCGCCAAGCCACCCAGCGCGCTGGCCCGGGCCCTCGCAGGGTTAAAGCTGGAATTCCCAGAAGATCCCAAGTAAACTGACTGGCTCAGGAGTATGTCATGCCGAATCCCAAGCGCCGCCATTCCCGGGCCCGCCGCGATCGTCGCCGCACCCACGACGCCCTGGACGTGATGAGCCAGAGCGGATGCGCCAACTGCGGCGCCCCCAAGCTGCCCCACCGCGTGTGCCCCTCCTGCGGCCACTACCGCGGCAAGCAGGCCGTCCGCGTCGCCTCCAACAGCTAACCGCTGGCTGAGGAACGCTTGGCTGAGGCCGGTGTGACGGGCGCCCGAATCGCGCTCGACGTCATGGGGGGCGACCATGCCCCCCAGGCCACGCTCGCCGGCGCCAAGGATGCGCTCCATCGCTTCCCCTCCATCCACCTCCTGCTGGTGGGGGACGAAGCCAAGATCAAGCCCCTCCTGGCCCACCACGGCCTGGAGGGGTCGCTCGCGTCCCGCTTCGAGGTCGTCCACGCCGCCAGCGTCGTGGACTTCCACGACGAGCCGAAGGTGATCCTCAAGGAGAAGAAGGACGCCTCCGTGCGGGTCTGCGCCCAGCTCGTGCGCGAAGGCAAGGCCGACGGCATGGTGAGCATGGGCCACACCGGCGCGGCCATGATGGCCTCCACCCTGGTCATCGGGAAACTCGAGGGGGTGGAGCGTCCCGCCCTGGCCAGCCTCATGCCCAACGGCCCCGGCAAGTTCACGATCCTCACGGACGTGGGCGCCAACATCGACTCCCGCGCCGAGCACATCGCCGGCTTCGGGCTCATGGCCAGCATCTACGCCGAGCAGGTGCTCGGGTTGCACCGGCCCCGTGTGGGCGTCATGAGCGTGGGCGAGGAGGACACCAAGGGCACCGAGGTGACCCTGGCGGCCTGCGCCCTCCTGCGCGAGATGGACCTCAACTTCCAGGGCAACGCCGAGGGCCGCGACCTCTGGAACGGGAAGTTCGACGTCATCGCCTGCGATGGCTTCCTGGGCAACGTGGTGCTGAAGAGCGCCGAGGGCCTGGGCAAGATGCTCAAGGTGGGCATCTCCGACGCCATCAAGGCCTCCCTGCAGTCCATGCTGGGCGGCCTCCTCGTGAAGGGGTCCCTCAAGGCCTGGTTCAGCCAGCTGGACTACCGGGAATACGGTGGCCTGCCGCTGCTGGGCATCAAGGGCGTCTCCATCATCGGCCATGGCTCCAGCGACGCCCGGGCCGTCATGAACGGCATCGGCGCGGCCCTGAAAGCCATCGACGGCAAGCTGGTCGAGAAGATCGCGGCGCGCATGGCGCCGGTCAAGACGGACTGAAAATCACCACCAAGGCCCCAAGACACCAAGTCAAGAAAACGCGTTCTTCCTTGGTGCCTTGGTGTCTTGGTGGTTCATCCTTTTTCGAGGTGAACCATGAGCAAGACCGCGTGGCTGTTCCCCGGGCAGGGCTCCCAGGCCATTGGCATGGGCATGGCCCTCGCCGCCGCCGAGCCCTCCGCCGCCGCCGTGCTGCAGGACGCGGACGCCGCCCTGGGCTTCCCCCTCTCCAAGCTCATGGCCGAGGGGCCCGAGGATCAGCTGAAGCTCACGGAGCACACCCAGCCCGCCATCCTCACCCACAGCACCATGGTGGTGCGGGCCTACGCCCACAAGCTGCCCAAGGCGGACTTCGTGGCCGGCCACAGCCTGGGTGAGTACAGCGCCCTCGTGGCCGCGGGGACGCTCAGCTTCGCCGACGCCGTGCGCACCGTCCGCGAGCGCGGTCGCGCCATGCAGGTGGCCGTGCCCGTGGGCGTGGGCGCCATGGCGGCCCTGCTCGGCATGGCCCTCGCGGACGTGGAGGCCAGCTGCGCCGAAGCGGCGGAGAAGACCGGGAAGATCGTCGTCCCCGCCAACTTCAACGGCCCCGGTCAAATCGTCATCGCCGGGCACAAGGAGGCCGTGGAGGCCGCCATCGAGGCCGCCAAGGCCCGCGGCGGTCGGAAGGCCATGCTGCTGCCCGTGAGCGCCCCCTTCCACAGCCCCCTCATGGAGGCCGCCCAGGCCCACATGACGCCGCTGCTGAAGGAACTCGCCTTCAAGGCCCCCTTCGCGCCCCTCGTGAACAACGTGGACGCCGCCGTCGTCAGCGATCCCGAGGCCATCCGCGACGGCCTCGTGCGGCAGATCCCCGGCGCCGTGCGCTGGGAGGCCATCCTCGATGCCCTCTTCCAGCAGGGGGTCACCACCTTCCTGGAGCTGGGCCCGGGCAAGGTCCTGGCCGGCCTCGTGAAGCGGCAGGCCAAGGAGCGGGGCCTGGAGGTCTCGGCGCTCTCCATCAGTGCCCCGGAGGACCTGGCCCAGCTGGGGTGAGGCCATGCGCTTCCTGGTTGCGCTGACCCTGCTCGCGGCCCTGCCCCCCTTGGCTGCGGCCGGGGTCTCCTCCGCGACGCTGGAGGCCGCCCGGGCCCGCATCCAGGCCCGGGCGTCCCAGGCGGGCCTGCAGTGGCCCCTCGTGTCGCCGGAGCTCCGGATCGACAAGGGGCGCCGGGAGCTGGAGCTCTGGGCGGAGGGGCGTCGGCTGGCCACCTATCGCGTGGGACTCGGGGCGGCTCCCGGACAGGACAAGGTCCGGGAGGGGGATCACCGCACGCCGGTGGGTCGGTTCTACGTCTGCAGCCGCAACCGGGCCAGCGCCTTCCACCTGTTCCTGGGGATCAGCTATCCCCATCGGGAGGCCGCCGAGCGGGGGCTGGCCACGGGGTTGATCACCCGCGCCCAACATCGGGCCATCCTCGAGGCCCTGGATCAGAAGCGGATGCCGCCCCAGTTCACCCGGCTGGGAGGTCTGGTGGGCCTCCATGGTGGCGGCGCGGGGTCTGATTGGACCTGGGGGTGCATCGCCCTGGCGAACGCGGACATCGAAGAGCTGTGGGAGGCCTGCCCCCTGGGGACCGCGATCGAGGTTCGGAACTGATGCCCAAGATCCGCATCTTCAAGGGCGACCGCCGCCTCGAGCTCTGGGAAGGGGGCGCCTGCGTGGCGTCCTGGCCCTGCCGCCTGGGACGGAGCCCGCTCGGGGGCAAGGAGCGGGAGGGGGATGGCCGCACGCCGGAAGGTCGCTTCTACATCTGCACCCGCAACGCGGCGAGCCGCTTCCACTGCTTCCTCGGGCTGAGCTATCCGACGCCCGGGGATGCCGCCCGGGGGCTCGCCCAGGGGCTGGTCACCGTGCCCGAGGCGGCGGCCATCGGGGAGGCGCATGCCCGGGAGGTGCGGCCGCCCTGGGACACGGTCCTGGGAGGGCAGATCGGCATCCACGCCGCACCCACGGGCCAGGCCATGCCCGAGGGGGACTGGACCGAGGGCTGCATCGCCGTGGAGCTCGAGGCCATGGAGCGCCTCTGGCAGGCCTGCCCGCTGGGCGCGCACGTGCGCATCCTCCCATGAGCCTCAACGGGGGGTATGCCTACCGGGAGGTGGTGACGCCGTTGCTCGCCGGCCGCACCGTGCTCGCCCGGCTCCTTGAATTCCGGCACACCGATGAGGCCACCTGGCGGCAGCGCCTCGCGGAGGGCCGCGTGACCCTGGATGGCCAGCCCGCCGGGCCGGAGGACGTGCTCGAGGCCGGTCAGGCGCTCACCTGGATGCGCCCACCCTGGGAAGAACCGGATGCACCGCTCGCCACGGCGGTGCTGTTCGAGGATGCGCACCTGGTCGCCGTGGCCAAGCCCTCGGGCCTGCCCACCCTGCCCGGCGGCGGATTCCTCGAGCACACCCTCCTCCACCTCGTGCGGCGTCGGCATCCGGAGGCCTCTCCGCTGCACCGCCTGGGGCGGGGCACCTCGGGCGTGGTGCTCTTCGCACGCACGGAGCCCGCCCGCCAGATCCTGGCCCGGGCCTGGCGTGAGCACACCCTGACCAAGGTCTACCTCGCCCTGGCCCAGGGCCATCCGGAGCCTGAGGCCTTCGAGGTGGAGGTGCCCATCGGCCCCGTGCCCCACGCCCGCCTCGGCTCGCTCCACGCCGCGAGCCCCACCGGGCGGCCCTCCTTCAGCGCCGTGCGGGTGCTGGCCCGGCGGTCCGACGGCTCGAGCCTGCTGGAGGTGACCATCCGCACCGGGCGCCCGCACCAGATCCGCATTCACCTGGCGGCCGCGGGCCATCCCCTGGTGGGTGACCCGCTGTATCGGACCGGGGGGCTGGTGGATCCGGCGGCTCTGCCCGGGGACCTGGGCTACCGCCTCCACGCCCTGCGCCTGGAGGGGCCCCACCCCGTCGGTGGCGGGCCCTTCTCCATCACCTGTGCGGCGCCACCCATCCTGCGACTTCAGGAGGGCGCGTGAGGTCCCTGGTCTACCTCCATGGCTTCTCCTCGGGGCCCGGCGGCAACAAGGGGGGCTTCGTCCGCCGGTGGGCGGAGGCCCGGGGGATCCCCTTCCAGGCTCCGGACCTGAACCTGCCGACCTTCGAGACCCTCACGCTCACGGCCCAGGTGGCGGCGGTGGAGGACCTCCTGGGAGGACTGGCCGTCCCCCCGGTGCTGGTGGGCAGCTCCCTCGGGGGCTTCATCGCCACGGCGGTGGCCCACCGGGGTCAGAAGCTCCGGGCCCTGATCCTGTTGGCCCCCGCCACGGCCTTCGCCCGCCGGCGCCTCCGGCATCCGGCCTGGGAGGCCTACCGGGCGCAGCGGGAGATGACGGTGTTCCACCATGGCCTGGGTCGTCCGGTCCGCCTGGGGCCGGCCCTGCTGGAGGACCTGCCGAACTGGATGGAGGACGAGACCTGGCGCATCCCCTGTCCCACGATCCTCCTGCACGGCCGCCAGGACGAAGCGGTGCCGCTGGAGGAGAGCCGTGCCTTCGCGGCGCGGAACCCCAGCTGCCGGATGGAGGAGCTGGAGGACGATCACGGCCTTCTCAACCCCGCGTCCCTCGCCCGCCTGGAGGCCGCCCTCACCCTGAGCTTCACCTGAGGGGGATCGCGGATCGCCCCTGGGCGCGCCCGCTCGCCCCAGGTCCGTGGGCGGGCATCCCGGAGGCCGCCAGAGTGGGGCTTCCGGAGGCCTGATGCGCAATGCCCTCTTCCACGCCCCACCCACCCGCAGCGAAGGGGGCCTCACCTGGGTCCGGCTGGGCACCGCCGCGGTGCTCCTCGTGCATCCCCTCTCCCGGCTCTTCCACCACGCGGTGCCGGTCTTCGGGGGGTGGCTGGGAACGCAGGGGATCCCCATGGGGGTCGCCGTGGCCTACGCCGTTACCGTCACCGAGCTCCTCGCGGGCCTGGCCCTGCTCACCCGCCGCCTGGTCGTGCCGGCCTGCGCCGCGCTCATCTTCATCCTGGGCCTGGGGATCAAGATGGTCCACGCCCAGGAGGGCTGGTTCGTGGTGGGGGGCGGGCGCAACGGCGTGGAGTACAGCGTGCTGCTCATCCTCTGCCTGGTGGGCCTCGCCTGGGCGCACCTGCCCCGCCGCTAGGGTCGGGAACCTGGGATCCTGGAGGGCCATCCAGGGGTGAGGTTTCCATGCTGCCCTTTCCCATCGTGGCGTCCCTTCAGGCCCCGGCTCCGCCGGCGGATCGCGAGCTCACCTTCCCGGGGTTCAACGGGGTGACCCTGAGGGGCGCCCTGAGGGCGGGAGGCGCGCACCCCTG
This sequence comes from uncultured Solibacteraceae bacterium, assembly GCA_964627685.1. Classification (GTDB taxonomy): domain Bacteria; phylum Acidobacteriota; class Holophagae; order Holophagales; family Holophagaceae; genus JAFDVN01. The sequence continues at coordinate 19,779 of CAZVKM010000004.1, read as the reverse complement.
GTTCGTGGTGCTGGTGGCCGACAGCGGCCCCATGGACCGTGACGGCGCCACCAAGCTGATCCCCAAGGCGACACATGGGCTCCGGGACCTGGCCCACTGGTTCCAGCAGCGGGGGCTCGGGAGCCTGCGGTTCGACAAGCGCTACGTGGGGGTGTGGGACCCGAAGATGGACATCTCCCTGGAGGCCCAGGCGGGGGACATCCGCGCCGCGGTGGCCTTCGCCCGCCGCCAGCCCGAAGCGCGGGGGAAGCGGATCCTGCTGGTGGGCCACGGGGAAGGGGCGCTGCTCTCGCTGGTGGCGGCTTCCGATGCGGAGGGCCTCCTGATGATCGCGCCGCCTGCGGCCTCCATGGGCCGGATGATCCGAGATCAGGTGGCCCGCCAGCTCGCGGCGGCCGGGGCGGATGAAGCGGCCACAGCCGCCAACCTGGGGCACCTCGACCGGGTGTTCGAGGCGCTGAGGCGCGGGGAGCCCGCGCCTCAGCCCGTGGAGAAGGTCGCCCCGGCCGTGGTGCGGCTCGGCGAGGGGCTGATGGGCGGGACGCAGCGCGCCTTCGTGAGGGCCACCCTGGACCTCGATCCCTGGGGGATGGCCGCCCGCTTCACGGGGGCCCTGGCGGCGGTGTGGGGAGCCCAGGACGTGCAGAGCCCCAAGCCCAACCCGCTGCCGAGCTTTCCCGGCACCGCCTTGGAGATCCCGGAGGCCAACCACCTGCTCAAGCGGGAGACGCGGGAGGCCGCGGGGCTGAGCGGCTTCGCCGCCCTCGACACCTATGGGGACGACACGCCCCTGGCGGATCTCGCACCCCTGGCGGCCTGGCTGGAGACCCTTCGAGTCGGGGGGCCCACCGGGCGCTGAGCGTCCGCCCCGAGGCCGGGGAAGGCTACTCCAGCAGAGACGGGTAGGTGGGGAGGCTCTCCCGGCCCTCCGCATCCACGCTCGCCACCGCGAAGACCTCGTTGTCGGGCGGCACGTTGCGGAGCACCAGGGATTCCTGCCTCGGCAGCCGGGTCATGCGCTGCCAGTGCAGCTGGTCGGCCCGGCGGCGGTAGAGCACCACGCCCGCCGCCCGGGGATCGGAGAGCTTCCACCGCAGCCGGGTGTCTGGGGACACCGCGCCCCCCAGGGCCACCTCCGAGGGCGCGGCCGGAGCGCCGGCCAAGGTGAGCAGCGCCGCCAGGAGCCCCTGGGAGATCTTCGCAGCGTAGCTGGCGTCGAAGTGGGCGAGGTCGTCCCCGTAGGCCCGGCCCTCCTTCACCCGCACATCCTGGTGCTGCCGGTCGTAGTGCTCGTGGGTCTCGGAGAGGCGGAGGGCGGGGAAGCCCTCCCGGCTGAAGGCGGTGTGATCGGAACCGCGCCCCAGGCGGTCCCGCCGCAGCATGAGGCGGAACTCCAGGTTCTCCACGTGGCGCTCCCCCACGCGCTTCACGTAGCGGGCCCACTCCCGGGCCGCCCCGTCGTTCTCGCCGCCCACGGCCTCGCGGAGCCGGCGCTGGGCCTCCGTCTCCACGGTGCTGACGCCCTCGCTGAAGAGCCGGGCGGACACGTTGTCGCGCACCCCATCCTGGCCTTCGGTGTTGCCCGCGATGTCGACGCTCACCATGGCGAGCACCTTCACGCCCTCGTCCTTCAGGCGCCGAGCGAGGTGGGCGGAGCCGATGAGGCCCTGCTCCTCGCCGGCCACGGCCACGAAATACACGGTCACCGCGGATTCCACCCGCATGGCGGCTTCGGCCATGGCCAGCACCATGGCCGTGCCGCTGCCATCATCCACGGCCCCGGGGGCGTCCGAGGTGGCATCCAGGACATCGGAGGCGCGGCTGTCGTAGTGCCCCGTCACCACGAGGGCCTCCCGGGCCCGAGCGGGGTCGGAGCCCGGCAGTACCACGCCCACGTTCACCAGCTCCACGGGCCGGGGGATGCGGGGCCCCGCGGGCGCGGTGAAGCGGTCCTCGAAGGGCCGGAGCCGCGAGCCGTGGGCCCGGGACATCTGGCCGCAGACTTCCGCGAGCCAGGTCCGGGCGGCGCCGATCCCCCGGCTCGGGGAGGTGGTGTCCGAGAGGGTGTGGCGGGTGCCGAAGCCGACCAGACGCGCCACCGTGGCCTGCAGCCCTTCCGGGTGGATCCGCGCCAGCACATGGGGCGGCACGGAGGCCGTCTCCTGGGCCTGCAGGGCGAGGGTGGCACAGAGAAGGGCGGCGAGGCGCATGGATCCTCCGGTCGCCTCCAGGGTCCCCCGGATGGCCCGGGCAAGCCACGGTAAACTGGTCCTTTCCGGATTGGAGGTCCCATGTTCCGTCTCGATGGCAAGATCGCGCTCGTCACCGGCGCCAGCCAGGGCATCGGCGAGGCCATCGCCAAGTCGCTCGCGAAGCAGGGGGCCCTCGTGGTCTGCGCCGCCCGCACCGAGGCCAAGCTCAACGCCGTGGCCGAGGCCATCCGCGCCGAGGGCGGCAAGGCCGATGTCGTGGTGATGGACCTCGGCAGCACCGAGAGCGTGAAGGCCGCCGTGGCCACCACCCTGGAGCGCCATGGGGCCCTGCACATCCTCGTGAACAACGCCGGCATCACCCGCGACAAGCTCCTCATCCAGATGAAGGAGGAGGACTTCGATGCCGTGATCAGCACCAACCTCAAGGGCGCCTACACGGCCATCCAGGCCGCGACGAAGGCCATGATGAAGCAGCGCACCGGGCGCATCATCAACATCGCCTCCGTGGTGGGCCAGATGGGCAATGCGGGGCAGGCGAACTACGTGGCCGCCAAGGCCGGCCTCATCGGCCTCACGAAGTCCGTGGCCCGGGAGCTGGCCAGCCGCAACGTCACCGCCAACGCGGTGACCCCCGGCTACATCGAGACCGACATGACCTCGGGCCTTCCCGACGACGTGAAGGCGGAGTTCAACAAGCAGATCCCCCTGGGGCGCATGGGCAAGCCCGAGGACATCGCGGCCGCCGTGTGCTTCCTGGCTTCGGATGAGGCCGCCTATGTGACCGGACAGATCGTCAGCGTCAACGGCGGCATGCTGATGCCCTGAGGCCTCCGGCCTCCCTCCCCATGCCACGCCTCACTCCCGAGATGCTGAAGGAAGGGCTCCGGACCGCCTGGGCCCGCTACCGGTTCCGCCAGCACTGGCCCCAGACCTTCGTGGGGCTGGGTCTGATTCTGCTCTGGGCGGGCCAGGGGGGATGCCTGCCGGGTCTCCTGCTCTGGATCGGCGGGCCCGTGCTGGTCTACCGCTTCCTGAGCTGGCTCTGGCGTCGGTTGCTGTTCCGCGTCTCCCGCCGGCTGTGGGTGATCCTCGGCCTCCTCTCCGTGCTTCCGGCCCTGGGGCTCACGGTCCTCCTCGTGAGCCTCTCCTGGCTGGCCCTGGGGGCCCAGGTGAGCCGGGCCACCCAGCAGAACCTGGAAGCCTGGGAGCAGGCGGTGCGGGTGGCCAATGCCCTCCCGGGGGACGCGGAGGCGGCCCTGGCGCTCCGGACCCATGGCCAGGCCTGGATCTCCCATGTGAAGGCGCTGCCCAAGGGCGTGAAGAAGAACTTCGTGGGCATGGTGTGGGATCGCACGCCGAGGGGGGAGGGTGAGGGCCAGAACGGCCTGGACCATGACACCTTCATCCTCGCGGTGCGTTCGGAGCCCGGCGGCTTCCGGCTCCTGCGCCTGGAGCTGGGGCGGCTCGGCATCCAGAGCCAGGCCCTCCTGGGCGGATCCCTCACCTACGAGTTGATCTCCCAGAGGCCCAAGGACGCCAAGGCCCGCAAGGACCTGGTGGTCCGCGAGGGCGTGCCCGAGGAGGAGGGGCCGGCGGATGGCCCCCTGGCCCACTGGACCCAGGGCGAACCGCCCTCCGGTGGCTGGCTCTTCGCACCCTTCGCCCTGCCTCCCCACGGCATCCCCCTCACGGACTGGGCCACGGGGACGCCCCTGCAGCTCCTCGTGAAGCCGGAGACGAGCCTCAAGGCCCTCTTCCGCGGATACGCCACGCGGGAGCATGGGGACTTCTTCTCGGAGCGTACCGCGCTCGCCATCGCCGCGGTGGGTGGGCTTCTGCTCTTCATCCTCCTGGGGCAGACTGCGGCCACGGGGCTGGGCCTCCGCATGGCCTGGAGCCTCGGTGGTTCCATCGACGACCTCCACAAGGGGGTGCGTCGCCTCGCCGGGGGGGACTTCGGGGCCCGGCTCCACCCCCGCAGCACGGACCAGATCGGGGCCCTGGCGGAGGCCTTCAACGCCATGGCCGCCCAGCTCGAATCCTCCCTCCATGAGCGGGAGGTCCGCCTCCAGCTGGAGGAGGAGCTCAGGGTGGCCCGTGAGGTCCAGACGCGGCTGCTGCCGGATGTGGGCGCCTTCGGCTTCGGGGCCCAGGTGCAGGCCACGCTCCTTCCGGCCCGGGAGGTGGCGGGGGACTTCTACGACCTCCACCGCCTGACCGATGGGCGCCTCGCCTTCCTGGTGGCCGACGTGAGCGGCAAGGGCACCTCGGCGGCCTTCTACGCCGCGGAGCTGAAGGGCATGGTGGCGGCGCTGGGGGAGGCCCTGGGTGATCCCCTGGAGGCGGCCGACCGCCTCAACACCATCTGGTGCCTGAGCCACGACAAGCGCACCTTCCTCACCCTGGCCTTCGGCACCTTCGATCCCCGCACCGGGGCCTTCGCCTTCGTGCGGGCCGGACACACCCCGGCCTACCTCCGGCGCGCCGGGGGGGCCGTGGAGCGGCTCATGCCCGCGGGCCTCGGCATCGGCCTCACCGCCGGGGGCTTCCGCAAGCGCCTCGACCTGGAGACCGGCCGCCTGGGACCGGGGGATGCCCTCCTCTTCTTCACGGATGGCCTCAGCGAAGCCCAGGATGCGGAGGGGCACCTCTACGGGGAGCCCCGCCTCGAGGCCGCGCTCGCGCGGACCGAAGACCCGGTCTCCGGCCTCCTGGCGGACGTGGCGTCCTTCACGGGGAACGGCCCCCTGGCGGACGACCTCACGATGATGGTGCTGCGGGGCTGAGGAGCGCCCGGCTCAGTCCTGCGCGGGATAGGCCCACATCCGGACGACCTGCCCCTCCTGCACCTCGAAGACGAGCAGGCGGTTCCGGCGGCGGGGGGTGCCCTGGGCCCCTGCCCAGAGCACCCGCTCACGGGCGGTGACGAAGGCTCCGTTGACGGAGACGGCATGCAGCTCGAGGTGGCCCTCCGGGAGGGCCAGGATGTCCCGCTCGAGGGCCTCGAGGAGGGGGCCTGTGGATGGTGCGGAGCCTGCGGGCGAGAGGGCGGTGGCCCCGGGCCCGAGACGCCGCTTCACCTGGGCCCGATCCCGGGCGTCCAGGGCCACGGCCAGCCCCCGCACGGTGGCCTCCGGGGACTCCGGGGCCGGCGGCTGGGGCGCGATGAACCCGAGGGTCGCGAGGAAGGCGGCTTCGGAGCGGGCGACATCCATCCGGGTGACCGGATCCGTATCGAAGGCCCACTCCTGCTCGTCGAGGTTGCGGGTGAGCAGGTGCCCCACGCTGGAGTGGGGGCGGAGCTCGCAGCGGTTGCCGGCCGCCCGCAGGCTCCGGGCGAAGTGGAGCGCCCCCTGGAAGGGGGTGACGAGGTCCTCGGTGCCCTGGTTGAGGAGGATGGGGGGCAGGCCGGCCTTCACGTAGTGATCCGGGGAGATGGCCTCGGGGGGCGCCTGCCCGCGGAGCTGCTTGCGGGCCCACCCGCTCTCGGAGAGGGCGACGGCGGGGGAGAGCAGGAGCAGGGCATCGGGGCGGGCCTCGGGAGCCACGGGCCCGCCGGCGGGGCCGATGAGGGCCGCGGCCGCGGCGAGGTGACCCCCCGCGGAGACCCCATAGGCCGCCACCCGCTGCGGGGCCAGGCGGAGGGCCCCCGCCTGCCCGCGCACCCACCGGATCGCGTCGCGGGCATCCGCCATGGCGTCCAGCGGGGTGGTGGTCTTCCCATCGCTGAGCCGGTAGTCGATGGCCACCGCCACCAGGCCCAGGGCTGCGAAGCGCCGGGCGGCGGGGTACACCCAGGCCGCTTCGCCGTCGGTCCATCCCCCCCCGTGGAAGAGGACGATGGCGCTCCGGGGGGTCGTGCCGGTGGGGCCGGGATCGAAGACGTGGGCCTGGAGGGCCTGGGAACCCACCTGCTTGTAAGTGAGGAGGCGCGGGGCCAGCTCCGCCCCCTGGGCGGAGAGGACGGTGCTCAGGAGGAGCGCGCGGAGGACGAGGATCATACGGACGGGCATGCCGAACCTCCGGGGGGATGGGGCGTACACGGGAGTGGGTCCTGGTCGTTTAGGGGAGGGGCCCCCTCAGCGGATGCGCCGCTCCATGCCGGGCACTTCCTCCGGGCAGAGCTTCCGGGCGGAGGCCACGGCCTGGGCGAAGGCGGGGCCCGCCTCGCTGAGCCGCCCCTGCTTGCGACGCAGCTCGCCCAGGGCCAGGAGCGCGAAGGGATCATCCGCCTGGAGGGCCAGCGCCTTCACCAGCAGGGGCTCGGCGAGGGCCGGGCGGTCCAGCAGGTCGGTGGCCTGCCCGGCCAGGGCACGGGCCTGGAGCTTGGGGTCCTGGGTGGCCACGGCGAGGGCCTCCGCGGCGCGATCCTGCACATAAGCCGCGCCGCGATGCCCTTCCATGCGCTCCACATGGGCGAGTTCGATGCGGGCGGTGCCTTCCAGCGGCTTCCGGTCGAACTCGAGGCAGAGGGCGATCCCGCGGTCCAGCCACTCCCGTGCGGGCCCGCTCTGGTCCTGGAGCCGGGCCAGGATGCCCAGGTTGAGCAGGGGGACGATGAGCCCCGGTCGATTGCCGAGCTTCTCCCGCAGGGCCAAGCCCTCACGCATGAAGGCCCCGGCCTTGGCGAGCTGGAGGCGGCCCATGGCCACGCCGCCCAGGTTGATGAGGGCCCGGGCTTCGCCGAGGAGGTCGCCCTCCTTCCGGGCGGAGGTGAGGTTCAGCTGATAGAGGCCCTCCGCGAGGTCCAGCTCACCGCGGTCGCGGGCCAGGATGGCGAGGTTGTTCCGGATGGCCGCCACCTCCCGGGCATGCTCCAGGGACTCCTGGATCGCCAGTGCCTCGCGGAAGCTGGCCTCGGCCCGAACCAGGTCCTGCCGGTTCATGTGGATGAGGGCCACGTTGTTCAGGAGGGCCGCCTCGTCGTCCCGGTCCCCGAGGCGGCGCGCGAGGTCCAGGGCCAGGTCGCCGTCGCGGAGGGCCTGATCGAAGGCGCCCCGCTCGCTCCCATCCAGCACGAGGTTCAGCAGCGCCCTCAGCTCGGTGCGGCGCAGGCCCTGGGCACGCGCCGCGAAGCGCGCCCACTGGAGGGTGGCGCGGCTGGAGGGGTCGCCCCCCTGGGCTTCCAGCACACCCTGCTGGAGCACCGCCAAGGCAAAGTCGGGTGCGAGGGAGGTGGCCTTGCGGGTGGCCACGAGGGCCTCCTTGGCCTTGCCGGATTCCCTCAGGCGACGGCCTTCCCCGAAGGCCGTGAGGGCCTCCGGGGGCAGGTGCAGCTCCGGCAGGCGCACGCGCCCCAGGGGGGAGATGGCGCGCAGCAGGTCATCCGCGGCCTTGCGGGCCATGCGCTGCACCGCCTCGGGCTGGGCCGCCTCCAGGGCCACACGGGTGCCGGCCCGGTGACGACCGCGGAGGTCCTTCAGGTCGAGCGAGATGCTGAGCTCGGACCCCTCCCGCCGGGCCTCGCCCTGGAGGAGGAGCTGGACCCCCGCCTTGGCCAGCGCCCGGTCGGCTTCCCCGGGGGCCGCGCGCAGGAGGGCGGCCACTTCCTCGGGGGGCATGAAGGAGAGCTTCGGGCTCTCGGCGAGGTAGCTGACGAGGAGGTCGGGCAGCGCGCCTCCCAGCTGGAGGCTCTGCTCGGGGCTGAGGCCGTGCTCCGCGAGGGGCAGGATCGCCACGCGGGCGGGGTGCTGGGCCACGAGGTCGGACACCGCGCCCCGGGCCTGGAGCCAGGCGATCCCCCCGCCCGCCAGCAGGGCCGCGGCCCCCACGGCCAGGGCCCAGCGGAGGGCGCTGGGAGGGGCGAGGAGCTGATCGAGCTGGGCCACCACCTGGCTCGCGGTGGGCCGCACGAGGGGCTCCCGGCTCAGCATGCCGTCGAGCAGCTCCCGCACGGCCCGCGGCGCGGTGCGGGGCAGGGGATGGCGCTGGCCCCGGATGACCGACTGCATGCGATCCCGCCCCTCGCCGGGGAAGGGGTGGAACCCGAAGAGCAGCTCCCAGGTGACGATGCCCAGGGCGAAGAGGTCGCTGGGCGGGGTGACCTTCTTCCCGCCGATCTGCTCGGGGCTCGCATAGGCGGGACTGCCCATGAAGAGGCCGGCCTGGGTCATGCCCTCCCAGACGCTGTGGCTTCCGGAACGGGAACCCGAGCCGGATCCCACGGGGGGAAGCTGGGTCTGGGCGGCCTCCAGCAGGGGCACGCTCACCACGGGGGGAGGGGTGTCCACCTGGGCCTCCCGCGCCAGGCGGGCCAGGCCGAAGTCCAGGACCTTGGCGCGGCCCTCGGGGGTGACGAGGATGTTCGAGGGCTTCAGGTCCCGATGCACGAGGCCCTTGGCGTGGGCGGCCTCCAGGGCCGAGGCCACATCGCGGATCACCCGGAGCTTGCGCTTGAGGGGCCAGCCGGTGGTGGCGTCATCGAGCCGCTGCCCGTCGATCCACTCGAGGGCGATGAGGGGCTGCTCCTCCACCTCGACCCAATCAAAGACCTGGCAGACGCAGGGGTGATTGATCTGCGCCAGGGCCAGGGCCTCGCGGCGAAACCGGGCGCGCACCTCGGGATCGCGGAGCTGCTCGCTGCGCACGGCCTTGAGGGCCACCTCGCGCTCCAGGAGCTCATCCCAGGCCCGGGCCACCTCGCCCATGCCGCCCCGCCCCGCGAAGGCCCTGATCTCGAAGCGGTCCAGGATCCGCATGCCCGGCGCCAGCTGGGCGAAGCCGGAATCGGGGCTGGGCTGGGATTCGGAGGGGGCCATGCGCCTTCCACGCTACCAGCGCGGCCCCGCGGCGGGCAGCCCAAGGAGGTCCTCTCGAGGCGAGGCCGAGGCGGGCTCAGCCCTTCAGCTCCGCCGGACGGCTGCCATCGGCCCACTGGAGGGTGAGGGGCTGGCCGGGGCGCGTGGCCACGGCGGTGGTGATGGGGCGGCCAGCCGCGTCGAGGGCGAGCACGAAGCCCCGCTGCAGGGGGCCCCGCGGATCGAGGGCCTTGAGGCGCTCCTGCAGCAGCTCCAGGGCATGGCGATCTCCCTGCAGCCGGCGCTCCAGGGCCGGGATCAGCCGGCGCTGGGCCAGGACGAGGCGGGGCCGATCCGCCTCGCCGAGGTGATCCCCGGTGCGGCGCAGGCGATGCCGGAGGGCCTCCAGGCGCTGCGCCCCCAGGGCCAGGCGCCGCCTCGGGTGGGCTCCCTCCAGGCGGGCCCGGAGGAGGTCCAGGCGTGCCTCCATGCGGAGCAGGCGCTCCGGCACCGCGCGCATCCCGGCCCCGTCGGACAGGAGGTTGAGGGTGCTCTCCAGGCCCCGGATCCGCCAGTCCATGGCCCGGATCAGGCCCTCCCGGCGGCGCCGGACCTCCGAGGCCAGGCGGCCCAGGTCCGGGGTGGCGAGCTCCGCGGCCTGGCTGGGAGTGGCGGCGCGGCGGTCCGCGGCCAGGTCCACCAAGGTCGTGTCGATCTCATGGCCCACCCCCGTCACCACGGGCAGGGGGCAGGCGGCCACGGCGCGCACCAGGTCGGGATCGTTGAAGCCCCAGAGGTCCTCGAGGCTGCCCCCGCCACGCACGAGGAGGATGAGGTCGCAGCCCCAGTGGGGGTCAGCCAGCTCCTGGAGGGCCATGAGGTTCTCGAAGACGCAGCGCTCGCCCTGCGCGGTGGCCGGATGCACGAGCACGTCGATGCCCGGCGCGCGCCGGGCGGTGACCTGGAGCACGTCCCGCAGGGCCGCGCCACCCAGGGCCGCGATGACGCCGAGGCGGCGGGGCACCGCGGGCAGCGGGCGCTTGGGGCGGTCGAAGACCCCCTCGGCGCGGAGCTGGGCCTCCAGCTCCCGGAGCTGTTGCTGCAGGTCCCCCACGCCCGCCCGCTCGCACTGGGTCACGGCGAAGGTGAGGCTGCCCCCGGGCACGTAGAGGTTGAGGCTGCCCTTCACCACCACCCGGTCGCCGTCCTTCGGGGCGTGCTTGAGCCGGCCCTGGGCCGAGGCCCACACCGCGCACTGCAGGGCGGCTCCTTCCTCCTTCAGGGTGAAGTACCAGTGCCGACCCGAGGTGCGGGCGTTGCTCACCTCGCCCACGAGCAGCACCGAGGCGAAGGCTGGCTCGAGGCGGGCCTTCAGGCCTTCCAGGAAGCGCTTTACGGGGAGCGGGGCATCCATGGCTCAAGGGTACGTGAACCCATGTCCCCTGAGGGCGTGAACCCTCGTCAGGTGATGAGTTCCGCGCACCGGTTGGGCCCCGGATCCCGCCTCCCGCGCAGGTATGCTCAAGGCACCGGCCTCGTCCCCGGTGCTTCCCTCCGGAGGATCTTTGCGGCATCCCTTTCGAGCATCCGTGCTGGCGATCGCGGCGGGAGGGGCCACCCTGACCTCCGGCACCCCGCGGGTTCAGGCTCTCGACGCCCCCTGGCGCACCATCCGGACGGCGCACTACCGGATCCACTATCCCGCCCGGGCGGGCCATGGCTTCGAGGCGTTCGCAAAGGATGTGGCCTCACGCATCGAGGGGATCCATGGCCTCTTCCAGGACTGGGTGGGGCACACCCTGGCCGGGCCCACGGATGTGGTCATCCAGAACCCCGTGGCCACCTCGAACGGCATGACGTTGGTCTCCCTCAACCGTCCCCACGTGATCCTCTGGACGGAGATCCCGGAGAGCGACTCCGACATCGCCCATTTCCATGACTTCACCGAGGATCTGGTCGTGCACGAGCTCGTGCACCTGCACCACCTCACGTGGCCGGATCGCGGTTCGCGCGGATCGAAGCTCACCAGCCCCCTGCGCCATTCCGATGTGGCCCTCAAGTCACCCGGCTGGGTGTCGGAGGGCTACGCCACGCTGCTGGAGGGCCGCCTCACCGGCTCGGGACGCCCCCATGGCCTCGTTCGCGCCACGCTGCTGCGGGAATGGGCCCGGGCCGGCCGCCTTCCGGACTATTCCCATCTGAGCCAGGGGGACCCGGTGCTGGGAGGGGGCAGCCGCTACCACCTCGGGTCGGCCTTCCTGGAGTGGCTGGAGCGAAGCCGGACCAAGGATCCGAAGGCCCTCCAGCTCCTCTGGAGGCGCCTCTCCAGCCGACGCTTCCCCACCTTCGACCGGGCCTTCGAGGCCACCTTCGGAGAGGCCCCCGAGATCGCCTACGGCCGGTTCTGTGCGGAGCTCACCCACACCGCCCTGGAGATGGAACGCCGGGTGACCAAGGCGGGTCTGCGGGAGGGCGAGGCCTGGGCCCAGACCCCGGGCTTCCTGCGGGAGCTGAGTGTGAGCCCCGATGGCACGCACCTGCTCGCGCAGGCCTTCCGGCAGAAGGAGGCGGGGATCTGGGTGTGGGACCTGAAGGCCCCGCGGGACTCGGAAAGCCAGCAGAAGAAGGCGCGGAAGGTGGATGGCGAATTCCCGGAGGACGCGCCGGAGCTGCGTCCCGAGCGAACCCCGGCGCATCGCCTGGGCTCCGTGGCCTTCAGCCTGCCGGACCGGCCCGCGTGGACGGAGCAGGGGGCGATCCGGTTCGAGCGGCGCGTGGCCGATGGGGAGGGCGTCTACCACCGGCAGGTGGACACCTGGGCCCCGCTTCCCGCCCAGAGGCAGGCCTCCACCCTTCGCACCTACCGCCCGGAGTGGTCGCCGAAGGGCTGGAGCATCCAGGTGGAGGGGAGGTCCCTCCTCCTGCCCTTCGAGCCCTTCGGCCTGCTCACCTGGGATTCCGCGCGGCGGCTCCTCTACGCCACCACGGAGGTGGAGGGCCTGCTCACCATCGTCCGCCTGCCCATGGATCCCACCTCGGAGCGGCCGTTCGGAGCCCTCCAACCCCTCACGCGCAGCCTCTCCGGCGCGGCCTACCCGGCCCCCACGCCCGATGGGAAGACCCTCTATTTCCAGGTGCTCACCCCGGTGGGAAGTCAGATCCGCACCTTGGACCTCGCCCACCTGGAGCCCCTCCCCGGATGGGAAGCGGAGGCCCATCCCCTGGCGCCGGAGACCGTGCGCGCGGCGCCGGACGAACCGACCCGGGTGCCCGCGCCCTTGGCGCCGCCCCCATCCCATCCCTACTCGGTGGCCGAGAGCCATCACCTGGCCTTCCGCACGGGCGCCGTGCTGGGTCCTTCCGAATCCACCTACCTGCTGGGAGTGGGCGGGAATGACATCCTCGGCCGACTGAACTGGCAGGTGCTGGGCGCCGTGGGTGGAGCCCGGAGTGAGGGCCTTGGTCCCCGGGGCGCCATGGCCGGTGCGGCCTGGCGTGGCTGGGCCTGGCAACCCTCCCTCCATGCCTACAGCGTCCTGGAGCGTCCTTCCCGCAGCCAGTGGGTGGCGGCGCGAGGGTGGGATCAGGAGCGCAGGGGCCTGGAAGGGGCGTTGACGCGGGCCTGGTGGAACCAGCCCTTCGAAGGGGAGTTCCGGATCGCCCTGCTCCAGGAGCGGGTCGGAGGGGAGGATCGCGCCTTCCAGAGGAGCCTTGGTGAGGTCGGGCTCCGCCAAGCGGCTGGGTACAACCGGGGCCGCTTCTCCGCCAGGCTCGAAGGGGAGGCCCTGGGCAGTTGGGGGCGCACGGAGGGCGCGTCCTGGTCCCTCCAGCGGGGGGCCTTCCAGGGCACCGCAGCCTGGAAGGGGTTCGATCTCGGGTTCAGCGTGGCGCACGGCCAGGTGCAGGGGCAACCTTCCTCCTGGGATCGCTTCCATCTCGGGGGGCAGTTCACGGGCCTCCTTCCGGATGGCGCGACGCGCACCCAGGTCTTCCAGCCCGCCCTGCCGACGTACCTGGCCACGGGAACCCGGTTCTCCCGATGGCGCGCCCAGACCGGCCTCCTCTATGTGGAGGGGACGGCCCTGTGGGACGAGGGCCAAGGCCGGCCCGCCTTCACCCGCGTGGCGGGCCTGGAGGCGAAGGGCAACTTCGGGGATCTGCCGATGGTGGGGGAGGTCATCCGCCGCTACCTCGGCCGCCTCGATCTCAGTGTGGGGCTCCACCGCGTGCTGGATGGTCCCGTCAAGGATCACACCCGCGCCACCGTGGCTTTCACCTACCGCTTCTAGCCGGCCGCCCCCTCACCCTCCCGGCGGGGACCGGGAGGAGAGGGCTGCGGAAGCCCCTGACGGCTAGGCCTTCGCGGCTTCCAGGAGGAGGGCCCACAGAGCCTCCACCTGGGCCCGCTCGGTGGTTTCGGCCCCGATGCTCACGCGGAGGATCTGTCGGCCCTTCAGTACCGAGGGGGTGAGGTAGGCCTTCCCCCCTTCGTTGATGCGGCGGGCGAGCTCCAGGTTGTGGGCCTTGAGGGCGGGCTCATCGCCGCGAAGGGCGGCCGGTACATGGCGCAGGCACACGGTCTGGAAGTCCACGGGCGCCACGCGCTCCCAGTCCGGGGCCGAATCCACCTGGGCCTTGAGCCACTGGGCGTTGGCCAGGTCGCGGCGGAGGCGGGCCTGGAGCCCCTCCACGCCCACGTCCATGAGGTAGAACCAGAGCTTGAGGGACCGGAAGCGCCGGCCCAGCTGCACGTGCCAATCGCGGTAGTTCTTCACCTCGCCATCCTGCTTCGTCTGCAGGTAGCTGGGGTTGGTGCTCATGACGCGGATGAGGTGCTGGGGATCCCGCACGTAGTAGGCGCTGAAGTCGAAGCCCACGCCCATCCACTTGTGGGGGTTGAAGACGAGGGAGTCGGCCCGCTCGA
>CAZVKM010000004.1:0-5805 GCA_964627685.1 uncultured Solibacteraceae bacterium | reverse complement strand
AGGTGGGCCTTGCCGAAGCCCGCCAGGAGGGCCGCCTTCTCGATGCTGCTGTGGCCCTGGTCCGAGGCGTAGACCACGAGGGGAGCCTCGCCGGACTGGAGGCCCCTGTCGTTCTGGGCGAAGTTGGAGCCCTTCTCCCGGGCGCAGAGCAGGGCCGTGAGGGTGGCGGTGCTGGCCGTGTCGTGCACCACGCCCGTCCAGGCCCCGGAGAGGCCCACCATCTGGCGCAGCCAGTCCATGACCACCTCCTCCACCTCGGTGGCGGCGGGGCTGGTCTGCCAGCTCATGCCCTGCACGCCCAGGCCCGAGGCCACGAGGTCCGCGAGGATGGAGGCGTAGCTGGTGTTGCTGGGGAAGTAGGCGAAGAAGCTGGGGTGGTTCCAGTGGGTGATGCCCGGCATCACGTCCCGGTCCAGGGCGGCCAGGGCCTGGTCGAGCCGACCCCCCTTCTGGGGGGGGTGATCGGGCAGGGCGGTGCGCACATCCCCCGGCTGGGCCTGGCTCATGACGGGCAGCCGCTCCAGTCCTTCGCGATAGTCCGCGACCCAATCGATGAGCTGGTAGCCGAGTCGGCGGAATTCCTGGGCGTCCATGGGGTTCTCCAGCTTCCAGCCTACGGCACGAGGCGTCAGGGGTTGGACCTCGAGTCAGGATGTATTGAAAGCTGACGGTCATGAATTCATGGAATGACTGACTTGCGCTTGTGATATTCCGGCGTCCCGTGGAAGACTGGCCCCACGAATCCCACTCCATTCCGTCCGAGGGTCCCATGGCCTCCATGCCCCGCCTTTCCCGACTTGTGGCGCTCGCCGCCCTGGCCTTGGCCCCCCTGGGCGCCCAGGTCCCGATCCCCCTCCCCCCCGCGGCCCAGGTGCTGAAGCCCCTCGCCGACAAGGTGGTGGACGCGATCCTGAAGCCCAAGATGAAGGTGGACCACTTCACGGTGGGGCCCTTCACCGTGAGGGAGGTGGACCCCACCTCCGACGCGACGGCGGAGAAGTTTGAAGGCACGGGGGTGATCGAGCTGCCGGCCCCGGCCATGCGGCTGAAGGTCGAATTCAAGAACCTGGTGCTGAAGGGCAGCGCCGCGGAGGGCACGGTGGAGGCCGACTTCGCATCGGGCCACCACACCGAGTTCCAGGGCTGGAGCTACCGCCTCAAGAAGGCGGTGGTCTCGGACAAGGCCGCCCACCTCGAAGGCACCGCCGAGCTCGCGGGGGCCCGCGTGGACGTGGCGACCCTGGCCTTCACCCCCACGGGCCTCACGGGCACGGTGGCGGGGGGGGACATCCCCCTGGCCGAGGGGGACTTCACCGCGACCTTGAAGGGGGCGGAGGTGGTCTTCGCCGGGGCCATGGCGCCGCAGCTCAAGGGCACCGTGAAGGTGGACCTCGCCCTGCCGGTGCGCCATGCGGGAACCGGGGAGGCCGTCTCCGTGGAGTCGGGCCCCGTCGCCTTCTCCAGCCAGCTCCTCCTGCCCACGGGCACGGGCGTGGCCGCGGATCCCGTGGCCGTGGACGTGCCCCTGCTCCACCTGGGCTCCACCTGGCGCATGGAGCGCATGGGGCTCGCCTTCGAGCGGGGGACGCCGATCCTGGGCGGACCCACCCGCCTCCAGTTCCCCCTGAACGTCTTCTGCCGCGTGGGCGCCACGGACCAGCCCTACCTCACGGGCCCGGCGGCCTGCACCCTGCGGGGGCGGGCGGTTTCCGCGCCTCCGGCGGGGCCCGTGCGACCCATGGCCCTGGGCCGCGGCTTCGTTCCGCGCTCCGCGGTGGAGCTCTTCCGCACGGGCTTCGAGGGTTTCTCCGCCTCCTTCCCCCTGCCGCCGGCGAACCTCCATCCCTCCGGCCTCACGGCCTACAAGCTGGGCATCCAGGGGGGCACGGCCGTGGTCCGGAAGGGGCTCGTGGACCCCGAGGCGAGCCGCCTCACGGGCCAGCTGGACTTCGGCCCCCAGTACGCCTACCGCTTCAACATCGACAATGCGCCCGTGTCCCTCTCCGACGGGCTCTACCTCACGGCGGGTTCCATGAGCACCCCGGCCCAGGTGGGCGCCTACCTGGTGCAGAGCTGGATCGGGGCCGTGGCCTGCGACTTCTCCGACAGCCGCAGTCCCAAGGACCTCCCGGCAGGCTGGATGGGCGTCTACCTGCCCGGCTACGCGGTGATCCTGCCCGATGAGATCTACAAGGGCATGTTCCAGGGGAAGCGGGTCACGGCCCGCATCTTCGGGACGGGCGGACGCTTCGAGGGCAACGGCACCTTCTCCGCCTCCATGCACGTGGAGCCCAAGGACCCGGTGATGCTCCAGATCGTGCCGGTGAACCTGCAGCCCTTCGACCTCACCTTCATCGACGGCGTGATCATCGATGCCCCCCTCGTGAAGGGCAACCTCGACGTGCAGGCCCCGCCCCTCCTCGAGAAGTACACGGCCCCTGTCTCCTTCCGCCTCGCGCAGGATGGCGTGAAGCAGATCGAGATCCAGGGCGGCCAGGTCCTCAAGACCGGCCTCATCGGCGTGGACACGGTGCTCGACCGGGCCATCCTCACCCCCAACACCCTGGACTTCACGGGCCGCTTCGACTTCAACGTGGCCGGGGCCGATCTGCCCTC
This sequence comes from uncultured Solibacteraceae bacterium, assembly GCA_964627685.1. Taxonomy (GTDB): domain Bacteria; phylum Acidobacteriota; class Holophagae; order Holophagales; family Holophagaceae; genus JAFDVN01. The sequence continues at coordinate 3,189 of CAZVKM010000004.1, read as the reverse complement.
CATCGCCTTCGACCACCTGGTGTTCCAGGCCACCGGGGGTGGCCTCGACGGCAACGACGGCCCGCTGAAGCTGGACGTCGTCGGGGAGTATTGGACCAGCCAGCCCGACATGCCCAAGGTGAACCTCTGGGGCTTCGACTTCGACCTCTCCGAGTCGGGGTTCGGCGTGGCGGCGGATGGGCGGTACTTCGTGGGCTTCGGCGGGCAGATGGACGTGAACCCCATCCTGCCGGGCATCAGCAACCGCGTGGTCTTCACCACCGTGCCCGGCAAGCCCTCCGAGGGCACCGTGGAGCTGCCCAAGCCCTTCACCATCGATCAGGGCCTGTCGGGCCTGGGCAACCTGAAGGCCGAGCTGGGCTTCCACGTGGAGACCGCCGGGGAGCAGGTGTCCACCGCCTACTTCCAGGGCACGGGCCACCTCCAGATGGACTTCGCCAAGGAGCCCATCCTCGTGGATGCAGGCGTTCGCTTCGGTCGGCAGATGGAGGGCGGGGGCGGCTCCTTCCCCTACTTCTACGCCCTGGGCCATGTGGAATCCAACATGATCCACGTGCCCGTGGCCCCGGATGTGGAGCTCTACGGCTTCGTGGGGGGCGTCGCCCAGAACTTCAAGCCCACGGAGATCCGCGACACCACCTCCATGGAAGGCACCGCGGACAAGAAGCTCGGCCTCGCCCTGGTGGCGGGGGTGGACGTGGGCACCACCGACCAGTACGTGTTCCACGGCGGCCTCGACCTCTACGTCGCCCAGAACCTCACCACCCTGCTGCAGGGCAAGGGGTGGCTCTTCTGCACGCGTGAGCAGCAGGAGAACGAGGTGACCGCGAACGTCGCCTTCACGCGGAACCCCAACCAGTTCGACGCGACCTTCACGGCCGACATCTCCCAGGCCGGCGGGGGCATGCGCTTCCTGGGCAACGTGGTGATGCACTTCGGCCCCGACAAGAAGTTCATCCACGTCGGCTCCCCCGAAGCCCCCATCCGGGTGGTGATGAGCGGCCTGGCGGAGGGGAACGGCTACCTCATGGCCGACTTCGAGGGCGGGGTCTCCCGTCTCAGCGCCGGGGCCGGTTTCGGCGTGGATACGGGCCAGCGCAACTTCGGACCCCTCTACGGGAGGGCCTGGCTCAACGCCCGCGGCGACGTGGTGATCGAGCTGGACGCCCAGCGGAACCCCCACATCAAGGGGGTGCTCCAGGCCAACGGCGGCGCCACCTTCGGCATGGAGTTCGAGACCTTCTGGGACACCTACCACATCACCATCTTCAGCGGCGATTTCAGCGCGGCCATGGCCTTCCAGGCCCCGGGGAGCCCCAAGCTCTCCGGCCGCGTCGTCGTCCACTACAGCGTGCTTGGCGGCCTCTTCGACGGCAGCGTGGCCGCCCAGCTCGACTTCTAGCGCGGAGCCCCCATGACCGCCCGGACCCTCACCCAGCTCGCGCTGATCCTCGCCCTCGGGGGCGGGGTCATGCGTCCCCAGACCCCCTCCGTGGGCCGCCTCCCCTCGGTGCCCCCGACGGCGGAGTCCCTGAAGTCCTCCAAGGTCCTCTTCCCCAACCTCCAGAAGGCGGAGCTCCTGCCCGCGGGCAAGACCCAGGGGCAGTTCCACCTGCTCGCCTTCGTGAAGCCCAACCACAAGGTGGTGCTCCGGTGGGCCAACACCCACGGCGAGCTGCCCACCGAAGGCGTCACGGTGTGGCGCCTCAAGGCGGGGGACCGGGAGACCAACTGGAAGGAGCTCAACCGGCGGGACCCCGTGTCCCTGTTCCGGGGCCCCAAGGTGAAGGATCGGTTGAAGGCGCTCCGGCCCGAGTCGCGGGACGCCATGCTCGCCCTCTTCCACAGCGACCTGCAGCACGATCCTGCCACGAAGCAGCGCCTGGTGGGCAAGCCCGCCGGGGCGGTGACCCGGGCCAAGGACCTCTCTCCGGAGAAGGCCGCGGACCAGTACCGCACCCTCCGGGCCCAGGGCCGCCTGGCGAAGCAGGATCTGCAGGTGCTCACCTCCCACGCGGATGCCGATCCCAGCGCGGCGGACCTGCTCGGCCTGGGCTACGAGGATGACCCCGGCAAGGGGAAGTGGCGGTACAAGATCCAGGTGAAACTGCCCGAGGGCGGCACCGTGGAGGTGCTCTGCCCTAAGGAGGTGGATTCCACCCAGCCCACCCCGGTTCCCGCCGCCGTGAACCTGGCCGCCAAGAGCGGCAACGGCGCCGTGCTCCTGAACTGGGACGTGGCGCCCTCGGAGGCGGTGGCGGGCTTCAACGTCTACCGGGCGGACACGGAGAAGGGCCCCTGGCGGCGCCTCAACGACAGCCCCGTGAAGCTGGTGACCCTCGAGACGGAGGACCCGGAGACCGTGCTGCGGCGCGAGGTCGCGGTCCAGGGCGCCCTGGAGAAGGAGCTGAAGAAGGCGACGGGCCAGCCCCTCACCGCCGCCAAGATCGCGGACCTGCGCCTGCAGGCCCAGGAGGCCGCGGCCTCCTCGGCCCCGGCCGCCCTCTCTCCGGCCGTGGCCGCGCAGGTGAAGGCGGCGGTGGCCACCGGCCGCGTGCTGCCCGGCGGCAAGCACAAGCCCCTCTCGGCCTTCACGGATGACCGGCGCAAGACCGGCAACTCGGACCTCATGAACGATCGCCCCTACCTCTACCGGATCACCACCGTGGACGTGGCGGGCGGGGAGACCGCCGTGGAGACCGCACCCGTGATCGCGGGCACCCCCAAGGACCTGGAGCCCCCGAAGGTGCCGGGCCGCCCGATGCTGAAGGGACAGGCCGAGGCTCTCCAGCGCCTCCAGTCGGCCCAGTCCGTGCGCATCCAGGACACGCGCCTGAAGGAGTTGGAGGTCGCCCAGGCGGCGAAGATGCCCATGAAGACCCAGGCCCTCAGCCCCGCCCTTGGCTCAGGGGTGGCCGTCATCCCCGGGGCCACGGTCCCCCCGCCGGCCGTGCCGCCGGCCTACGCCAGTGCGAGCGTGGGCGAGATCCGCAAGCAGCGCCTCGGGCGGTTGGCCGCCACCATGCCGGCCCCGGAGCTGAAGGAAGCGGCCGCAGCGACGATGCTCCGGAGCCTCCCCGATGGGTCCGTTCCCCCCGCGGCCCTGGTGTGGTCGCCCTCCCCGGATCCGGACCTCAAGCACTACGAGGTGTGGCGCGCCGCCGGGGCCGCCGCGCCCCAGAAGGTGGC
>CAZVKM010000003.1:0-33603 GCA_964627685.1 uncultured Solibacteraceae bacterium | reverse complement strand
GGTCCACCAAGGTCTACCGCAAGGTCATGCACGCCCTGCTCACGGACCCCAAGGTCCGCTGGGGTTTCTTCGTCGGCGTGGTCGTCCTGCTGGGACTCTCGATGAGCCTCGTGGGCACCGGCGCCGTGAAGGTGAAGATGCTGCCCTTCGACAACAAGTCCGAGTTCATGGTGCAGCTGGACCTGCCCGCAGGCACGCCCCGGGAGCAGAGCCTCGCCACGGGCCAGGCCGTGGCCCGCCGCCTCATGCAGGACGCCACCGTCAAGGACGTCCAGGTCTACGCCGGCGAGGCCGCGCCCTTCACCTTCGTGGGCATGGTGCGCCATGCCTTCCTCCGCTCCGAAGCCGAGATGGTGGATGTGCAGGTGAACCTGGTGGGCAAGGGCGACCGCAAGGAGCAGAGCCACGCCATCGCCACCCGCCTGCGGCCGGAGCTCCTCAAGGTGCTCCAGGGTTCCGGTGCCCGGATGAAGATCGTGGAGATCCCCCCCGGCCCGCCCGTCATGGACACCCTGGTGGCCGAGGTCTACGGCCCCTCGGAGGAGGCGCGCCGCGCCACCGCCGAGCAGGTGCGCAAGGCCTTCGTCGAGGTGGACGGCGTGGTGGACGTGGACAGCACCCTCAACGCCTCGGCCCCCAAGCTGAGCCTCCGGCTGGATCGGGAGAAGGCGGCCCTCCACGGCGTGGCCCCCGCCCACGTGGTGCAGACCCTCTTCGCCGCGGGTCAGGGCATGCCCCTGGGGACCTTCCACGTGGACCGCGGGGCCACCCAGGTGCCCGTGATCCTCCAGCTCCCCAAGGAGCAGCGGAGCCGCCTCAACCAGCTCCTGCAGCTCACGGTCCCCGGTCAGCGGGGCGCCGTGCCCCTCTCGGAGCTGGTCACGGTGCAGGAGGGCGTGGAGGCCCCCGCCATCCACCACAAGAACCTCATGCCCCTCGCCTACGTCTTCGGCGACCTCGCAGGCGCCATCGAGAGCCCGGTCTACGCCCTCTCGGCCCTCAACAAGAAGCTCGACGCCCTCAAGAACCCCGATGGCACCGTCGTCCCCCGCCTGGGCCTCGCCCACCCCGACAACACGGAGGCCCTCGCCCTGAAGTGGGACGGCGAGTGGCACATCACCCTCGAGGTCTTCCGGGACCTGGGCCTCGCCTTCGCCGCGGTGCTCGTGCTCATCTACGTGCTCGTGGTGGGCTGGTTCGAGAGCTTCACGGTGCCCCTCGTGATCCTCGTGCCGATCCCGCTCTCCCTGATCGGCATCCTGCCGGCCCACGGCCTGCTGGGTTCCTTCTTCACGGCCACGAGCATGATCGGCTTCATCGCCGGTGCCGGCATCATCGTGCGCAACAGCATCATCCTCGTGGACTTCATCGAGCTGAAGCTGAGTGAAGGCATGGCGCTGGAAGCCGCCGTGGAAGAGGCGGGCGTGGTGCGCTTCCGCCCCATGCTCCTCACCGCCGCCGCGGTGCTGGTGGGCTCCTCCGTGATGCTGGCGGATCCCATCTTCCAGGGCCTCGCCATCAGCCTCATGGCCGGGGAGGTGGCCGCCACCCTGCTCTCCCGCCTCGCCGTACCCGTCCTCTACTACCTGCTCGCCCGCCGCGGCCGTGCCGCGGACCTCCAGCGGCGCGCCCTCACCCCCACCCAGGAGTAAGCCATGATCGACCGCATCGTCCACAGCTTCGCCGGCGCCATGATCCTCGCCAGCCTCGCCCTCACCAAGTGGGTGCACCCCAACTTCGTGTGGCTCACCGTCTTCGTGGGCGCCAACCTCCTGCAGAGCGGGATCACCAACTGGTGCCTCCTGAGCCGCATCCTGAAGAAGCTGGGCGTCAGCGACTCCGGCTCAGCCTGCGGGCTCTGATGGCCACCCCCTGGCTCCGCCTGGCCGGGGGCATCCTCCTCGGAGCGGCCCTGGGTTACGCCTGGGGCCGCCTGGTGGGCTGCCGCACCGGTGCCTGTCCGCTCACCGCCACGCCCCTGAGGGCGGCCCTCTACGGCGCCTTCATGGGTCTGCTCGCCACCTTCCCCTCCCGCTCCTGAAGAGGTCCCCATGTCCGCCATCCACCTCACCACCGGCGCCTTCCCCAAGGTGAAGGCCCTCGACAAGCCGGTGCTCATCGACTTCTGGGCCCCCTGGTGCGGGCCCTGCCGCATGCAGGGCCCGATCCTCGACCAGGTGGCCTCCCACATGGGCGACCGCGCCCTGGTCGCCAAGGTGAACGTCGACGAGGAGCCGGACCTCGCCGCGGCCTTCGGGGTGCAGAGCATCCCCACCCTGGTGGTCCTGAAGGGCGAGCGCCTCGCCCAGCGCCTCGTCGGCGTCCAGCAGGCCACCACCCTCGTCCGCGCCCTCGAAGCGCTGGAGGCCTAGATGCAGGTCATCGATGTCCGGACCCCCGGGGAGTTCCAGAGCGGGCACGCCCCGGGTTCCCTCAACATCCCCCTGGACCAGTTGGAAGCCCGTGTCTCGGAAGTGGACCGCACCCGCCCCGTGATCCTCTGCTGCGCCACGGGCGCGCGCAGCGGCATGGCCACCCAGTGGCTGCGCGCGCTGGGGTACGAAGTCACGAACGCCGGCCCGTGGCAGGCCGTGAAGGGCTGACATGCGCGAGTACCTCTGGATCCTCCCCGTCCTCCTCCTCGTCTATTTCTGGTGGCGCGCCCGCGGGGCGTCGCCGGATCAACTCAAGACCCTGCTGGCCCGAGGCGGTCAGCGGGTGGACGTCCGCACCCAGGGTGAATTCGCCGGGGGCCACGCCCCCGGGAGTGTCAACATCCCCCTTGACCAACTGGCGAGACGGGTGGGCGAACTCGACAAGACCAAGCCCGTGATCCTGGTCTGCGCCAGCGGTTCCCGCAGCGCCATGGCCACGTCCATGCTCAAGGCCCAGGGCTTCGAAGCCGTGAACGCCGGACCCTGGAACCGTCTGGTGGACCTGGCCTGATCAGGCCAGCTTGAAGCGACCCAGGAGCCCCTGGAGGCCCTGGGCCGAGTCGCGGAGGGGGCCCATGCCCGCCTCCGCTTCGGCGGCCCCTTCCGCCACGGCGTGGAACCCGGCCTTCAGTTCGGCGGCCTGGTGTTCCACGGTGGCCACGTCCTCCGCCCGGGCCTGGGTCTCCCGGCGGAGCGCCCCCAGGCGCTCCCCCACGGAGGAGGTCCCCTCGAGCACTTCCCGCAGGCCCGCCACCGAGGTCTGGACTCCGGCCATCTCCGTGGTCATCCGCTCCTGCTCCTCCCGCATCCGATGGGCCAGCTCGCCGATGAGGGCCTGCAGCTCCGACACGAGGGACTGGATGTCATCCGACGCCCGGGCGGCCTGGTCCGAGAGCTTGCGGACCTCGTCGGCCACCACGGCGAAGCCCTTGCCCTGCTCCCCGGCATGGGCGGCCTCGATGGTGGCGTTCACCGAGAGCATCTGGGTCTGGTTGGCGATGCCGGCGATGCTCCCCACCATGGCGCCGATGCGCTGGGTCTGCCGCTCCAGGGACTCGGCCACGCGGAGCGAATCCGACACGGCCTCCTGGAGGCGGGTCATGGCCTCCAGGTTGCGGGCCAGGGCGCTGCGTCCCTCCTCCGCCCGGATCACGGAAGCTTCGGCCGTATGGCTCGTCTCCTCCACATGGTCTCGCATGGTGGCGAGGGCCTGGGCCATCCCGGCGAGCATCTCCGCCAGGTCCCGGAAGGTGCGTTCCTGGCGGCCCAGCCGTTCCGCCGAATCGGCGGCGAGGCGGGAGGAACCCTCGGCGGCGGCGCCCACCTGGCCGCCGAGCTCGCGGGCACTTCGGATGAGCCCCTCCAGGGAGGTCACCATGGTGTTCGTGCTCTCGGCGATGGCGCCGATCGCATCGGGGCTCCGGAGGTCGCAGCGCCGGGTGAGGTCCCCGGTGCTCACGGCCCGGGTCACCTCGGACAGCCGCTTGAGCGTGCGCACCACCACCGCGTGGAGGATGGCGTAGTTCAGGAGGCCGATCATCACCCCGGCCACCAGGCAGCCCACCACGAACCAGGGCTTGAGGCCCGGCTTCCAGGCCACGAAGAACTGCGCGTACAGGGGGAACACGGCCCCCATGAGGATCCCGAACCCCACGAACGCCAAGAAGGTCTTGCGGAGGATGCCCATGATCGTGGCCTCAGGCCCATCATCGGCCGCGGAGCCCCTCCCGCTGAGTCTCGGCAGGTGGGTGGCCCATCCCGCGGGCGGAGACCTCCAGCCAGATCAGGACCCCGAGGAGGGCCGCCCCCGAGACCGCGAGGGAGCTCCCCTCGAGGGGCGCCAGCTGCAGCACGGCACGCAAGGGCCGCACCGCCAGGATCAGCCCCAGGGCCAGGCCGAGGCCCAGGGCCATGGCGCCGACGCGGGCATTGGGGACGGTGAGGGCGCGCAGGGGCCCGCTCCCCCGGGCCGCCAGCACCAGGAGGAAGGCGCTCCCGAAGAGGGCGGGCAGGAGGGCCCCGCGCACCGCTTCCGGGGACCAGCCGGCCCCCATCCCCCAGGCCACGAGCCCCAGGAGGACCGCCAGGACCCCCAGGCCCAGGAGGGCGCCCCGCCCCAGGGCCCGGGCACCGAAGGGCGTGGCGCCGGGATCCCGCGGGGGTCGGGCCATGAGGTCGGGGGCCTCCGGTTCCGCCTCCAGGACCAGCGAGCAGGCCGGATCGATGAGCATGTGGAGCAGGACCAGGTGCAGCGGCAGGAGCGGGGCGGGCCACTTCAGCACCAGGGGCACGAGGATGAGCCCCAGCACCGGCAGATGGACGGCGTAGACGAAGCGCACGGAGCGGGCGAGGTTGTCGTAGACGCGCCGCCCCATGCGGACGCCCTCCGCCAGGCGGGCGAAGCTGTCGTCCACCAGCACCAGGTCCGCGGTCTCGCGGGCCACGTCCGTCCCCCGGGTGCCCATGGCCACGCCCACGTGGGCCGCCCTGAGGCCCGGCGCGTCGTTCACCCCATCGCCCGTCATGGCCACCACCTCCCCCAGGGACTGGAGGGTCCGCACCAGGCGCTCCTTATGCTCGGGCCGGAGCCGGGCGCAGACGGAGGCCGACGCGAGGCGTCGCTTCAGCTCGGGTTCGGGCAGGCGGGCGAGCTCCTCCCCGAGGAGGGGCGGCGCCTCCGTGGACAGGCCCAGCTGGCGGGCGATGGCCAGGGCCGTCGCGGGATGGTCCCCCGTCATCATCAGCACCCGGATGCCCGCGGCCCGGCAGGAGGCCACCGCGGCCCCCACCTCCGGCCGCAGGGGGTCTTCCAGCGCCACGAAGCCCAGCAGCTCGAAGGTGAAGTCGTGTTGGCTCTCGGGCAGCCCCTCATCGAGGTGGGTGCCCATGGCGATCCCCAGCACCCGCAGGCCCCCGGCGGCCAGGGCCTCCGCCCGCGCCAGGGCCCGGCTCCGTTCCTCCGGACCCAGGTGGCAGAGGTCCAGGATCGCCTCCGGCGCCCCCTTCGCCGCCAGGAGGTGGCGGTCCGGGGCCTCCAGCCCGTAGACATGGGTCATGGCCAGGATGTCCGGCGTGAGGGCATAGGCCCGCTTCGGGCGCCAGTCGCCATGCAGGTGCTCCGTGCCCTCCAGCGCCTCCCGTGCATAGGCATGCAGGGCCTTTTCCATGGGATCGAAGGGATCCAGGGGCGTCGCCAGCACGCTGAACTCCACGAGCCGGTGGGTGGCCTCGGGCAGGGGTTCTCCGGCGGGGTGGAAGGCGTCCGGCACCCAGATGCGGGCGACCTTCATGCGGTTCTCCGTGAGCGTGCCGGTCTTGTCCACCGCCAGCACGGTGATGGCGCCCAGGGCCTCCACGGCCGGGATGTGGCGCGTGAGCACACCCTGTTTGCTGAGGCGCCAGGCGCCCAGGGCCGTGAACACCGAGAGCACCACCGGGATCTCCTCCGGGATGATGGCCATGGCCACCGCCACCCCCAGCAGCAGGCTCGGCAGCAGGCCCCGCCCGGCCCACAGCCAGGCCAGCAGCACCACCCCAACCGCCAGTCCCAGCGCGAGGAAGGCCCAGAGGCGCACCAGGCGGTGGGCGGAACGCTGGAGGGGTGAGGCGGGCGATTCGCGGGCGGCCAGCGCCTGCCCGAGCGCCCCCATCCGCGTGGCCCGGCCCACCGCGATCACCTCCGCGGAGCCCACCCCCTGGGTGATGAGGGTGCCCGCATGGACGCCCCCCGCCTCGCCGGCTGCGCCGGGCACCTTGGTGACCGCCGCCGCCTCGCCGGTCAGGAGGGATTCGTCCACCTGGAGCACCCCCTCCACCAGGCGGGCATCCGCGGACACCCGATCGCCCTCGGCGAGGAGGAGGAGGTCCCCCCGCACCACCTCCGCCCCGGGGATCCGCAGGGCCTCGCCTCCGCGCAGGACGCGCGCCCGGGGCGAGGAGAGGTCCCGGAGGGCCTCCAGGGCGCGGGCGGTGCGGCGGACCTGCAGGAAGGTGATGAGGAGGATGAGGCCCACGAAGCAGCCCATCGCGGCCGCTTCCAGGCGGTCCCCCAGGAGCAGGTACACCCCGCCCGCCCCGACCAGGAGCAGGAGCATGGGCTCCGAGAGCACCTCCCCCAGCAGGCGCAGGTTCGAGCGGGGGGCCGCCGTGGGCAGGACATTGGCCCCCTCCCTGGCGAGGCGGCGGGTCGCCTCCTCCCGGGTGAGCCCCACCCTGGCGTGCTGGAAGGCGATCAAAGGGCACCCCCCAGGTCAGTGTGGGGAGTCCCCGCCTCCGTGCGCGGGGAATGTGCTCGGCGTCCCAGCTGGGGACGCGGAGGGATCCCGCCGGCGCCCGTCCGGCGATCCCGGCCTGAGCGCCCCCGGGTTGGGCGACACTGGAGGTGGAGGTCCCCATGTCCACCCTGCTCCTCACCCTGCCCGCCCTCCTCGCCCAGGCGCCCACAGGGCTCCCCGGGGCGGTGGAGATCCAACCGGGCCGCTTCGTGGTGCTGGGCACCCCGGGCACGGAGACCTTCGCCGCCCTGAAGGCCGCGGGCATCACCCACGTGCTGAACCTGCGCCGCGAGGGCGAGGCCGACACCACCGCGGACGCCGCCTCCACGAAGGTCGCCGGAGCCGCCTACGAGCGCTGCCCCCTGGATCGTGAGCCGGACCCCCAGGCCCTGGACGCCTTCCGGGCGAGGGTGAAGGCCCTCCCCAAGGGCGCCCGCGTGCTGATCCACTGCGCCTCCGGCAACCGCGTGGCCGGCGCCCTGTTCACCTTCTGGGTGCTGGATGAGGGGCAGTCCGAAGAGGCGGCGCTGGCCCTGGCCCGGAAGGCCGGCTTGAAGAACCCCGCCACGGAAGCCGCCGCCCGGGCCTATGTGGCGGCGCGTCGCGCCAAGCCCTGACCCGGACAACGGATGCGCAGGTCCGTGGCGCGCCTTGTGACCGGCGCCTCCCCTGCGGGGCCTATCCATGGGAACGATCCCCGACGGAGGTTGCCATGGTCCTGCCCCTGCTCCTGCCCGCCCTCCTGCTCCAAGCCCCGGTCATCCCCAACACCTTGGAAGTGGCCCCGGGCGTCTTCGTCCTGCGCGGCGCCCCCGACGCAGGCACCTATGCCACCCTGAAGGCCGCGGGCATCCAGAAGGTCATCGATGTCCGTCGCGACGGCGAGCCCGGCGCCCGCCACAGCGAGGAGATGGTCCAGCTCCAGGCCCTGGGGATCGCCTACTACCGCTACGCGGTGCCCGTCGCCCCGCCCAAGGCGGACTTCGACCGGGTGCGGCAGCTCCTGCAGGAGAGCCGGGGCACCCGGATCCTCATCCACTGCGGCGACGGCAACCGCGCTTCCGCGCTGGTCTGCGGCTGGCTGATCCTGGATCGCGCCATGGCGCCGACGAGGGCCCTGGAGCTCGCCCATCGGGGTGGCATGGGCCGGCCTGACACCGAGGAGGCCCTCCGCCGGATGCTCCTGAGCTACGGCCGTCCGATCTCCTGAGCCGTCCCGCCCCCGGGCACCCGCTGGACCACGGGCTGGTAGGCCCGTCGCAGGGCCTCGGGGGCCTGGGCCCAGGCCCGGAGGGCCGCCTCCCGACCCCCGTACACCCCATAGCAGGCCTGCCAGGCGCGGAGGCCGTCCCGGCGGGGCCAGGGCAGGATCATGAGCCGATCCGCCTGCCGACCCGCCTGGCGGGCCAGCACGGGCAGGCCCTGGGCCGGCAGGGCCACCAGGAGGCGGAGGGTCCAGCGGCCCGTGGCCCGATCCCTCATCGCGGCCCCGGCCCGCAGCGCGTCCTCCAGGTGGGCCTCCCGCAGGGCCTTGAGGGCATCCATGGGAGCCTCAGGGCCCGGCAGGACGCGGACCTCCAGGCTCCGGCTCAGGCCACCCGCGAGGTTGCTCACGCTCAGGGTGTAGACCGTGGTCTGGTCGGGCACCACGGTGACCTTCTCCCGCCCCGTCAGCTCGAGGCCACCCGGCTCCAGGCGCACCCGAGCCTCGCCCTGGCACTCCCAGGCCAGCTCCACGGGCTGGCCGGGTCGCACCTCGAGGTGATCGGCCGTGAAGCTGCAGATGCGGGCCGGCGCCTGATCCCGCGGAGTGGGCATCACCGCCACATCCAGGCTGCGGGTCTGCCCACCGGCCTCATTGCTCACCTGCAGCGTGTACCGGGTGTTCTCCTGCGGCGTGACCACCACGAAGCTGCGGCCGTCCAGCTCGAGCCCGCCGGGCTCGAGGCGCACCTTCGCGGCGCCGGTGCACTCCCAGCTCAGCACCACCGGGTCGCCCGGGAGGACCTTCGCGGAGCTCGCCTCGAAGCTGCAGACCCGGGCGGGCTCGCCCAGGGGCAACCCGGGATCCACGGTCACCGTGACCCGCGCCAGCTCCCTCCCCTCGGCGTTCCGGAGCACGTAGGGGGTGGTGGCCGCGGGCCGCAGCGTGAGCTGGCCGGACTCCCCCACCCGGAGGTTCCCCGGGTCGAGGCGCAGCAACCCCAGGCCCGGCGCGGCCCAGCGGAGGAGCAGCGGCTGGCCCGGCCGCACCTTGGCCTCGCTGACCTCCAGCCGGGCCGGGGCCTGTCCCGCCAGGGGAAGGATCAGGAGGAGGGGGGACAGCGCACGCACCGTGTCAGGTTCGCACAGACCCCACCCTCCGCGTTCTTGAATGGGGCCCTGGGCCGTCCGATGGAGGGGCATCGGCCGGGGCTCCCGTGCCGCCCCCTCCCGGGAGGGAACCATGGGCTTCCTGAGAACCCTGACCCTGCGCAGCAAGCTGCTGCTCATGCTGGCCCTCCCCCTGGCCGCGCTCACCTGGCTCAGCCTGGCGGACCTGGCCGACGCCCATCGCCGGCACGGGGACCTGCAGGCCGCCCAGGAGCTGGCGACGTTCGCCCGGGCCACGGGCGAGCTGGTCCATGAACTCCAGAAGGAGCGCGGGATCACGGCGGGCTTCCTCTCGAGCCAGGGACGGCGCTTCGCCCCCGAAATGGCCGACATCCGATTGAAGGCGGATGCCCGCCGCACGGCCTTCGCCGCGGCCCGTGAACGGCTCACGCGCATCGATCCCGAGTCCGATGCGGGTCGCCGGCTGGCGAGCGCCCTGGAGGAGCTGCAGAAGCTCCAGGGCTGGCGGGAGGCCGCGAGCGGCTTCCAGGTGGCACCACCCGCCCACCTCGCCAACTACACGCGCCTGATCGGCAGGCTCCTGGACGTGGTGGAGCAGATCCCCCGCTTCTCCTCGGACAGCCGCACCTTCGCCGCGGGCCACGCCTACCTTCAGATCATGCGGGTGAAGGAGTACGCGGGGATCGAACGGGCCACCCTCAACAGCGCCTTCTCCACCAACCGCTTCCCCGAAGGCTTCTTCACCCGGTTCACGCTGCTCACGGGCCAGCAGGAGGCGGGACTGTCCACCTTCCGGGGGCTGGCTTCACCGGAGCTGGTCGCGGCCCTGGAGCGGGCGCTGGATGGCCCCTTCCGGGGGGACTTCGCCGCCCACCGGGCCACCGCCCTGGCCAAGGGGGAGGCCGGTCCGTTCAACCTCGATCCCCCCACCTGGTTCGCCCTCGCCACCGCGCGCATGGATGCGATGAAGCAGGTGGAGGATCAGGCGGGCCAGGGGTTCGCCACCCTGGTGGCCCGCCTCGCCGAGGCCGCCCGCCTCCGGTTCTGGCTCGCCCTGGGGATGCTGTCCCTCTCCCTGGGCGGCTCCCTGCTGCTCGCGGGGGCGGTGGTGCGCGCCATCGCCGGGCCCCTCCGCCAGTGCACCGAAGCCGCCGATCGCATCGCCCAGGGGGACCTGGACCTCCAACTAGCCCCTGAGGGGCGGGATGAGGCCGCCCAGCTCCAGGGGGCCATGGGACGGATGGTCGCCACGCTGCAGGCCCTGATCCGGGAGCTGAACGCCCTCGCCGCGGCCCATGAGGCGGGGGAGACCCAGGTGCGGATCGAGGCGGCGCCCTTCCCCGGGGCCTACGGCGCCATGGCCTGTGGCGTGAACGGCATGGTGGAGGGGCACCTCCAGGTCATGGCCAAGGTGATCGCCACCATGGAGGCCTTCGGGCAGGGCACCTTCGACACGCCGCTCGAGACCTTTCCCGGCCAGCGGGCGAGGATCAACGCCACGGTGGAGGAGGTGCGGGGCAACCTCCAGCGCCTGGCCCATGAGATCCAGGGGCTCATCGAGGCGGCCAAGGGCGGTCGGCTCGAGGTGCGGGGCGAGGAGGCCGGCTTCCAGGGGGACTGGCGGAGCCTGGTGCAGGGCCTGAACGGCCTGATGGCCGCCGTGGCGGAACCCCTGGAGGAAGTGATGGCGGCCCTCGCCGCGATGGCGGAGGGGGACCTCACCGTGGCCTTGCCGGAAGGCCACCAGGGACAGTTCGAGCGCTTGGCGGAGGCCCTGAACCACAGCGCCTTCCGGATGCGGAGCACCCTCCAGGAGATCCGCCAGGGGGTGGCGACCCTCGCCAGCTCCGCGGAGGAGCTCACGGCCACCTCCAAGCAGATGGCCGGTTCCTCCGAGCGGATGTCCGGCAAGGCCACGGCGGCCTCGGAGATCACCCGCCAGGCCATGGCGGATGTCGGGGGCATCGCCACGGAGGTGGAGGCGGCGCGTCAGAGCGTGCGCACCATGGCCGCCGGCGTGGAGGAGTCGAGCGCCAACACCACCACCGTGGCCTCGGCCTCGGAGGAGGTGAGCGCCAACCTCCGCAGCGTGGGCGCGGCGGTGGAGGAGATGAGCTCGAGCCTGCAGGCCATCGCCGCCACCGGCGAGAAGGTCACCACCTCGGTGAACACCGTGGCCTCCGCCGTGGCCGAGGTGGCCTCGGGCCTCCGCGAGGTGGCCCAGAGCAGCAGCCGCGCGGCGGGGGTCGCCACGAGCGCCGCGGGCTCCGCCCAGCACACGGTGGAGCTCATGGACGCCCTCGGCCGCAGCGCCCAGGAGATCGGGAAGGTGGTGGAGGTGATCAAGGGCATCGCCGACCAGACGAACCTGCTGGCCCTGAACGCCACCATCGAGGCGGCGAGCGCGGGGGAGGCGGGCCGGGGCTTCGCCGTGGTGGCGGGGGAGGTGAAGGTCCTCGCCAAGCAGACGGCCCACGCCACCGAGGAGATCCGCTCGCAGGTGGCGGCCATGCAGTCCGCCACGGGCTCCGCGGTCGCGGCCATCCGGGAGATCGTCGCCACCATCCATGACATCGATGCCATCAGCGGCGAGATCGCCCAGACGGTGGCCTTCCAGACCGCCAACACCCAGGAGGTGCATCGCGAGGTGCAGGAGGCGGCGCAGGGCACCGCCTCGGTGGCCCGCAACGTCCACCAGGCGGCCGCCGGGGCCAACGAGGTGAGCCGCAATGTCCAGGAGGCCGTGGCCGGCGTGGGGGAGATCGCGCGCAACGTGGCCCAGCTGGCCCTGGGGGCCCGGGACATGGCCCATCACGCGGCCCGGGCCGCCGGCAGCATGGATGCCATGGCCCGGAACGCATCCCAGTCCGCCACGGGGATGTCCCAGGTGGGCGATCACGTGCTGGAGGTGAGCGATTCGGCCCGGGAGACCTCCCGGGGCGCCCTGGACACCCGGGGTGCCTCCGCGGAGCTGGCCCGCCTGGCCGCCTCCCTGGAGCGCTCCGTGGCCGTTTTCCGGATCTGAGGCGTCCCATGCCACTCACGGGATTCAGCCCCGGGAGGAGGGGGGTCGAGGAAGGAGGCAAGGTCACCATGCCCCACCTGCCCCGCCTCGCCCCCCTCCTCTGGTCGGGTCTCCTGGTCGCCCAGGAGGCGGAGGATGGCCCCGCCCGGCGGCGGGAGAGCCTCCTACGGCTCATGCAGACGCCCGTGGAGGCGAGCACCCGCTACGCCCAGGGGTTGATGGACAGCCCCCAGGGCACCTCCGTCCTCACCCGGGACGACCTCGACCGCCTGGGCCCCCTGCCCCTCGTGGAGCTGCTCCGGGGGCTCCCCGGGGTGGATGCCCATGAGCTGGGCCCCCTCTGGGCCACCGTCGGGCTGCGGGGCAGCCTCGTCCAGGGGGAACCCCGCACGGTGCAGCTCCTGGTGGACGGCGTGCCCTTCCACAACCTCGTCGCCGGCGCCGCCACCCTCGCCAGCCTCCCCGTCCCCTGGGACCTCATCGACCGCATCGAGATCACCCGGGGCCCCAGCGCCACCCTCCACGGGGCCAACGCCGTGACGGGCGTGATCTCCATCCGCACCCGCCGGGCCGAGGCGGGCGTGGCCGGCAGCCTCTGGGGCCAGGGCCTGAGTCCCCAGGGCGCCCGGGGCGGGGCCTCCCTGAGGATCGGGGCCCCGGGATGGGGCTTCGTCGCCGGGGGCGAGGGGGACAGCCTGGCCCGGAGCGGACATGCCTACGAGGTGCTGGGGGATCCCCCCGCCCCGCTCAGGCCCACCCCGGCCCAGCTCGAGGCCACGGGACAGGACGCTCAGCGCGAGCAGCGGGCCTTCCTGCGCGCCGACTTCGGCAGCGGCCCCCACCGGGCCTGGCTCAGCCTCGGGGGCAGCCACTCCAGGAGGGGGCCCACCTTCATCGGTGCCATCTACACCCCCCCCCTACTCGCTCGAGACGACCACCGCCCTCCAGGGCGGCTGGATCTGGGAAGCCTCGACCCACCTCCGCTGGGAGGCCCAGCTCAACCGGGTGGCTTCGCGCTTCGGCATCGGACCGACCCCCGGCCTGGCCCCCCTGGATCCCGCCACGGTCATCCCCACGGATCACTACCCCTACCGCCGGGAGCAGGGCTCCCTCCTGGTGGACTGGCGCCTGAAGGAGGGCCTGCGCCTGGTGGGGGGGCTCGACGGCGCCCGCCTCGAGGTCGATCGGGACCTCATCATCGGACTCCCCAGACCCAGCCGCGAGCGCTCGGCGGGGGCCTTCGCCAGCCTGGACCTCGCCCTCCCGGAGGAATTCGGTCTCTCCTTGGGGGCCCGGGCGGAGCGCGAGACCCTTGGGGGCTCGCGGGTCTCCCCCCGCACCGTCCTCACCTGGCGGCCCACCGGGCAGAGCCACCTCCGCGCGGGCTGGTTCACGGCCACGCGAAGCCCCCAGGTCTTCGAGAGCCGGGTGGACAGCACCATCGGCGCCGTGAGGAACCTGCCCAACCCCGGCCTGGATCCGGAGTCCGTGGACACCTTCGAGGTGGGCTACCGCTGGAGCGATGGGGTCTGGAGCCTGGACACCACGGCCTTCTCCGGACAGCTCCGCCACCAGATCCGACGGCAGCCCGTGGTCGGGGCCCCCGTGGGCACCAACCAGCACCAGAACGGCCCCACCACCCAGAACCGCGGATTCGAGGGGGAGGTGACCTGGTGGCCCCGGGGCGGCTGGGAGCTGGGCCTGAACGCCACGTGGCTGGAGGTGGAGGACGCCGCCACCGGTTCGCAAGCCGACTACGCCGCCCCCTTCCGCGCCAACCTCTGGACCCGCTTCACCCAGGGCGCCTGGTCAGGGGCCCTCACCCTGCACCACACCGCCCGCACGCCCATGGGGGCCTACCAGGGGGCCGTCGTCCACACCGACCGGGATCCCTTCACGCGCCTCAACGTCCACCTCGACTGGCGCTTCGCCCAGGGCCTCCACGCCTTCGCCACCGGGGTGCTGCTCGGGGCCCCCTTCACCCCCCAGGGCACGGGCTTCACCACCAAGCCCTTCGTGGTGTATGGCGGGACCGAGCGGGTGGGATTCGGCCTGGCCTGGCGGTTCTGAGCCCTCCGCCCGGACGCAGGGCCTGGGGGGACCGCCCCCGCTACCCTGGAGGTCCACTCCGAGGCCTCCATGCACGCCGTCCTCCACGCCCGCCTCCAGACCCTCCAGTCCTTGCAGGAGGAAGTTCTGGTGGAGCTCCACAGCTGGCCCGAGGCGTCCCGGAGCCAGCGCCCGGCCCCGGGACGCTGGTCCGGCCTGGAGATCCTGGAGCACCTCATCCTGGCCGAGCGGGACATCCTCGGGGGTCTGCCCCCCCGGGAGGCGCTCGTGGCCCGGCCCCGCAGTCTCCGCAACCGCGCCATCCGGCTCCTCGTGGTGGGCGTCCTGCGGTTCGCCATCCCCGTGAAGGTCCCCACCCGGCGCATGCTCCCCACCGGCGAGGCCTCCCTGGCGGACCTGGAGGCGACCTGGGCCGCGACGCACCGGTGGCTCGGCGACCTCGTGGAGGGGCTGGCCCCCGGGGAAGGGGACCCGGCCTGGTTCCGTCATCCCGTGGCAGGTCCCATCACGGTGGATCAGGCCCTCAGCATGGATGCCCTCCACCTGAAGGTGCACCTCCGGCAGCTGCGCCGCCTCCGGCCCCGGGCCTGAGCGGATCCCCTGCTAGACTCCGGCCAACCCGACCCACGGTTGCCCGGAGGAAGCCCATGCGCCCCTGCACCGCCACCCTGCTCTGCCTCCTCCTGGGGAGCTGGGGCACCGACCTCCGCGGCCAGGTGCCGGTGGAGGCCCTCGCCAAGCCCCCCGCCGAGGCGCAGACCTACCTCCTGGTCTCCCCGGGGGGCACCCATGGGCGGGTGCGGCTCTGGTCCCTCCCGGATGGCACGCGGATGTCGCGGGACAGCATGGCCCTGAGGGGCATGGTCACGGAGCTGGACGTGCGCCTCCACCTCGCTCCCGACGGTCTGCCGGATGACCTGGAGGTGCGGGGTGTCACCCCGAGCGGCGATGCGGCGGAGACCTTCCGCCGGGCCGGAGGCCAGGCCCGCTGGAAGAGCCCCCTCGATGCCGGTGAGCTCGCCACCCAAGGGCCCGCCCTCTACCTCCCCGCGGGGGGCGGCTTCGTCCTCCACACCGCCCACCTCATCGAGGCCCTCCTGGCCGCGAAGGACCACAGCCTCGCCCTGCTCCCCGGCGGCCGGGCCCGGGCGGAGCGCCTCACCCAGCTGACCCTGGCGGGCCCCTCCCCCAAGGTCGTGGTCTGCTGGGCCGTGCATGGCCTCGCCAATGCCCCCATCCCCGTCTGGACGGACGCCGAGGGCCGCTTCTTCGGGGCCATCCAGGGTCTGGGCGTGCTCCCCAGCGCCCACGCGGATCGCCTTCCCGAGCTGACCAAGGCCCAGGATGACGCCCTCGCCGCCCAGAGCCCGGCCCTGGCGAAGGCCCTCCTGCGGACCCCGAAGGGTCCCGTGGCCTTCACCCATGCCCGTGTCTTCCTCGACGGCCGCCGCTTCGTGGAGGATCACACCGTGGTGGTGGAGAAGGGCCTCATCACCCAGGTGGGTCCCTCGGCCTCCCTCCCGGTCCCGCCTGGGGCGGAGGTCCTCGACGCCCGGGGGAAGACCCTGGTGCCGGGCCTCTGGGACTCCCACATGCACGTCTCCGACGACAGCACGGGCCCCTTCCTCCTAGCCCTGGGGATCACCTCCGTTCGGGATCCCGGGAATGACGACAGCCTCACCGTCGCCCGCGCCCGCCGCCGGGCCCTGGGGGAGCTCCTCATGCCGAAGGTCCATGCCAGCTCCCTCATCGATGGGAAGGGTCCCAACACCGCGCAGGTGGCCAACGTGGTGGCCTCCCCGGAGGAGGCGCTCCAGGCGGTCCGGAAGGCCAAGGAGCGGGGCCTGAGCGGCGTGAAGTTCTACGGGACCTTCCCGCCCGCCTGGGTGGCGGAGGCTGCGCGGGAGGCCCACCGCCTCGGGTTGCACGTCCACGGCCATGTGCCCGCGGGCATGCGCCCCTCCGAGGCCCTCGCCGCGGGCTATGACGAGCTGACCCACATCTACTTCGTGATGATGGAGGCCATGCCCGACGAGGTCGTGAAGACCTCCAATGGCATCAACCGCTTCGAGGGCACCGGCCGCTTCGCGCGCCAGGTGGACCTCGATGCCGAGCCCATGAAGGGCCTGCTGGCCACCATGGCCCGCAAGGGCACCGTCTCGGATCCCACCCTCGTGGTCGTGGAGGGCGTGCTCGCCGCGGAGAACGGCGCGCTGTCCCCCGCCTACGCCCCCTTCACGGGCACCCTGCCCCCGGCCCTGGAGCGGGGCTTCCGGTCCGGCGGCTTCCAGGTGCCGAAGGACCTCACGCGGGAGGACTTCCGCAGGAGCTTCCGGAAGCTGGTGGCCCTGGTGGGACGGATGCACCAGCTCGGCGTTCCGGTGGTGGCCGGCACCGATGGCAGTGGCCTGGAGCTCGTCCACGAGCTGGAGCTCTATGTGGAAGCGGGCTTCACCCCCGAGGAGGCCCTGGCCTCCGCCACCGCGGTGCCTGCCCGCATGGCCGGCGTGGATCGCCTCACGGGCCGCATCGCCGTGGGGCTTGCCGCGGACCTCGTGCTGGTGGAAGGCGATCCCTCCCGCCGCGTGGGGGACCTCCGCCAGACCCGGGTGGTGATGATGGACGGGGGGATCATGGACGCGGATGCCCTGCGCCGGGCCTCGGGGTTCTCCGGACGACCTCACTAGCCGAGGAACGTTTCCCGCCATTCCCCTTCAACCCTGAGCCCCCCTTCCCGGGTCCATGGCCCTGAGGTGGCCATGCCGCGACGTCCAACCCCTGCCTTCTGCGCCGATCGCCGCCGCCTGCTGGCGGCCCTCGGCAGCACCCTGGCCCTCGCCCGGTGCGGCGGAGGGGGCGGCGGGGCCGCCCCGGGTCCAGGCACCCCCGACACGGCACCGCCCCGCCTGCGGGTCCAGGGCGCGGAGCTGCGCGCTCCGGACGGCTCCCCCCTGAAGCTGCGGGGCTGGAACTGGGGGCGTTGGGGCCTCACCCAGCCCACGGACGCCGCCGAAAACGCCGCCCAGGGCGCCACCTGCGTGCGCATCCCCCTGCGGTGGTGGGGCTACTACGAGACCCCCGGCGTCGACAGCCGGGATGACGGCCAGCCCGGCACCGCCGGCATCGATGCGGGCCACCTCGCGATCCTCGACGCCATGGTGGCCCAGGCCTCCGCCGCCAAGCTCTGGATCATCCTCTTCATCGACTCCGACTGCGGCCAGAACGGCACCCAGGATGCCCACGAGGTCGCCTACTGCGATCCCAAGGGGGAGTATCCCAATGGCCACAACTTCTGGACCGACCCCGGCGTGCGGGCCCGCTTCATCAACGTGTGGAAGTTCGTGGCGGCCCGCTACCGGGACACCCCGTACCTCGGCCTCTTCGAGCCGCTGCCGGAGCCCAATCCCACCTCAGGCACCGACGCCGACATCCGCGCCTTCTACGACGAGGTGATGATGGCCCTCCGCACCGTGGCCCCCGGCGTGCCCTTCCTCCTGGGCCCGCGGTCCTACGGCATGAAATCCGTGGAGGCCGCCTACACCTCGAAGTGGACCGACGTGGTCTACACCGGCAACCTCTTCCTGCGCACCAGCGGCACCCACGACGAGAACATCGCCGAGCTGAGCCAGCGGATCCAATACCTGCTGGACTTCAAGGCCGCCCACCAGGCACCCGTCTTCGTCCAGCAGTGCGGGGTGCAGACTGGCGACGACCCGGACCTCAGCTATCTGAATGCCATGCTCTCCCTGCTCAACGGCAAGGGCCTCGGCTACACCTACTGGGAGTACCGCGACACCTTCAATCCCAACGCCTACGGCGTGATCTACCAGGATGGGCACGGGGGCTGGATCCCCAAGCAGGCCTACCTGGACACGATCTCGGGACACCTGAAGGCGTGAACTTCGGCGCTCAACCTCGGGAGGGGTGAGCCTCGATCACGAGGGCCGGCGGATGGGCCAAATGCTTCTTCACCGTGCACTGGTCCACCGCCCGGAGGATGGCCGTGCGGTACTTCTCGGGAAAGCCCGCAGGCAAGGTCAGGTCCAGGTGGATCTGGTCGATGAGTCCCGACTCCGCGCTGCGGGACCAGGACATGGCGAGCCCCAGCCCTTCGGTGCTCAGCTCCCGCTCCTGGCAGAAGCGCAGGGCGTAGAAGCCTGCGCAGGTGCCGATGGAGGCGAGGAAGAGGTCGAAGGGGGAAGGCGCCGTGGCCTCCCCGCCGGCCTTCACCGACTGGTCCGTGCGCAGGAGGTGGTCGCCGAGGTGGGCATCCACCTTCACCCCGCCGGGGAAGGAGAGGGTCAGGGGTGCGCTCATGGGACCTCCGGCGGGTGCTCACCCGATGGATCGACGGTGCCCTGATCCACCGCCACTGGGGTCACACTTCCCCCGGGCGGGCGGAAGGCGGAGAGGAGCCTCCCGGGCCGAGGCTGGAACCCTGGCTTGCCCGAGGGCACCACCCCCAGGATCATCGGGCATGTCCCCCCGCTCCCGAGCCACCCTCCGATGGATCCGGCGCCTCGCCCTCGGTGGGCTGGCGGCCTGGCTCCTCTGGGACGCCTGGGTGCGGCCAGTGTCCCCGCGCACCGGACCGACACCGGTCCCCTTGACCGATGGCTGGGTCCTGGCTCCCCTCGGCCCCGCGGGCCTGGACCCGGCCAAGGTGGAGGCCCTGGCCGTGAAGCTGTTCGAGCCGCGGCTCAAGGTGCATGCACTGCTCCTCGAGCGCCATGGTCGGCTCATTGCGGAGTACTACCAAGGCGGCCCCGACAAGTCGGTGTACGCCCTCCTGCCCTCCCGGCGCAGCTTCGGACCTCAGGAGGTGCAGGACGTCCGCTCGGTCGGCAAGAGCGTCACGGGCCTGCTCTACGGCCTCGCCCTCGCCCAGGGGAAGGTGCCCCCGGTGGAGACCTCGGTTTGGACCGCGTTCCCGGAGCACGCCCACCTACGGACCCCCGCCACCGCGAACCTCCGAGTGGAGGACCTCCTGAACATGACCACCGGCCTCCAGTGGCGGGAGGGTGAGCCCGGGTTCAACGACGAGCTGCGGCTGTTCTGGAAGACGGACCTCGTGGGCTACGTGCTGGGCCACGCGCAGGTGGCCGCCCCGGGAGAACAGTTCAATTACAACGGCGGCACCACGGCGCTGCTGGCCGAGCTGATCCGCCGGGGCACGGGCCGGAGCCTGGAGGCCTTCGCCCAGGAGACCCTCTTCCAGCCTCTGGGCATGGAGGGCTGGACCTGGGCGCACGACCTGCATGGCCGGGCCATGCCCTTCAACGGGCTCCGCCTGCGCCCCCGGGACCTGCTCAAGGTCGGTCGGCTCATGCTGGATCACGGGGTCTGGCAGGGCCGGCAGGTGGTGCCGGAAGCCTGGGTCGCCCGATCCCTCAGCGGTCGCCTCACCACGAATGTCCGGGACTTCCGCTACGGCGCCCAGTGGTGGCACGGCACCGCCCGCCATGGCGGCAAGCCCGTGGCGTGGCATGGCTGCATGGGCAACGGCGGACAGCGCCTCTACGTGGTTCCCGCCCTGGATCTGAGCATCGTCCTCACCGCCGGGGCCTACGACGAACTGCCCACGGCGATCCAGGTCAATGATGCCCTCCAGAAGCTGCTCGACAGCGTCGTGGGGTAGCGCCCGCCTCCGCCTGAAGGGATCCATGCCGGATCAGGACCCGCCCGACCACCCCCGGGGCGGAACTCCGGGCCTTCACCTCGCCCTGGCACCCCGGAAGCTCACCTCGTAGGCCCGCCACCTCCCCGATTCGAAGGCGAAGACGATCTCCTGAAGCAGGGCGCTCTTGGGGAATTTGCACACCGAGAGGACCTGCTTGGCGTCCCCTTCCCCGGCCACGAAGCGGAGCTGGAAATCCTCCACGGCGTCCTTGCGATCGAGCGCCTCGCGCAAGCCTCCCTTGCCGAGGAGGGCCTCTCGCCACGCCGGGTCCTTCCCGAAGACCAGCTCCGAGATCCGATCGACCTTCAGAATGTCTCCCCCTCGGAACAGCTCCGCGTCGGGTGTGAAGACCTCCGCGAGCTCCCGGGGATCCCCGGAAGCCAGCGCGGCCTTGAGGTCGGCGACCTTCGCCAGGCCCTCCGGCTTGTCGGGAAGGCCCTCATAGCCCCAGAGCATGATGCTCATGAGACGATCCCGTCCGTCCAGCTCCACAGAGTAGTTCCGCCCCTTGAAGTCCAAGCGGACATAGGGATCTTCCCCCTCCTGGTAGGCCCGTCGCCCAGAGGGCTGTCCCAGGATCCGAACCACGTCAGCCTCGGTCATTCCCATCCGGAGCCCCGCGAAGAGGGGATGCCCGGAGGATGGATTGCCCGTGACCTGCACGGCGAAGACCCTCCTCAGCTCGGCCGGAGGGCATTGCACGATCAGGACCACCCCCTCCGCACCCGGAAGGACGAATCCCATGGCGAGCCAGCCATCCTTGGCCTTCTGCTCCAGCTTGACCTTTGGGAAGGTGGCCTCCACCGCGCGGAGGTACTGCCCGAGACGAACCCCCGCCATGGCGTTCTGGCTGGGCACCTCCTGCGCCGACGCGCCGTTCGCACAGAGGCCCGCCACCAGGAAGCCCGCTGGGAACATGCGCATGGGAACTCCGAGTTCACCAAGGATGACAGGCGTGGAGGTCCCGGGGAAAGGTTCCTAAACCGGCGTGACGCTGCGGCGCTTCGCGGGCCACGCTTCGCGCCGACGGGCGCGGGCGAGACGGGTGGCCAGCTCGCGGCGGAGGTCGCCAGGCTGGATGACCGCGTCCACGTGGAGGTCGGCGGCGAGCTTCATGAGGTCGATGTCCTGGTTGTACTCGTCGCGGAGCTGCTGCACGTAAGCGGCGCGCTCGGCCTCGGGCTTTTCGGCGATCTTGTTGGCGAACACGGCGTTCACGGCGGCCTCGGCACCCATGACCGCGATGCTGGCGGTGGGGAGGGCGAGGGTGGCGTCGGGATCGAAGCCGGGGCCGCTCATGGCGTAGAGGCCGGCGCCGTAGGCCTTGCGCACCACCACGCAGAAGCGGGGCGTGGAGCAGCTGGCCATGGCGCTGATCATCTTGGCGCCGTGGCGGATGATGCCCTGCTTCTCCACGGCGGAGCCGATCATGAAGCCGGGCACGTCGCTGAGGAAGAGCAGCGGGATGCCGAAGGCGTCGCAGAGGTCCATGAAGCGCGCGGCCTTGTCGGCGCTGTCCACGAAAAGCACGCCGCCCTTCACCCGGGGCTGGTTGGCCACGATCCCCACGGGGCGGCCCTCGATGCGGGCGAGGCCCGTGATGAGCTCCCCCGCGAAGAGCTTCTTGATCTCCAGGAAGGTGCCTTCATCGACCAGCGCCTCGATGAAGTCCTTCATCTGGAAGGGGCTGTTGATGTCCTTGGGCACCAGGGCGGCGATGTCCTTGGCCTTGGCGGCCACGGCCTTGGCCTCGGCCATGGGCAGGGCGTCTTCGCCATGCTGGGGGAAGTAGGCGAGGTACTGGCGGCAGAGGGCGATGGCCTCCTGCTCCGTCTTGCAGAGGAAGTCGCCGCAGCCGCTCACGGAGCAGTGCATCTTGGCGCCACCCAGGTCCTCCAGGCTGATCTGCTCGCCGATGACCATCTCGGCCATGCGGGGGCTGCCCAGGTACATGGAGGCGTTGCCCTCCACCATCATCACCACGTCGCAGAAGGCCGGGATGTAGGCGCCTCCGGCGGCGCTGGGCCCGAAGAGGAGGCAGACCTGGGGCACGAGCCCGCTGAGCGCCACCTCGTTGTGGAAGATGGTGCCGGCGTGGCGGCGGCCGGGGAACATGTCGATCTGGTCGGTGATGCGGGCCCCGGCGCTGTCCACCAGGTAGAGCATGGGGATGCGCATGCGCATCGCCACTTCCTGGATGCGGATGATCTTCTCCACGGTGCGGGCGCCCCAGGAGCCGGCCTTCACGGTGCTGTCGTTGGCCATGAGGGCCACGGGGCGGCCGTTCACGAGGGCCGTGCCCGTGACCACCCCGTCCGCCGGGAGGCTGTGATGCAAGGCGTTGGCGAAGAGGCCGTCCTCCACGAAGGAGCCCTCGTCCACCAGGAGGCGGATGCGCTCTCGGGCGAAAAGCTTGCCCTGCTTGGCGTTCTTCTCGTGGTCCTTGGCGGCGCCACCCTTCTCGATGCGGGCGATCTCGGACTGGAGCTGCTCGGGATTCATCGGGGCCTCGCGGGAAACGATCATATTAACAATTTATGAACCCATGCAGATCACTAATCCTCAGGCCACCTTGGCCACCTTGCGGCTCCGCTGCCAGGCCGCGTGCATTTCCCGGTGGATGCGGTCCATCATCCCCGTGGGCCACAGCTCCGGGTGGGGCTGGACCAGGGTGAAGTGGTCGCGGCCCTCCACGAAGAGGATCTGGGCGTCGGAGCCGAGCCGGTCCAGGTCGGCCTTCAGGAGCTTGAGCGCGCCCTCCAGGCGGAAGGTGTCCTGGCTGCCCATGTAGATGTGCAGCTTCCCCGCGAGCTTGGGGCCCAGCGTCCCCCAGTTCCCCGTCAGCACCAGGCGGAGGTCGTAGGGCTTCCAGCTCTCGGCCACCGCGCGGTCGATGAGCCCGGTCCTAGGATCGAAGAGGCGGCGGGGCGCCCCGTCGGGGGCCGCCTCCCCGAACACGGCGTTGAAGCTGTAGAACTGCCCTCCGATGGGCTGCTTAGCCAGCTCCATGTCCAGGTACTCCTTGATGGAGCCCACGAACCTCCCCTCCCGCCGCATGAGCATGATGGGTCGGCCGGCCGGGTCCTCGAAGGCGCTCCTATAGGTGTAGATGTCGATGCCCGTGAAGTCGCGGAAGTCCACGGAGTCCGGCGCCGTGGACCAGCACCCGCCGAAGAAGTCCGGGTAGGTGACCTGGAGCCAGAAGGTGGACCACCCGCCGGAGCTGTGACCCGTGAGGAAGCGGCCCGCAGGCTCTGCTGCGGCTGAGAACCGGGCCTCCAGCGCGGGGATGAACTCGGTGGTGAGGGCCTTCCCCCACGGCCCGTTGAACTTGGAGTCCGCGAAGACGTGATGGCCGTGCTCGAAGTGGGCGTGGAGGTAGACGTAGAGCATGCGAGGCGTGGTGCCCGCCTTCATGCCCTCCTGGAGCCTCGGCGCCAGGCGCCAGGCCACCCGGTGGCTGCCGCCGAAGCCGTGCACGTTGTAGGCCACGGGAAGGCGCTCCCCCTCCTTCCAGTTCAGGGGGCGCACCACGCCGGCTTCCACGAACACGTCCTTCTTCCAAAAGGAAGAGAGGAGCGTGGAGCGGAGGCGGAAGAGGTCCACCCCCAGCAGGGGGGCCGGCTCGCTCGCGGCGGATCCGGGGGCCGGGGCCTGAGCGCTCAGGGCCGGCGGGGCGGGGGCCCCGCAGGCCAGGTAACCTCGCGCGAAGCGCGAGCTGGGAACCCCCAGGAAGAAGTCCCCCAGCATCGCAGGGTGCGCCCTCAGAAGCGGACGACCACCCCGAAGCCGGCCCCCTTGCGGTCCAGCTTCAGGGCCAGGTCATCGTTGATGGAGCCCTTCGGCACGTCGAAGTTCTCCCCTTCGTAGAAGGCCCGGACCCCGAGGTAGGGGAGCGGGTAGAAGCGGGCATCCAAGGTGGTCCGGGTGTACTTCGCCCCCTTGGAGCCCAGGTAGTGGTAGGCGCCCTTGATCTCGAACATTCCGCCGGGGAGACGGCTGCCCGCGCTCAGCCCCACCTGGGGGATCGGCGCGGTGACGGAGGTCGAGGAGGTGGCGGTGCCCACCACGGGGGAGAGGGCCGTGCCCGTGCCCTCCAGGTCCATCTTCCAGCTCTGGAGGCCCAGGTCCACGCCCACCCAGGCGATGGAGAGGGGGACGATGCGGATGGTCCACACCCCCTCGAGGGTCTTCATCTTCAGGCTGCTCCTGACCCGGGTGAGGGCGGCGTAGGTGGTGCCATCGATGGTGATGTTGCGGGTGAGGGTGTTGTCGCCCTTGTAGTCGGTCCCCCCGGTCTGCACCAGGAAGCCGAACCTCGGCCCCTGGTAGTCCAGCAGGAAGCCCACGGCGGCCTTGTCCTTCCCCAGCTTCAGATCGGAATCGAGGTCCACGGAGATGGGCTGGCCATCCTGCACCCCCTCGAAGTGGCCGGTGAAGGTCGGGCCATGGGACTGCAGGCCCAGGGTGAAGCTGCGGTCGGAGCCCACCACGGGCAGGCTGCCCAGCTGGGCGAAGGCGGCGGAGGAGGCGGTCAACAACGCGAGCAGGGCGAGGCGCATGGAAGCTCCGGGTTGGTCATGCCGAGCCTATCGACAGCCCGGGGCCCCGGCATCACTTTTTTGCCACCCCCCACCGCTGGAGCCGCTGCTCCGCCCAGGCTCCCCAGCCCCCGGGAACCCGCGCCGCCGCCTCCCCGTGACCCGCCCCGGGCACCACGGTGAGGTCCCCCAGGCGATCGGCCAGCGACCGCACCCCCGGGAGCGGCGTGACCTGATCCGCATCCCCGGTGAGGAGGGCCACGGGGGTGCGCACATGGGCCGCCGCCCGGAGCGGGGACACCGCCTCCGGGTCGAAGGACGCCCGGTGCCCCGCCCAGGCCAGGGCCAGCGCCACCGCAGGCCGGGAGAGGGGCTCCCAGGCCCCGAGGGTGCCTCGGACGTGCTGACGGGCGGCGTCCTTGAGGTCCCGGTAGGGGCTCTCCAACAGCGCCCCGGCCAGGGGAGGCCCCTCCCGTTCCAGGTGCTCCAGGGCCAGCAGCGCCACCCCGGCGCCCTGGCTGGCGGCCACGAGGATCATCCGGCTGCGGGGGATGCCCTGCCCTTCCACGAAGCAGGCCACGGCCACCGCATCCCAGCGCTCGTGACCTCCCAGGGTCGAGGGGACCTCCGGGTGCCGATCGCGCGCCCGGAAGGTGAAGGCCACCACATCCCACCCGGGCAGATCGGCGGCCCGGGGGACCGTACCCCAGGCGTCATCCCCGAACCCATGGAGCAGCAGGGCGACCCCGCGGGGCTGCGTCCGATGGAGCCACCACACCTCCAGCGGCACCGCCTGGCCCCCGGGGACCTGGTGACGGGTCCAGCGCCCGGGAAGCCGCGCCCGGATCGCCTCCCGGTCCCCCTCGGTCCGCGGAGGGACGTGGGCCTGGAGGAGGAGGCGGGGAAGCAGGAGGGCCCCCAGCAGCGTGCCCACCAGCCCCATCACCGCGAGGGCGAGCAGGGCGATGAGCAGGCGTCGGCGCATGCGGGACTTACGGGCCGCCCTCCTCCCGGTTGAGGTCAGGGGCGGGCGGCCGGCCCCACCTCCGCCAACAGGCGGGCCATCCGAGCCACCTCGGGCCTCAGCTTCGCGAAGGAGGCCCGCAGGCCCTCCGCCTCCGGGCTCCGGTTCCCCGCCAGCAGCCGCTCGGCCCGATCCATGCGCAGCAGCACCCCTTCCGCATCACCGGCCCGGAAGGCCGCTGAGAGGACGGCGGTGGGCAGGAGGGAGAGGCTCTCGCCCAGCGAGCGCTCGCCCCGGGCCGCGGCCTCCAGGAGGCTCCAGGAGGCCGCCTCGAGCTCGCCCGCCTCTCCCCGCCGCAGCCATTCCCGGAAGCGCCCCTCCTCTTCTTCCGTGAGGCCCTCCTTGGTCTGCTCCGAGGGCGCTGGAGAGGCGATGGGATCCATGGCGGCCTCCTCGCCCACCGGCCAGTCCACCGGCCGCCCCGCCCGCTCGAGCTTCATCCGCCAGGCTTCCCGCAGCGCGGGGAGGCCCTCGGGGATCCCCTCCCGCACGAGGTGCGGCTGGAGCAGGTCCGCCTGGGGCCCGGTCAGGTCCGGTCCCCGGAGGAGCAGGTCCCTGAGCAGCAGGGCCCTGAGGTCCGCGGATCCCTCGGGCAGGGCCGCCAGGGCCGCCGACAGGAAGCGCCCGTCACAGTGGGCCGCCCACAGCAGCTCAAGGCGGAACCGGGGGTCCCATGCGCCCCCACCCACCTCATCCATGCGATCCACGAGCCGGGTCACGGCCTCCTGGAGCCCCCCGGTGCGGAGGGCACGGACCCAGTGGAGGAAGGCGGGAGCGACCTGCTTCGCCATGGGGCCGGCCTCCAGCCCCTCCAGGAGGGATGCGAGTCCCGCCCGCAGCGCCGCGTCGCCCTCCTCCCAGGCGAAGGCCCAGAGGGGACCCGCATCCTCCACGAAGGCCACCCGGAGGACCGCCTCCGTCCGGGAAGGGGAGGGCCGACGGGCCCAGAGATCGAGGAGGCGTCCACAGGCGGCCAGGGTCTCCTTCGCCCGCGGGGGCTCCAGGAAGCCGCCCCAGTGGGCCTTCACCTGGGCCAGGGCCACGGCCTCCAGGGCCGGATCCACGCCGTTCAGCTGCTGCAGGCGCAGCGCCAGGGCCTGATCCCGCCAGCCGTGGCAGGGCAGGCCCTGGGCTTCCAGAAGCCGGGCCAGCGCCTCCTGGGAATGGGCTTCGGCGGGATGGGAGAGGACATGGCGGTGCAGCGCCCGCACCGCCTGGACCCAGGCCCGCTCCCCCTGGGCCCCGGCGGCGGCCGCCAGCAGCCCTTCGGCCTCCAGGCGTCTCGGATCCCGCATCGGCAGCTTCGCCAGGTGCTTCCGGACCTGCCCGAGCACCTCCTGCCACGGGGCGGGGACCGGCCGCCCCTCCTGTCGCGCCTTCCCCAGCGCTTCCGCCAGCGCCGCCGCCAGGGGTTCCGGTAGGGCCGTCGGGGCGGCCGCCTGGATCAGCGCCGCCGGCATTCGTACCGGGTGTGGGGAAGCGGCGTCGACGCGAGGTCCTCCGGCGTGATGTTCTTCACGGCCACGCCGGGCTGGAAGGTGAGCCCCACGGACGCATAGCAGTGCTGCACCATCGCGGAGCAGTAGAGGGCCCCCTCCCGGGCCAGCAGGTTCTCCCGGGCCCGGAGCGAGGGCCGATGCAGGGCCAGGAGGGTGCCCACCAGCTCCCGGAGGGAATAGGTGG
Organism: uncultured Solibacteraceae bacterium; assembly: GCA_964627685.1. GTDB lineage: Bacteria > Acidobacteriota > Holophagae > Holophagales > Holophagaceae > JAFDVN01. Next base: position 6,537 of record CAZVKM010000003.1, on the reverse strand, counting down.
AGCGGCGGGCCAGCAGGTCCAGGGCCGAGGTGAGGACCGCGCGCGTGCCCTCGGCGTCGAGCCCGAAATCCAGCACCGCTAGGTTGGGGTAGGCCTTCTCATCGTGGTACTTGTCCGCCCGGTTCTCCTGGGCCCCCAGGCGCACCTGACGGCGGGAGGCATCCAGGTCCGACTCCAGCACCCAGAGATGGCCATCCTCCCGACGCCCCGTGAACAGGAAGGCGTGGGACCAGGCACTGCGCTCCCCCTCCGGGTGGAGGGGACGCTGAAGCCGCCGGATCGCGCGGTCCGGAAAGGCCGTACCACCCGCGAGGCCCACCCGGGCGGGCGCGCCGTGGGCTTCCAGGAAAGCGCGGTTGCTGAGCGGGTCCATGGGCCATGATCGCGCAACCACGCTGGATCCCCCAAACGAGGCCGAAGGCGGCCATACTCCAGAGGGAGGTGCCCTTGGCCCGCGTGGTGGTGATGGACGACAGCAGGCTCATGAGGACCATCCTCAGCGCCTACCTCGCCCAGGGCGGCCACGAAGCGGAGGCCTGGGAGCCCATGAGCGCCACCGAGGTGCCCGACAAGGTGGCGGCCACGACCATGGATCTGCTCGTGTGCGACTTCCAGATGCCGGGCTGCAACGGGGCCACGGTCACCCGCATGGCCCGGCGGGCCAAGCCCGACCTGCCCATCCTCATCCTCACCTCGCTGCGGGATCCCGAGACCATGGACCTCCTCCGGAAGGCCCATGTCACCAACATCATCCACAAGCCCATCGATGATGCGACCTTCCTCAAGGCCGTGAGCGAAGCGCTCAAGACGGCGGGTTAACCCCCGATCCCGAGGCCCGTTCATGCACGAGGACACCCTCAGGTACCTCCAGGCGCTCCCGGAACCCGATCGGGCGATCGGGCAGGCCTTGGCGGAGGCCATCGCGCGCAGCCTGCCCGAGGCGGAGGACAAGGTCTGGCACGCCCACCCGGTGTGGTTCCTGGCGGGGAATCCCATCGTGGGGTTCAGCAAGCTCAAGAGCGGCGTCCGCCTCCTGTTCTGGAGCGGCCAGTCCTTCCCCACCGCGGGGCTGAAACCGGAAGGCACCTTCAAGGCCGCCGAGGCTCGGTACACCGCCCTGGACCAGATCGACCACCCCAGGCTGGAAGCCTGGCTGGAGGACGCCCGGGAGATCCAGTGGGACTACCTCAACCTGGTGCGCCGCAAGGGGCGCCTCGAGTGGTTGAAATAGTCCCGGAGCGCGGCACGGCTAGACCTTCATGAGCTTGCGGTAGGCCTCGAGGAAGTGCGCGGGCTGGGGCAGGATCTCGTCTTCGATGGCGGGCTGGTACGCAACCCAGGTGTCCTTGGCCGCGACGCGGCGAACGGGGGCGTCCAGATGGAAGAAGAGCTCATCCGCGATGCGGGCGGCGATCTCGGCGCCGTAGCCCCAGGACTGGGTGTCCTCGTGGGCGACGATGACCCGGTGGGTCTTCTTCACGGTGGCCGCGATGGCCTCCCAGTCGTAGGGGTTCAGGGTGCGGAGGTCGATGATCTCCACGCTGATGCCTTCCTTCTCGGCTTCCCGGGCGGCCTGGACGGCGCGCTGCACGGTGCAGCCGTAGGTGATCACGGAGAGGTCGCTGCCCTCGCGCACGGTGCGGGCCTTGCCGAAGGGGATCATGAAGTCCTCGGGCACCTCGGGACCCTTGTTGTGGGTCTGGCGGTAGAGGTGCTTGGGCTCCAGGAAGAGCACGGGGTCGTCGCAGCGGATGGCCGTACGCAGGAGGCCCGCCGCATCGGCCGCGTTGCTGGGGTAGACCACGCGCAGGCCGGGGCAGTGGGTGAAGATGCTCTCCCCGCACTGGGAGTGGTAGGTGGCACCGCCCATGAGATAGCCGGCGATGGGCACGCGCACCACCATGGGGCTCTTGAAGGCGCCGTGGGAGCGCCAGCGCAGGGTGGCCAGCTCGTCGCGCAGCTGCTGCATGGCGGGCCAGATGTAGTCGAAGAACTGGATCTCCACCACGGGCTTGAAGCCGCGGGAGGCCAGGCCGATGGCGCGGCCGATGATGGTGGCCTCGGCGAGGGGGGCGTTGTACACGCGGTGGGCGCCGTAGGCCTTCTGCAGGCCATGGGTGCCCTTGAACACGCCACCCTTGCCCTTGCACTCCTCCAGAACCTCGGGGCGGGAGGCGTCGGCCACGTCCTCGCCGAAGACGAGGATGTCGGGGTTCACCGCCATCTCCTGCTTCAGCACCTGGTTGATGGCGTCGATCATGGTCTTGCCGCCCTCGCGGGTGGGCAGGCCCGCCTCGGTGTCGAAGGCGGCGGAGGTGGGATCCACGGTCCCGCTGTAGAGGTGCTCGTAGTAGGAGCCGCTCTCGGGGAGCTTGGCCAGACAGGCCTCGTCCCAGGCGGTGTCGATCTCCTGCTGCACGCCCATCTTCAGGGCCTCCAGCTGGGTTTCCGTGAGATCGCCCCACTCCACCAGCTTCTGGGCGAAGGTGGTCACGGGATCCCGCTGGGCCTCCGCCTCGCGCTGGGCCTTGGACTTGTAGAGCTGCTCGTCGTCGCTCAGGGAGTGGCTGTAGGGCCGGATCACCTTGGCGCGGACGAGGGCGGGACCCTGGCCGGCGCGGCAGTGGTCCACGGCCTTCTTCAGCGCGTCGTAGCTGGCCAGGGGATCGCAGCCGTCCACCTCGTCCACGATGAGGAGGCCGTGGGGCTCGTAGCCCTTGAGCAGGGCCGCCACGTTGCCGCCGGGGTACTGAACCTCGCTGGGGGTGCTGATGGCGTAGCCGTTGTCCTCCACGAGGAAGACCACGGGCAGCTTGAGGTTCACGGCGTTGGAGATGGCCTCCCAGAACTCGCCCTCGGAGCAGGTGCCATCCCCCGTGGTGGTGAGCACCACCTCGTCGGCGCGGAAGCCCTTCTCCTCCAGGCGGCCCGCCTGCTTCGCGCGCAGCACGGCCTCGGCGGCGCCCACCGCGTGCAGGAACTGGGAGCCCGTGGGGCTGGAGGTGGAGAACACGTTGAGGCGCTGATGGCCCCAGTGGCTGGGCATCTGCCGGCCGCCCGAGGCGGGATCCTCCACGGAGCCCACGGAGCCCAGGAACATCTCCTTGGCGGTGTAGCCCAGGCCGTAGCAGAGGGCGCGGTCCCGGTAATAGAAGAAGAACCAGTCGTAGGCCGGCTTGAAGACCATGGCCGCCGCGGCCTGCACGGCCTCGTGGCCCACCCCGTTGATCTGGAAGTACACCTTGTTCTGGCGCTTGCCCGTGATCTCCTTGTCGTCGATCCGGCGGGCGGCGTAGATGGTGCGGTACAGCGCGATGCGCTGCTCCCGGGTGAGGCTGGTCGCGGGCTGGCTCGAAGTGGCGGTGGACACTGGGGAACCCTCCTTGGCACCGGGATGCCTGACCCTTGACCTTACCAAGGGTTAACCATGTAAACCGCAAAAGAAAGGGTGAAGTCGCCTACCGGCGCAGACCACTTCAGGAGGCAGGGCGCCATCCCTTGTGGAGGTTGGTCGGCACAGACCGCCGACGAGGTGAGCCCGGGCCGCCCAAGGGCCCCTCCGGGGAATTCCAGACAGGACCGGATCCGGCCCCGGGCAGATCCAAGGGGACCCACCCGCAGCCCCCTGGTACCTTGGACGTTCGTCTTGAGCCAGGACCCCATGCGAACCATCGAAGACATCCGCGCCCTCCACGACCTCCCCTTCCCTGAACTTCTCTACCGGGCGGCCACCGTGCACCGGGAGCACTGGGACGCCCAGGACATCCAGTTCTGCACCCTGGACTCCATCAAAACGGGTGCCTGCCCCGAGGACTGCTCCTACTGTCCCCAGAGCGCCCGCTACGCCACCGACGTGAAGGTGGAGCCCCTCAAGGAAGTGCAGCGTGTGCTGGAGGGGGCCAAGGCCGCCCAGGCCGCCGGTTCCACCCGCTACTGCATGGGCGCCGCCTGGCGCGAGGTGCGCGAAGGCGAGCAGTTCGACGCCGTGATCGACATGGTGAAGGGCGTGAAGGCCATGGGCATGGAGGTCTGCGTGACCCTGGGCATGGTCAACAAGGACCAGGCCCTGCGCCTGAAGGACGCCGGCTGTGATGTCTACAACCACAACCTCGACAGCAGCCGCTCGTTCTACGAGAAGATCATCACCACCCGCACCTACGACGACCGCCTCAACACCCTGAGGACCGTGCGCGAAGCCGGCCTCGAGGTCTGCAGCGGTGGGATCCTCGGCATGGGCGAGAGCCAGGACGACCGCATCCACTTCCTCCACGAGCTCACCAAGCTGGAGCCCGCCCCCGAGAGCGTGCCCATCAACCAGCTCGTGGCCACGGAAGGCACGCCCCTGGCCGATGCGAAGCCCCTGCCCCCCTTCGACCTCGTGCGCATGATCGCCACGGCCCGCATCCTCTTCCCCAAGAGCCGCGTGCGCCTCAGCGCAGGTCGCACCGCCATGACCGATGAGCTCCAGGCCCTCTGCTTCTTCGCAGGCGCCAACAGCCTCTTCACCGGCGACAAGCTCCTCACGGCCCCCAACCCCGGCCAGAGCCACGACCACAGCCTGGTCCAGTCCCTGGGCATGAAGGTGGAAGCCGCCGGCGCCCACGCCTAGGCCCCCCGCCCCAGAGTTCACCTGGGGATCCCACAGGCCGATAAAGCCTGGGCTCCGACGAGCGAGCCTGGGGATGGGTGCCGTGCTGGGATGGTTCAGGAAGCGACGCGAAGCGCCCGTGGAGAGGCCCTCCACCCCGAAGGCGGACCCCCAGGTCCCGGGAAACCCGGCCCCGGACCCCGATGAACCGGAAGCCTTCCAGGCCGCCTGGAACACCCTGACCGCCGCCGACCCGGGCGTGCAGGTGCTGGACCGGCACCCGCCCACCGCCTCCGAGCAGACCCTCATCGACCTGCTCACCCCCCTCCTCGAGGACCACTTCGAGGACCACCCGCCGGCCCCCGCGGCCTTCCCCGCGGTGGCCGTGCAGGTGCTCTCCCTCCTGGAAGACCACGATCCCCAGGTGCCGGCCCTGATCCACCTGATCAGCCAGGATCCCGCCATCTCCATGCATGTCCTGCAGGTGGCCAACTCCGCCTACTATCACCGGGGCCGGGATGTGCAGGACCTCCAGAGCGCGGTGCTCAAGATGGGCGTCGCGGCCACGGGGGAGGTGGTGATCGCGGTGGCGGGGCGGAGCCTCTTCGACCCCTCCCTCAAGGCGGAGCTCGAGACCTTCAAAGGCCGCATGCGGGAGCTGTATCGCAGCGCCATGACCGTGGCCTTCGCGGCCCGCGAGTTCTCCGAGCAGTCCCAGCTGGGCCAACCCCACCAGCTGTTCCTCGGGGGCATGTTCCACGACATCGGGCACACCCTCGCCCTGCGGGCCCTCTCCGCCCTCATGATCGCGGGCAAGGTGCCCCGGGACCTGCCGACCCTGGCCATGGACGCCCTCCTGGAGCGGACCCACCTCTACATGGGGGCCGCGGCCCACCGCATCTGGAACCTGCCCGCCCACCTCAGCCACCTCTGCGCCCACCACCACGACCAGGAGGTGCCCGCCTGGGTCGACCAGCAGGACCTCCATGTCCTCCGGGTCGTCTCCGGCCTGAACCGGCTCGCCATGGACCCCAACGACCCCAGCCACGCCGCGGAGACCCGGCAGAGCCTGGAGGCCCTCCAGCTGGACCGGCGCCAGTGCCGGACCCTCTTCGAGAAGGTGCTCGGCCATCGCCTCCTCGTGGCGGAGATGTTCCCCGCCTAGGGGCCGGGGCCGACCTCGGCATGGTCCTCGGCCCGGACGGACGTTAAACTGGAGGATGGCTCGGCCGCCGGGTCCCCGGCCTTCCCGGCAGCGACCCTCCGGCCCGCCCACCTGGGAATCCCCATGCGCGAAATGGACAAGGCCTTCGACTTCAAGACCGCCCAGCAGCGGTGGTACGCGGTGTGGGAGGAAGCCAAGGTCTTCGAGGCCAAGCCCGAAAGCGGCAAGCAGCCCTGGTCCATCGTGATCCCGCCCCCGAACATCACGGGCAACCTGCACATGGGCCACGCCCTGGTGAACACGCTGCACGACGTGCTCACCCGCTTCAAGCGGGCCCAGGGCTTCGACGCCCTCTGGGTGCCCGGCACCGACCACGCGGGCATCGCCACCCAGATGATGGTGGAGCGCCAGCTCAAGGCCGAGGGCAAGACCCGCCACGACCTGCCCCGCGCCGAGTTCGAGGCGCGCATCTGGGCCTGGAAGGAGCAGAACCAGGGCGCCATCGAGCACCAGCTCAAGCGCATGGGTGCCGGCGTGGACTGGAGCCGCAACCGCTTCACCCTGGATCCGGCCCTGAACAAGGCCGTACGCCATGTCTTCGTGGAGGCCTACAAGCAGGGCCGCATCTACCGCGGCCCCCGCATGATCCAGTGGGATCCCGCCCTGCAGACCGCCCTCTCCGACCTCGAGGTGAAGCACGAGGAGCGCAAGGGCAAGCTCTGGCATCTGCGCTACCCTCTGGCCGATGGGCGCGGGGAGATCGTGGTGGCCACCACCCGGCCCG
>CAZVKM010000002.1:0-33887 GCA_964627685.1 uncultured Solibacteraceae bacterium | reverse complement strand
GTTGGCGAAGCTGCGGCTGCCGGCGTAGGCCTCATCGCCCAGCATCATGGCGCTCCACTGCCGGTCGCTCATGGCGGAGGTCCCGCTGTCCGTGAGCAGGTCGATGCCCACGGCATCGCTGGGCAGGAGGAAGGTGTTCCACCCGGCGGCCTGGATGGCCGCCTCGCGCTGCGGGCGCGTGGTGACGGGCATGGGCTCGACCATCTTGATGCGATAGGGTTCGGCGATCGTGCGGGGGCGCATGGGGACTCCTTCGGTGCTGACCCAGCGTAGGCTGCAAGCCCCATGCAAGGCGTCACAGGCCCTGTGGAAGCCATCACAGATTTCGGGATTCCAACACCAAACGTCGGATTGACGACGGTCAAGCCCGGGAGATCAAAGGAAGATCGCGAATGGCGCGAATGGGGTGGGTCAAATTCAGGACTTTCCGAGGACCGTTCGAGTGATTCAGGAAGGGCCCGCATCCCACGGGCCCTTGTCCTTTTCATTCGCGCCATTCGCGCTGTTATTCGCGCTATTCGCGTTCCCTCAGTGGCTCAGCTGCGCGTGCATCGCCGCCGCGGCCCTTCGGCCCTGACCCATGGCGAGGATCACGGTGGCGCCGCCGGTGATGACGTCGCCGCCGGCGAAGAGGCGCGGCAGGCTCGTCTCGCCCGTGTCCTCGTTGACCACCACGACCCCGCCCTTGAGGGTCTTGAGGCCTTCTTCGTTGCGGGTCAGGAGGGGGTTCACGTCGAAGCCCAGGGCGATCACCAGGGTGTCGCAGGGGATCTTTACGCGCTGGTCGGTCATCTTCACGCCGCGGCGGCCGTCGGGACCGGGCTCGCCGAGCTCCATCACGGCGCACTCGGCGAACTTGAGCCAGCCGTTCTCCCCCAGGAGCTCGGTGGGGGTGTGGAGCCAGGCGAACTTCACGCCCTCCTCCATGGCGTGCTCCAGCTCCTCGTGGCGGGCGGTGCTCTCCTTCTGGGTGCGGCGGTAGACCACCGTGACGTTCTCCGCGCCCATGCGGCGGGCGGAGCGCGCGGCATCCATGGCGGTGTTGCCGCAGCCCACGATGATCACGTCCTTGCCCACGGTGATGGGGGTGCCGTGGTGGGGGAAGAGGTCGGCACGCATGAGGTTGATGCGGGTGAGGAACTCGTTGGCGGTGTAGACGCCCTTCAGGTCCTCGCCTTTCACGCCCATCATCTTGGGCAGGCCGGCGCCGGTGCCCATGAACACGCTGTCGTACTGCTCGCGCAGCTCCTCCAGCGTGATGGCGCGGCCCACGAGGGTGTTGAGGATGAACTTCACGCCCAGTTTCTTGAGGGTGCCCACCTCCTGATCCACCACGGCGGTGGGGAGGCGGAACTCGGGGATGCCGTAGAGGAGCACGCCGCCGGGCTTGTGGAGGGCCTCGAAGACGGTGACCTCATGGCCCTTGCAGGCCAGCTCGCCGGCCACGGTGAGGCCCGCGGGGCCCGCGCCGATGACGGCCACCTTCTTGCCCGTGGGGGGCAGCTGGGGCGGCAGGGTGTCGGTGCCCAGGAGGCTGTCGGAGGCGTAGCGCTCGAGTCGGCCGATGGCCACGCTCTCGCCCTTGATGCCCACCACGCACTTGCTCTCGCACTGCTTCTCCTGGGGGCACACCCGGCCGCACACGGAGCCAAGGGAGGAGCTCTGCTTGATGACCATGGCCGCCTCCTGGGGATTGCCCGCCACGATGTGGCGCAGGAAGTGGGGGATGTCGATGCTCACGGGGCAGCCATCGATGCAGTGGGGCACCTTGCACTGGAGGCAGCGGGCCGCCTCCAGCTGGGCCTGCTCGGGGCTGAGGCTGAGGGTCACCTCGTTGAAGTTGGTCACGCGGATCACGGGGTCCTGGCAGGCCACGTTCTGGCGGGGCACCTTCATCTTCTGGCTGGGCTTCAGCGTGGCCAGGTCGAGGTTCTTCCAGTCCAGGTCGGCCTCGGCGGCGTTGAGATCGGGCATCACGAAGCCGGACTCCGCGGGGGAACGGCCGATGTGGCAGGCGTGCTCCTTGGCCTCGGCCTCCATGCCCCGGTACCAGTCCTGCCGGTTCTTGAGCATCTCGTAGTCCACCTTGTGGCCATCGAAGTCGGGCCCGTCGAAGCAGGCGAACTTCATCTCGCCGCCCACCGCCACGCGGCAGCCGCCGCACATGCCGGTGCCATCGACCATGAGGGCGTTGAGGCTCACCAGGGTGAAGACGCCGTAGGGCTTCGTGAGGTCGGAGATGGCCCGCATCATGGGCAGGGGGCCCACGGCCACCACCTGGGCGACCTTCTCCCGCTCCAGCACCTCCTTGAGGGCCTGGGTCACGATGCCCTGGCGGCCCAGGGAGCCGTCGTCGGTGGTGATGATGAGTTCATCGGAGGCCTCGCCCAGCTCCTGGGCCAGGAGCACGCGCTCCTTGCTGCGGCCGCCCAGGATGGAGATCACGCGGCGCCCGGCGGCGTGCAGCTCCTCTGCAGCGGGCCGCACGGCCGCGCTGCCGTAGCCGCCGGCCACGAGCACCACGGTGCCTTCCTCCACCAGCTCCGTGGGGGCGCCCATGGGGCCGGCCACGGCGAAGAGGCGGTCCCCCGCCTGGAATTTGGCCATGGCCTGGGTGGTGGCACCCACCTCCTGCATGATGAAGCGGATCCAGCCACCGCGGGGGTCACCGCCCGCCAGGGTGAGGGGGATGCGCTCGCTCTGGGGGAAGGGCGAGACCATGAGGAACTGGCCGGGCTTGCGGCGGCGGGCCACCATGGGGGCCTGCACGATGAAGGACCAGGTCTCCGGGGCCAGGAGCTTCTTCTCGAGGATGAGGTAGCCGTCGTCCGTCACGGCCTCGGGGGTGTAGAGGCTCTTGCCCCTCAGGAGGGGCAGCATGAGGCGCTCCTCCATCTCCACGTGCTCCGTCATGAGCTCCAGCAGCTCCCGGGCCGTGCGCATCGCATGCTCGGCATTGGCCACGTGGCCGTCCGAGATGGACGCGAGCAAGTCCAGGGTGAGCACCCACACGCGGCGGTGGTCCTCACGGATGCGCTCCACCAGGTTCTCGGCGCCCAGCTCCTCCAGGAGGGGCAGGAGGTCCTTCTCCTCCGCCTCGTGGTGCGGCTTCTGGACCTCGTACATCCACTTGGCCCCTTCATCGACTTTCGCCCAATCGCGGGCCAGGAGGGCCTTCTGGAGGAGGTCGAGCTGATCCATGGCCTGCTCGTGCTCGCCGCGCCAGGCTTCGATGCGGACGGTGTCACGGGGGGCGGCAGGGGTGAGCATGGACATGGGAACCTCCGGATCCCCCAGCCTGCAGGAGCCTAGGGCATCAGGGCATTGATCGGCGCCACCCTTCCTCCGGTTTTTGAGCCCCGTCACACAAGGATTCCCGGGACTCAAGCTCCGAGCGGCCTCCGGAAATGGAGGCCAGCCGCGTTCAGGATCCAACCCCTCGGAACAAACGCTTTAGGCGGGGAGGAGCCGCAGGGCCAGGGTCCCGAAGAGGAGCAGTTCGGCGACCCGCTGGATCAGGCCCCGGCCCGGGGAGGTCGGGAGGAGGGTGAGGGCCCCGGCGGCCCCCAAGACCGCGCCCCCCGCCCAGGTGCCCAGGGGCCAGCCCCCCTGCCCCAGGCGCAGGAGCACGAGGCCGCCCCCCACGTACTCCACCCCTCCGGCGAGGTTGTGCAGACCCTGGCGCCAGGTGCCCGAAGCCGGGGAGCCCGGGTCGCAGGGGAAGGCCGCCGCGCCCAGATAGCCCGTGGCCAGGCAGAAGGCCAGGGGCGCGGCCGGGCCCCTGGCGAGGAGGCCCGCCCCCAGCACCAGGAGCCCCACGGGGAGGAAGAGGCCCCAGGCCACGGGTCCCTGGTCCGGCGCCCCGGTCTCCCCCAGCTCGCTGAGGGTGTGCCGGAAGTGGGCGTAACCGGGCTTGCGGCGACCGAAGTGGACCACGCCCCCGGTGAGGAGGAGGGCCGCCGCGAGGACGAGGAGCGGGGGGAGCAGCGCCATGGGGTCTCCGGAAACGGCGAGGGGCCCCTCGCGGGGCCCCTTGGGGATTCAGGCTGGGACTAGCCCTCGACCTTGCCGCCGTTCTTGGTGGCGGTGCGGAAGAGCACCACGCCCATGAGCACGAAGGCGGCCACGCCGAGGAGGGCGAAGCCCTTCTCGCCGAGGGCGTGGGTGAGGGTGTGCTCCAGGTCCACCGCCTTGAGGAAGCTGGCCAGGGCGGGGAACTTGTCGGAGCTGGCCACGAGGATGGCCACCAGCACGCCCGCCAGGGCGCCGCCGGCCACGAGGCCCGTGCTGAAGAGGTTGCCGGGGCCCAGCTCCTCCTCGCCGCCGTGGCCGTCGGAGCCCTTCACGCCGTTCTTGCGATCGGCCATCCAGCGGATCACGCCGCCGCAGAAGATGGGCAGGGTGGTGGAGAGGGGCAGGTAGGCGCCCACGGCGAAGGCCAGGGCGCGCACGCCGCAGAGCTCCATGGTCACGGCGAAGAAGACGCCCACGAGCACGAACTGCCAGTCCAGGTTGTGGGCGAGCAGGCCCTTGATGAGGGTGGCCATGAGGGTGCCCTGGGGGGCGGGGTAGCGCTCGCCGCCGATGGCGTGGACCATCTGGCCGGTCACGGCATCCACGTGGGCGTTGTCGAGCACCTTGATGGTGAGGCCGATGACCACGGCGGCGGCCACGGCGCCGATCATGAGGCCGATCTGCTGGCTGCGGGGGGTGGCACCCACGATGTAGCCGGTCTTGAGGTCCTGGCTGGTGGCGCCGGCGTTGGCGGCGGCGATGCACACCATGCCGCCCACGCAGAGGGCCATGGGCTGGAAGAGGTCCCCGGTCCAGCCCAGCCCCACGAAGATGAGGCAGGTGGCCATGATGGCGGCGATGGTCATGCCGCTGATGGGGTTGGAGGAGGAGCCGATGATGCCCACGATGCGGCTGCTCACGGTGACGAAGAAGAAGCCGAAGGCCACCATGAGGAGGCCCAGCATCACCTTGCCGAAGCCGGCGCCGGGGATGAAGGGCAGCAGGGCCACGATGATGACGAGGGCCACGGAGCCGATGACCACCACGGAGAGGGGCAGGTCGTTCTCGGTGCGCTTCACGGCCACGCCCGCGGCGCCATCCTTCATGGAGCCCAGGGCCCCCTTGAAGGCGGAGACGATGGTGGGGATGGTCTTGATGAGGGTGATGAAGCCGCCCGCGGCCACCATGCCCGCGCCGATCTGTCGCACGTAGGCGAAGTAGATGGCCCGGTTCAGCTGGGCGAACTCGTGGGTGGCGGGGTTCCAGCCGTAGGCGCCGGCGGCGGCCACGTCCTTCAGGTAGCCGAGCTTCACGAGCTGGGCGGCGATGGCGTCGGCGGGTACCAGGGAGGCCAGGAGGGGGATCAGGCCCAGCCAGGCCATGACGCCGCCGGCCACCAGGAGGCCGGAGTTCTTGATGCCCAGGATGTAGCCCACGCCCATGTACTCGGGGGTGATGTTGGCGTTCACCGTGGCGGCGGGGAAGACCTTGGACTTCATGTTGGAGACCCAGGTGGGGGTCTCGGCGATGGCCTTCACGATGAGCTGGCCCACCGCGTAGAGCAGGCCGAAGCCCAGGCCCGCGTAGGCGGTCTTGGCCAGGTTGCCGCCCTTCTCACCGGCGATGAGCACCTGGGCGCAGGCGGCGCCTTCGGGGTAGGGCAGCTCGCCGTGCTCCTTCACGATGAGGGCGCGGCGCAAGGGGATCATCATGAGGATGCCCAGCACGCCGCCCATGAGGGCCAGGGTGAAGATGGTCCAATAGTTGAAGAAGCCGGGGCCGTTGGAGCCGGGGCTCAGGAAGAGGAAGCCCGGAAGGGTGAAGACCACGCCCGCGGCGATGGACTCGCCGGCGCTGCCGATGGTCTGCACGATGTTGTTCTCGAGGATGGTGCTGCCCCCGAACTTCTTCAGGAGGCTGATGGCCACCACGGCGATGGGGATCGACGCGGAGACCGTGAGGCCGGCGCGGAGGGCCAGGTACACGGTGCTGGCGCCGAAGATGATCCCGAACAGGGCGCCGAAGAAGATGGCCTTGGGCGTGAACTCCGCCACCTGGGCCTCGTCGGGCACATAGGGTTTGAACTGCTCCTGGTCAGCCATGGAAGCTCCTGGGTGGTGCATGGGTGGACGGTTCGTAAGGTTACCTTGGATCAGGGGGCCGTCCCAGCGCGCCTTTTGCCTACACTGGACGGGTGGATGGACACTTCGTCAGCAGCCGGGAGAACCCCGCCTTCAAGGCCCTGAGGGCCTCGCTCCGGAGCACCGGGGAGGGGCGCACCCACACCCTGCTGCTGGGTTCCAAGCTCATCGAAGATTGGTGTGAAGCGGGTCATCTCCCGGCCGCCCAGCGCCTCCGCCCCGTGGGCTGGATCCGCCTCGAGGGGGCGCCCCCGCATCCCGAGGAGCGCCGCCGCCCCCTCCCCACGCTGGTGCTGCCGGAGGTCCGCATGCGGGAGCTGACGGACCAGCCCTCGGTCCCGGACCTGGTGCTGCAGGTGGAGGTGGGGCCCGAGGCCTCCCACCCGGTGGGCCCCCGGGCCCTGGGGGCCTGGGGCGTGCAGGATCCTGGCAACCTCGGCGCCCTGTTGCGCTCCGCGGCCGCCTTCGGCTTCACGGACGCCCTGCTGGGTCCCGGCTGTGCGGACCCCTTCGCCCCGAAGGCCCTTCGCGGGGCCATGGGCGCGGCCTTCCGCCTGCACCTGCGCCGTAGGGAGCGGCTCGATGCGGACGGCGGGCAGGTGTGGGCCCTCGATGGGGGTCCCGGCGCCGTGCCCCTCCCGGAAGCGGAGCTCCGCTCCCCCGTTCGCCTCTGGGTGGGGAATGAGGGACACGGCTGGGAAGGCGTGCCCCTCCCAGCTTCCGTGCGCCGGCTCGCCATCCCGATCCGGGCCATGGAGAGCCTCAACGCCGCCGTGGCCGGCGGCATCGCCTGCCATGAAGTGGCCCGGCGGCTGGGATGACCACGCCCACCCCGGAGGGGACCCCCAGGACCGCCGACCGCCTCCGCTGGGCCTTCGAGGCGCTCATCCTCGGCCTGCTCTTCGTGGGGGGCTTCCGGAGCCTGGGGCTCGGCGGCGGCTGGGTGGAGGTGCTCTGCGCGCTGCTCTTCCCCCTGGCCCTCTGCGAAGCGGCCCTGCGCGGCCGCGGCTTCGGCTGGCTCTGGCTGGGCCCCTTCCTGGGCCTGGCCTGGGGCTTCGCCTGGGTGCCGGCCACCCTGCAGTCCAAGGGCGGCCTGCCGCAGCCCGCGGCCCTCGGCGCCGCGGCCCTCATGTGGGCCTGGGAGGCCCTGGGCCCCGCCCTCGCCGGGTGGCTCGGCGCCCGGGTGGCTAAGCGCCATGGGGGCGCCGGCATCCTCTTCACGGGGGTGCTGTGGCTGGTCTTCGAGCGCTGGGTCTTCCACGTCTATGACTGGAGCTGGGGAAGCGCCTTCGGCGCCCTGCCCTTCCTGGCCCGGGCCGCGGCCTTCCTCCCCTCCCCCCTCCTCGGCGCCCTGGCCTGGATGGCGGGCATGGCGGCGGCCACGGGCCTGGTGGAGGCACGCCCCCGGCGCCTCCTGGCCCCGGTGGGCGCCTTCCTCGGCCTGGTCGCGCTCGGGGGCCTCTGGTACACCCTGCCCCGGGGCCCGGTCCAGGACCTGGACGTGCTCATGGTCCAGCCCAACTTCCCCTCCGGGGAGCGCTTCCCGGGCATGGAGGCCCGCGCCTGGGAGCAGACGGACGCCGCCTTGGCGCGCCTGCAGCTGCCCGCACAGGGCCGCCCCCTGCTGCTGCTCTGGCCCGAGTCCTCCATCCTCGGCCGGGATCACCTCGGCCCGCAGCCGCAGCTCGCCGCAGCGGCCGCCCGGCGTCGCCTGGCCTGGCTCTTCGGCACGGAGGGGGGGCCCTACAACCTGGTGCGCGGAGAGGCGCCTGGACGGGCCTCCTTCCTCCAGGCGAAGGTGGTGCCCATGGCCTTCGGGGAGCGGAACCCGGGGCCGCCGGCCCTGCGCCACTGGCTCGATCGGCAGATGGGGATCCTGAGCCAGGAGCCCGGTCAGCTCACGGGGCAGGCCTTCCTCGTGCCCACCTCGACGGGCTTCCTCCGGGTGCACCCGCTCCTGTGCAGCGAGGCCCTGCTTCCCGAGCGGGCCCGGGAGGGTCTGGTGGGATGCGGCGCCGACCTGCTCACCAACCACACGAACGACGGCTGGTTCGACCGCAGCCCGGCCACCCGCCTCCATGGGGCCCAGATCCGCCTGCGGGCCGCGGAGCTGGGGGTGCCGCTGCTCCGGAGCACGCTCACGGGCATGAGCGGCGTCTACCGCGAGGATGGGACCGGAGGCCTCTGGGGGGAGCCCCTCTCCCGGGCGGAGTACGCCTTCTCCCTCCGCTGGCGCCCCGTGCGGACCCCGGCCCGATCCCCCTTCCTCCTCCCCGTCGCCACGCTCCTCCTCGCAGGGGCCGCGGCGGTGCTAGCATGGCGATCCCGATGAGCGCCGACCTCCGCCCGGATCCCCTCGCCACCGCCCAGGGCCCCGTGGCCTTCGACGACGAGACCTGGACCGTCGACCCCCGGGAGCTGCAGACCTTCTTCCAGGCCGAAGGGGTGTTCTGGACGGCGGACCGCACCCTGGAGCAGTGGCGTCGCCTGCTCGCCTGCAGCATCCTGCTCACCGCCCGCCTGGCTCCCGATCCCGCCCGGGGAGGCAGCCGTGGGGGCCGCCTCGTGGGCACCCTGCGCCTCTGGTCCGATGGCGCCTATGAGGCCAAGCTCTACGACGTGGTCACCGCCCGCGACATGATGAAGCGGGGGGTCGCCTCCACCCTGGTCACCTGGGCGCTGCGGCATCCGGCCACCGTGGGAGTCCAGCGGTTCGTGCTGGAGACCCGGGACGCGGGCCGGCTCTACGAGAAGCTCGGGTTCACCGAAGCCCAGGATCACGAGACCGTCCACATGCGCGCCCGAGCGGGCGACCTCAAGGCCCGGGGCCTGCGATGACCGAAGCGATCCACGACACCACCCGCATCATCGGCCCCCTGGTGCTGGCCAGCGGCAGCCCGCGGCGGCGCCAGTGGATGGAGGCCCTGAACCTCCCCTTCGAGGTGCAGACCCCCGACGTGGATGAGACCCCCATCATGGATGAGGATCCCGAGAACCTCGTGCTGCGCCTGGCCCGCACCAAGGCGGAGGTCGTCTCCAACCGCAACCCCGGGCGCTGGGTGCTGGCGGCCGACACCACGGTGGCCGTGGACCATCACACCCTCAACAAGCCGGTGGATGTGGAGGACGCCGTGCGCATGCTCATGCTCCTCCAGGGTCGGGCCCACCAGGTGCACACCGGCATGGCCCTCCGCAGGAACCGGACGGTCCACAGCCTGGTGGACACCGCCCAGGTTTTCTTCCGCCCCTTCACCGAGGCCCAGGCCCGATGGTACGTCGCCACCGGGGAGCCCATGGACAAGGCGGGCAGCTACGCCATCCAGGGCATCGGCGCCCTCTTCATCGAGCGGGTGGAGGGGAGCTTCGCCACGGTGATGGGCCTTCCCGTGGAGCGGCTGGCCACCTGGCTGTTCGAGCTGGACCTCCTCAGCGACTGGGTGGGGCTGCCCAAGGGAAGGTGATCCAGAACGCATGCGGCGCCCCGAAGGGCGCCGCGGCGGTCGGATGAGCGTGGGCCTCAGCCCTTGAACTCCCCGCCATCCTTCGGGGCGCCCTTGGCGTTGAAGTCCTCGAGCATCCGGTACTTCACCCCCTCCACATCCTTGAACTGGCCCGCGCGGATGGCCCACACGGCCACCATCACGAAGCCGGCGGCGAAGGCCAGGCCCACCACCGTGAAGGTGATGACCATGAGCTTGGTCTGCATGGGATCCATGGGACCTCCAGGGGAAGGGAGAAGGGGGGCGGGAGCCCTCGGGGGGCTCCCGGGGCCTAGTTCGCGATGAGGAACCAGCCCAGCTTCCAAGCCAGGATGGTGGGCACCGCCAGCATGAGGATGAAGAAGATCAGGGCGTTGCGGAGCACCCAGTTCTCCTTGAGGATCTCCCGGTTGGTGATGGGGGCGTCCTCGTTCTGCTCGGGCGTCTGGTGATCCAGGGTCTCGGTCATGACGGTCTCCTTTGGCCTAGCTCTCGGCCACTTCGCCGAAGAGGCCCACGAGGTAGAGGACTCCGAAGAAGAAGAGGTAGAAGGCCAGGTACCGCAGCATGACCATGTAGCTGCTGACCTTGGGCTCGGCGTTCTTGCTGGGCGCGGCCATCGTCGTCTCCTTACTGGATCTCGGCCACGGAGGCCTTGAAGGACTCCAGGGCTTCGAGGAACAGGCGGCGGTCCTTCATGGTGTAGAAGAACATGCCCACCCGGCGCTTGTCGGTGGTCTTGCGGAGCTTGGGATTGCGCTCACCTTCGAGCCGCTCGCGGATCATCAGGTTGCCCGTGCGGTAATGGCAGTCGCCGATGGCGCAGCCGCACACGAAGGTGGCGTCGGCGCCCTTGGAGAGGGCCAGCTCCATCTGGGTGGGCTTCACCATGCCCGAGCAGGGCAGGATCACGATCTTCGTCTCGGGATCGTCGGTGAGGGCCTTCTGCTGATCGATCATCTCCTGGATGGGGATGGACCGCTCGCAGACGAATCCGACGATGACGCGGGGCTTCTTCTCAGTGGATTCGCTCATTTAGGCCCCCGTCTTCAGAAGGTCGAGCACTTCAGCTTCGATGGTCTTGGAATGCGTGTTCGGGAGCTCGATGGCCTGGAAGGGGCAGGCCCCGACGCAGATGCCGCACTCGGAGCAGCGGGCCTCCTGCACCACGGCGATGAGCTTGAACTTGGACCCGGGGGCCCGCTCCTGCATCGTGATGGCCTCGAAGGGGCAGTCCAGGGAGCAGAAGGTGCAGCCCGTGCACTTGGCTTCCACCACGGAGGCCAGGTTGTCGCGGCGGTCCTTGGGGTAGAAGGGGGCCACCATGAGCAGCAGGGTCGAGACGGAGAGGATCGCCCAGGCGCCGTTCACGCCCGCCTTGTTGATGAGGTAGTAGGGGAACATGTACCAGGCGTCGTAGCGCATCGTGCCCACCAGCACGCCGATCTGGGCGGGGGCGTCGGAGGCGATGTAGGCGCGGTCCGAGGCCAGGCCGGGGAACTGCTGGATGAGCTGCTCGGTGATGTTGATGGCGGGCAGGGCGCCGGCGGCCACCAGGATGAAGCCGAGGGTGAGGAAGTTGCTGGCGCGGCTCGGGGTGACCACGGGCTCATGCAGGCGGATGAAGTGCACCCAGATCAGCACGAAGAGGAAGGCGGCCCCGCCGATGTGGAAGAAGAAGAAGCGGGTGATCGTGTAGTCGCTGATGCCGCTGCCACCCACGAGGAAGTCCGCCATCCAGGCCCCGGCGAGGGGCACGGCCCGCAGGAACTCCTGGGTCTCCACGACCATGCGGTAGGCCCGGGCGTCCCACACTAGCAGGTAGCCGGTCACGCCCACGAAGAGCAGGAAGAGGAGCAGGAACACGCCGGAGACCCAGGGCAGCCAGCGCCAGGCGCGGTGGCGGTCCGTGAAGTACACGCGGAACATGTGCAGCAG
This sequence comes from uncultured Solibacteraceae bacterium, assembly GCA_964627685.1. GTDB lineage: Bacteria > Acidobacteriota > Holophagae > Holophagales > Holophagaceae > JAFDVN01. Next base: position 22,315 of record CAZVKM010000002.1, on the reverse strand, counting down.
CGTGGTGATCATCATGCCGGCGGCGCCCCAGCGGTGGATGCCGCGGACCACGGCCCCGTAGGGGATGCCCGTGGCGACGTTGACGGCGTCGATGACCGGCGCGCCATTCCTGTCGAGGACCAGCTGGCCGGAGGCGTCCTTCAGGAACACGGGCAGGCTGGTGATGTAGTTCACGCTGGACCAGGCCCGCTCCAGGGTGGGGATGTAGTACATCCACAGCAGGATGCCGGAGAAGATCAGGAACCAGAAGGTGTAGAGCGGCAGGGCCCCGTGGAAGTACAGGGGGTTGTGCTCCTGGGTGGTCAGGAAGTTCACGCCCTTCTCGAGGGAGACCGTGAGGTTCTTGGTGAGCTGGAGGAATTTCTTGTACATGGTGCCTCCTACTCCTGCACCTGGACCTTGGTGCGGGTCCAGTAGGCCACGCCCACTTCGGCGAGGGCGGCGATCACGAAGGCCCAGCCCATCCAGCGGACGACGTTGAACTGCTGGAAGGGATTGTCGCTGGTGCTCTGGCTCTGGGGGTTCACGGCCTTGATGTGCGGAAGCTCCGCCACGGTGGCGGGGAGCACCGCGTCGATGGCCTTGCTCACGGGCTTGGGAGCCTTCTCCTGACGGAGCTTGCCGCCCATGGGCGCCTCATGGAGCACGTCGTGGAGTTCGGCGCTGATGCTGCTCGCCCCGAGCACGAAGAAGATCCCAAGGCCGAAGACCAGGAAGATGGTGCCGAAGATGTTCCGTTTTTTCACGGTCAACCCCTCGATGAATCGGAATGAATCAGGAAGAAGCGGTCCGCCAGGCGCTCGAACCAGGGGCGGGGATGCTGCACGTTGCCCCGGACCTTCTCTTCGGCGTAGACCACCACCATCAGCCCCACCATCAGGAGGAGGAAGAGGGTGAGGGTGGCGATCAGCACGACGTAGCTCATGAATCCGGCGTTGGCGAAGAAGGCCTTCCAGTGGGCGATGGACTGGCTCAGCAGCACGACGGCGAGGAGGATCCCCACCCACTTGCTGGCCTTGATGCGCCCCTGGTGATACATGGCCTAGGCTCCCGCGGTCTTGGCCTTGGCCTTGGCGGCCGCGGCGGCGAGGAGGGCGTCCCGCTTGTCAGCCCAGCGCTTCAGGCCGATGACGGTGCCCGCGAGGGGGATGAAGAGCCACCCGAGGACGTGGATCTTCCAGAGCTCCAGGCCCTTGGGCATGCCCTTGGCCACGGTCGCTTCCGGGGTCATCCAGAGGTTCAGGCCCGGCTTGGTCTTCTCGAGGAAGTCGAGGGCCTGATCCTGGGTGAACCCGGGGTGCGCGGCGAGGACCTTGGGCAGCTCGGCCTTGGCCAGCACGTTCCACTCGCGGATGTCGCCGAAGTAGTGGAAGAGCGTGTTGGCGCTCATGGAGACGACCAGGAAGGCGACGAAGAAGAGGTGGAAGGTCTCCCACCACTGCTTCCCGTCCCGCTTCATCACGTAGCCCCAGTCCTTGAAGTACCCGATGAGCAGGAAGAGGCCCATGGAGTAGTACCAGAGGGGGGCGTCCCGGTGGAGGTCCGCGATGCTGTTGATGATCAGGAAGCTGAAGACGATGAAGTAGATGAGGCCGCCGATGCCGATCCAGTTGGCGATCTGGCGCTCGTTCCAGGCCGTCTCCGGCCGGCGATCCAGGAAAAGGGCCAGCAGCACCAGGGCGGGCACGCCCACGGTGAGGATCGTGGCCAGGTAGGGATCCTGGAGCTTGAGCATGTGGTACATCGCGAGGAAGTACCAGTCGCTGAGGATGGGGTTCGGGGTGACCTCGGGGTTGGCCGGGCTGCCCTGGGCGGCCGGGATGAGGATGGCCATGCCCGCGAGGATCATGAAGAGGATGAACTTCGACCAGCGGCTGATGTTCATCCGCTTGAAGCCGCGATGGTAGACGCGGAGCTCGAAGAAGATCATCACGAGGAACGACAGCATGAAGTGGAAGGCGTAGAACCGCGTCACCGTGGCCGGACCGATGGAGGTGCCGCCGAGCAGGATCTGCGCGGTGGTCTTGCCCTGGTTCGTCCAGTTGATGAAGTCGCCGCCGGGTATCCAGCTGGGGTTCTTGTCCAGGTAGGTGGGGAAGGTCGCCATCACCTTGGTCGCCCACAGGGCGCGCTGGTTCCAGATCAGCAGGTAGCCGGTGAGGCCGGAGTACATGCCGATGATGAGGAGCAGGAGGGCCACGATGAAGCTGAGCTCATGGCCGCCCTTGTACCCGCCGCTGAACCAGATGCGGTACACGCGGATGGTGGCGAGGATGATGAAGGCGTCCGCACCGTACTTGTGCATGCCGCGGATGATGGCGCCGATGGGGATCTCACCCCACTTCCAGTTGGCCTGCATGCGCTCGATGGACACGAAGGCCTGGCTGGTGTCGGGCACGTAGTAGATCATCAGCAGCACGCCGCTGGCGATCACGAGCATCCACACCCAGTACCACATGCCGCCGATGGCATAGAAGGGGTTGGTCTTGGCCTTCTCGACGTGGGTCTCGTCGAAGAGGTCCATCTTGTCCCAGCGCTCCTTGAACCACTCGATGAAGTTCACGGGGGCGTTGAGGACGCCGTGGTAGACGTGGCCGGCCACGCCACGGCGCGGAAGAAGGCCCTGCAGGACGTTCCAGATCTTGGTCAGCATCGGTCTCCTCCTGCCTCTAACCCACACCGCCGCCTTCGGTATCCGTGATCACGATCTTCGTGCCACGGATGTCGAAGGACATGGTGCGGGGAGGACGGGGCGCGGGTCCGGAGACCACCTTGCCCGGCAGCTTGTCGAAGGGCTTGCCCGCCACGGTCCCCGCGATGGGCTGGGGACGCGTCGGATCGTACACGGAAAGGTGGCACGGGCACGCGAAAAAGGGGTGGAAGGGCGCCGGGGCCTTGTAGTTGTAGCCGCCGGCGAGCTCTTCCGAGTTGCTGATGAAGTTGAAGGTGCACCCGAGGTGCGGGCAGATGCGCTGCACCACGACGTAGGCGCCCTTGGGGTCCTTCTTGTCGGTGATGTACTCCTCGGGCAGGCGCACGATGAAGGCCGGGATCTTGGCGCCCTGCCACTTGCGGCTGCTGTACTCCACCGACTTGCGGACGTAGATGAACTCCTTGAAGTCCCAGGGGTTCTTCAGTTCGTCGAGATCGGCGATCTCCTGCTCGGAGCTGCCGGCGCTGTCGGGCTCGGCCACCATGCTCTTCAGGCCGCCCGCCATGGTGGGCTTGAAGTAGCGAAGGATCACGTGCTGCAGCTCGATGGCGCCGCCGATGATGGGCAGGGCCGTGAGGGTCTTGAGGAGGGTCCGGCGGGTGTTCTCTTGCATCGTCGTCTCCCCTAGTCCTGCTCGTAGGACTTCATGCGCACACCGTCGACGGCCAGCCAGCGCTTCTCGGGCGTGAGCACGCCCTTCCAGGCGGGCATGGCGGACCACTGGTGGACGTACAGTCCCAGGGCGGAACGGCTCATGGTGTTCTGGATGCTCTCGGGGATGGACTTGAACTGGCCCCCCTCCGAGATGCGCCAGTAGAGGAACTCATCCGTCTGTTCCGCCATGGCCTTGCGGTTGTGGAAGTTGAAGGGCGCGGGGGTGATCGTGCGAGACAGGGGACCGTCGCCCTTGCCCATCACGCCGTGGCACACGTTGCAGTTCTGGCCGTAGACATCCCAGGCCTTCTTGTACTGATCCGGCGCCACGCCAGCGATGGAACGGGACCACACGTAGTAGATGCTGTGCCACACGGGCATGGGATCGTTGGCCGCCACCATCACGTTGCCACGGTTGTCCTTGAGGTGGTCGATCCAGCCGATGCCGGGCTTCCCGTCGGGGCCCGGGTGGAGCTTGCCGAGGGCCTTGCCGTCCTTGGCCATGGCCGGGACGAAGGTGTTGCCCTTGGCCACGACGCGATCGCTGCCGTAGGCGACGAGGTTGAACAGCTCGGCGGGGGTGCGCTGGAAGCGCCAGTCACGGCCGGCGAAGTCGGGACCAACCTTGGCCTTCTCCAGGGCGTTGCCGGGTTCGCGGTGCTCGGCCTTGAGGCGCTCGATCACCTCGGGCTTGCCCGCCGCCAGATCGAGGCGCTCCTGGGCGGTGTACCAGGTGCCATGGCAGGAGGCGCAGTTCGCCTGATAGAGCGGACGGCCCTTTACGGCCGAGGGGAGGCCGAGGGGATAGGGGGCGTCGGGTTCCACGCCTTCGAGGCCGCCGGGGACGGCGTTCACGGCCTGGATCAGCTCGCCGGCGGGGGCCTTGCCCCCCAGACCTTCACTGGCGCAGCCCAGGCCGAGGAGGCCGAGGGCCAGCACGGCGAGGGAGAGGTTCGAATGGATCTTCTTCATCGAGGCCTCGCTTCCGACTAGGTGCCGCTGGGGCGGATCCAGGAGAGGACGGCCCAGACGAGGATGATCAGGTACAGGAGGACGAGGGCGAAGGGCGCCTTGCCGTGGCCGATGCGGGTCCCGGAGACCTCCTCCATCGGCTCTTCATCGTGGTGCATGGGGTCCTGGCTCATGGGATCCTCACTTCGCGGAAGGCTGAGGGGCGGCGGCGCTGGGCGGCGCACCGGCGTTCGGGGCATCGGAGCCGGCCAGCTTGCCCAGGCCCTTGTTCTGAGAGATGTACTTCAGGAAGGCCGCGAGGTAGAGGCGCTGGTCGGGGGCCAGGGTCAGCTCCCAGCGGGGCATCTGCGTGGCGGGGACGCCGCGGCTGATGCGCCAGTACCAGGTGTCGGTCTTGTAGTTCTGGAACTTATCCTCCCAGAAGTTGGCGGCCCGCTTGGTCATGCTGGCGCTGGCCCAGCCGTGGCCGTTGCCATCGAGGCCGTGGCAGGCGGAGCACTTCTGGTTGTAGATGCCGCGACCCTGGTTCGCGACCACGCGGCGGGCTTCGAGGGCCTTGAGGCCGACCACGTCCGTCGGGAGGACTTCGGGCTCCTTGAAGGAGACTTCCGTCCAGGGGGCCACGTCGGGGTTCTCGGTGCGGGCGTGGTGCAGCTCCTCCTCGTTGGCGAAGGCCTTGGTGGCCAGGGCGTTGAGGGGGGTCTTGGCGTTCTGGGCCTCGTGGGAGGTCCCGTACATGAACTCCTCGATCTCGGCGGTGTACTTGTAGGGGGTCTCGGGGTGCGCCTCGTAGTTCTTAAAGGCGATCTCCTCGCGCTCACGCACGCCGTGCTTCCAGTTGGCCACCCACTCCCAGCCGTTGGGCTTCCCTTCCACCGTCACGAAATCCTTGTTGATCTCGCCCACGATCTTCTCGCCGGGCTGGACCTCGCTGCGGGGGACGGTGCGGATGGTCGGCAGGTCGGGGTTCCAGGTCTTGGTGAAGAAGGCCCACTTCATCTCGCCCGAGTGGACGTCAAGGGCCCGGGTGCCGTTGGGGCCGTTCCCCTGGAGGAAGGCCACCACGTCGGTCATGTCCTGCTTGGAGAGGTAGTCGTAGCGGGGCATGATGCTGCCGGGCTTGAGGCTGCGGGGATCCCGGTGGTGCTGATCGTGGTACTCGTCGGGGAACTTGCCGCCGATGTTGGCCAGATCGGGGCCGCTCCGCTCGGAGCCGAGCAGGTGGCCATCGTGGTCGTAGAAGTAGTCGCTGGCCTTGCTCTTCACGCCGTGGTCCCAGTCCTGGGGGCGGCTCGCCATGGAGTGGCAGTACCAGCAGCCCTCACGGCGGTACACCGTGCGGCCGCGCTGCTCCTGGGCGGTGTAGTTGCGGAGGTCCTTGGGCTGGGCCGGCTTGAAGGTCCAGCGGGGCACGAGCACCACCACGAAGATGATGGCGCTGAGGATCAGGCCCATCCCGATGGAGGGGTAGAGGTAGTTGGCGCGTTGGGTGGTCATCGTCAATTCCTCGGCTCGGCTCAGTCCTGGGGTTCCATCGTGTCGGCCGCATCAGAGCCGAACACGGTCATCAGGATGTTGTAGACCAGCAGCACCTGGCCCACGACGATCAGGAGACCGCTGAAGACGCGCAGGCCCATGAAGGGGGCCACCTGGATCACGGTGCGGTAGACCACGGTGCCCTCCTCCCAGGCGGCGGCCTGGGCGAGGCCGGCCACGGTCAGGGCGATCATCATGATCACCGTGCCCGAGAGGCTCAGCCAGTAGTGGGCGTTGGCCAGTCGGCGGCTGTACCACTGCTTGCCGGTCACACGGGGCACGCAGTAGTAGAGGGCGCCCCAGGCCACGAAGCCGAAGGTGCCCAGCAGGGCGAAGTGGGCGTGGCCCACCACCCAGTGGGTGTAGTGGAGGTACCAGTTGATCCAGCGGGTGGCCTGGAAGGGGCCCGTGAAGCAGGTCAGGAGGTAGAACCACATCGCGGTCAGGAAGAACCGCAGGGGCAGGTTGGTGGCGATCATGCCCCACTTGCCCTTCATGGTCAGGAAGAAGTTCACGAGCACGCTCATCACGGGGACGAGCAGCATCACGGAGCTGATCACGGCCACGGCCTTGAGCCATTCGGGCACGGGCATCTGCAGGAGATGGTGCGTGCCGGTGGGGGTGTAGAACATCGCGATGGTGGAGAAGCCCACGATGCTCAGCAGGTGGCTGTAGAGGGGGTTCTTGGTGATCTTGGGCAGGAAGTAGTAGGTCAGGCCGATGCCGTTGGTGGTGAACCAGAGGCCCAGGATGTTGTGGCCGTAGAACCACTGGGCGATGGAGTCGGCGATGCCGTCCATCTGGAAGAACACGCGGTTGCCGATGAGGTAGACCACGGGGAACCAGAGGGTGGTGCCGGCCACGTACCAGGTGGTCACGTAGAGCTGCTTCTCCTGGCGGTTCAGCACCGTGCCCCACACGATCACGATGTAGGTCATCAGGGCGATGAACATCGGGATGTCGAGGAACCAAGGCAGCTCGGCGTACTCGCGGCCCTCGGTGATGCCGTTGGTGAGGCAGAACACCCCGGCGATGAGCACGGCGTTCCAGGCGATCATCAGGACGTTCGCGAGGCGCTCGCTGTAGAGCTTGGTGCGGCAGAGCTCGGGGATCACGTAGAAGATCGCACCCACAGTGCTCATGGAGATGAAGCCGAAGGCCACGGCGTTGATGTGGGTGGGGCGGATGCGGCCGAACTGGAGCTGCGGCAGGATGCGGACGAGGTCGGGAGCCCAGTACTCGGTGGCGGCGAAGAGGCCGAAGAAGGTGCCGACCAGGGCCCAGATCGCGCCGCTCACCATGAAGCGGGTCGAGGCACTGTGCTCCTTGTCGAACCAGGCCCAGGGGTTCGAATCGACGTTGGCCATGCTGGTTTGAGCGTCCATGAGCATCTCCAAGACCGGGGAAGCGGGCCGTGACGCGACAGGCGGGCCGTCGCGTGAAGCGGATCACATCGTCTCGATCAACTGAAAGATTGTGACGATCGTCCTCACAGGGGTCAAACTGAAATCTCGACGGCAAACCTTGGCCGGCTGCGATTTTGCTCAATCCGCGAAAGGGTTCCTCGGCAATTTCAAACACCCTTCCAACCCCTCCGCGGTAGACTGCCCCCCATGTCCCCCAACGCCCCCCCTGTCCGGTTCTGGCCATGGACCTGATCCGCACATTCGGCGCCCATCGGCTGACCTGGCTTCAGGACCTGGGGGAGGCCCGGGAAGGGGGCAGCACCTTCCACCTCATGCGGCGGGAATCCGATGGGGTCCGCTTCCTCCTCCAGCTGTGGACCCCGCGCCTGGAGGATCGGAGCCTGGACCACCTCAAGGAGGTCTTCCTGGGCCGCTTCCAGGATGCGACTCCCCTCGATCCGGAAGAGGCCCACTTCGGGTTCGACGAGGACCATGCCTGGAGCATCCAGGCCCTCTCGGGCACGCCCCTGGCCCGCAGCTGGGAGCGCTGGAACGCGGTCCAGCGTCAGGCGTTCCAGCGCCACCTCGAAGGCCTGCTGGCCACCGACAACCAGGCGCGCTTCCTCCACCCGGAAGTGATCGGCCTGAGGCGGGGGATCATCACCCTCCCCCGGGCGCTGGGCGAGGATCCCGGTTCCCTGGCCCCCTTGAAGGCGCTGCTCTCCGTGGGGGATCCCGGCCCCGGGGAGACCGAGGGCCTGCCCTGGGAATCGCCCCGTGCGCTCTCCGACCCCATGGGCCGCGCCATCCGTGGACGCAGCCAGGAGCTGACCTACCTGAAGTCCCTCATGCTCGGCCTCACGGCCCCCGCCCCCATGGAGCGGGTGATCCTCCTCATGGCGGAGGAGGGCCTCGGCCGTGAGCAGCTCGCCGCCTGGGCCTGCGCGGTCGCGGAGAGCGAGGGGCTGTGGGTCCACCGCCTGCCCCTCGGGCATGAGGAGGGGCCGGCCCACCTGCTGGGCCGGGTGCTGGAGGAGGCGCTCCACGGCCTCGAGGCCGACCTCTACGCCCGCCAGCCCGCCGTGGCCCGGATGATCGCCCGGCGGCTGCCGGCCTTTGCCTTCCTCACCGGAGGGCGCAAGGCCACCACGGAGGACCTGGACCCCGAGGAGCTCCAGGGCGCCCTCGAAGCCCTTGATTTCGCAGCCTCCCACCACCCCCGGCTCATCCACCTCTCCGGGTTGGACCGGAGCCGCCCCGAGGTGGTGGCGCTGGTGCGGGAGCTCGTCCACCGCTCCACCCTCCCCTGGCTCCTGTCCCTGCCCTCCGGGGCCCAGGGTTCCGGCCTCAAGCCCATGGTGGCCCAGATCAAGCAGGAGCCCCACGCGGCCCTGGTGGTGCTGAACCGCCTCGAGGATGAGGACATGCGCCGGGTGCTCGAGGACCTGCTCGGGGGCCATGGGCTTCCGGAGGACCTCCTCCAGGAGCTGTTCCGCGTCTCCCTCGGCAATCCCGGCCTGATGCTCGGCCTCCTCGAGCTGGCCCAGCAGGCGGGGGACCTCCTGGAGGACCATGGCCGCTGGGTGCTGGCGCCGGGACGAAGACCAAACCTGCAGGCGGGCACGGACCTGATGAAGCCCGTCTTCGTGGGCCGCCTCAACCGCCTCTCCCCCCCCACCCAGGCCCGGGTGCGCCTGCGGGCCCGGGCGGGCCCGGCCCGCCGGGTGTATGTGCTCGGCCGGGCCCTGGGCCTGGCCGGCGACCCCATGGAGGACATCCTCCAGGCCGCGCTGAGCTCGAAGCTCGTGCTCACCCAGGGCATCGAGGCCCAGATCCCGGATCCCCGCTGGCGCGAGCTGGTGCTCGCCCACACCCCCCAACCGGAGCTCAAGCGGCTCGCCCGGGCCCTCGTGGGGGCCCTCAAGGGCTCCGGGGATCGGGGCCCCATCAGCGTGGCCCTCCAGAGCCTCGCGGCGGACGAGCAGAGCGCCTTGGCCGGCGTGCTGCAGACCCTCGAGCGCGAGGGGGTCGGCAGCCCCACGGAGGTCAAGCGGGTCGTGGATCAGGCCCTCCAGCTGCACCCTTCGGCCATGGACAGGGCCCGCCTCCTGGAACACCTCGCCGATGCCTGGGCCCACCACAGCGGCGGGGGGCTCTTCGGTGGGGAGGCCACGCCGGCCTCCCCCCTCGGCCAAGCCCTGGAGGCGCTCACGCGGGCCGATCAGGCCCTCGCGGAGCTGCCTTCCCCACCCCCGCCCTTCCAGGCCCGCCTCCTGCGGAAGCGGGCCCAGCTGGAGCTGAGGCGGCGGCACCTGCCCGAGGCCCGGGACGCGGTGATGGCCGCGGCGGACGTGCTGCGGGGCGCCCCGCAGCATGCCGAGCACCCGCGCATCCGCCTCGCGCTGGCCCGCCTCTACCTCATGCAGGGGCACCTGCCCAAGGGCATCAAGGCGCTGGAGGAGGGCCTGGCCCTGCTCCAGGGGCAGGGGGCCAAGGCGCTCACCGCCGACCAGGTGGATCTCACCCTCGAGCTGGGGCGGGCCCTCGGCAACCAGAGCCAGCTCCAGCGGGCCTCCAGCCTCCTGGAGGGCGCGCTCCGGATGGCGGAGAGCGGGCAGCAGGTGCGGGCCCTCGTGCAGGTGGAGCTGGTGCTGTCCACCCTGCGGGTGGCGCAGGGGGAGACCGAGCAGGCCCTCCGCCTGCTCCAGGAATCCCTCCAGGCCGCCCGCCTGCACGGTGATCCGCTGCTCCAGGCCCAGGCCCACCTCCACCTCGGGATGGTGAAGAGCCTGCAGCATCACCTGGCCCCGGCCCAGTCCCACCTGGACCGGGCGGTGGAGCGCTTCCAACGCGCCGGCGAGGAGGCCGCCGCCACCCTCGCGCGCATGTGGCGGGCCCGCACGGTGGCGGCCCTTGGCGATCGCGTGGGCGCCGAGCACCACCAGCTCAAGGCGCTCGGGGGTCAGCGGGCCCTCCTCTCCCCCCTGGAGCAGGGGGACCAGGCCTTCCTCCAGGCCGAGGTGGCCGGCTTCGGCGGGTCCTGGCGGGATGCCGCGCGGCTGTTCCGGCAAGCGGCGCAGATCTTCGATGCGGCCGGGCTCGTGTGGCGCCATCGGCTGGCCCAGTTGCGCCTCGTCCAGGCCGATGCCCGGGACGGCCTGGAGGCCGGCCGACCCGCCTCCGAAACCACCTGGAGCCTGCTCGAGACCCTGAAGGGCCCCGTGGACGGGGCCGGAAGCCGGTGGCTCGACCTGGAGTGGCGGAAGGCCCACGGCCTCCTGCTGGCCTGCGCCCCCGCCTCGGACCCCGTGGACCAGGAGGCCCTGGGGGCCTGGGGCGAGGCCCTGGCCCTGGCCCGCAGCCTCCAGTTCCCCTCGGACCTCATGGAGGCCGCCACGGAAAGTGCCCGGATCCTCCTGCGACGCGGCGAGCGCCTCGGCGCCCAGTCCCGGCTCCAGGACGCCTTCCCCGCCTTCCAGCAGGTGTGGTCGCGGGTGTCGGAATCCCAGTCCCAGGCCTTCCTCGGCCGCCCCGACCTCCACCGCTTCCAGGAGACCGTCACGGCCAGCGGGCTGCGCTTCGTGCTGCCCGACCGGGGCGATCCCCTGGCAGACTGGACCCCCACCCAGGCCAACCTGCCCGCGGTGAACTTCCCGGAACGATAGGCGTTCCAGGGCTTCGACTCACGCAGCGGAGACCCCCATGAGCCACCACGCCCCCGGTCCGGACCGGGTCACCCTCCCCCAGATCCTCGCCTGGAGCGCCGAGGGACGCCGCCTCGTGATGACCACGGCCTACGACGCGCTCACGGCGCGACTCGCGGATCCCGTGGTGGACATCCTCCTGGTGGGCGACAGCGTGGGGAACGTGCTCCTCGGTTTCGAGAACACCCTGCCCGTGACCATGGCCATGATGCTCCACCACGTGGAGGCCGTGGCCCGTGCCAAGCCGCGGGCCCTCCTCGTGGCCGACATGCCCTACCTCAGCTTCCACCTGGGCAAGGAGGACACCCTCCGCAATGCCGGCGCCTTCATCCGGGCCGGGGCCGCCGCCGTGAAGCTCGAGGGCGGCACGAAGCGCCTGGACATGGTCCACGCCCTGGTGGACGCGGAGATCCCCGTGATGGGGCACCTGGGACTCACACCCCAGAGCCTGCACATGATGGGCGGCTTCAAGGTCCAGGGTCGGGATGCGGAACACGCCCTGCAGATCCTCGAGGATGCCCAGCGCCTCCAGGAAGCCGGCTGCTTCGCCCTGGTCCTCGAGGGCATCCCGGCGGATCTCGCCCAGCGTGTGACCGAGACCTTGCACATCCCCACCATCGGCATCGGCGCCGGGCCGCACTGCCGGGGGCAGGTCCTCGTGCTGCACGATCTGCTCAGTCTCCACGAGGGGCGCAAACCTAAGTTCGTGAGGGTCTATGCCGATGGGGTGGAGCACCTCCGCACCGCACTGCAGCGCTGGTCCCAGGACGTCCGAGATGGTTCCTTCCCCAATGCCGACGAATCCTATACGCTTGCAGAGGCCGTTCGTTCCCAGGTGGCCCAGTGGCGGCCCAGCCGCACCGGGGGTTCCTGAAGCGACGCACGCGTCCCCCCTGCCTTGAAGAGGTACGTTCTTTGTCCATGCGCATCGTCCGGAGCATCGCCGACCTGAGGGTCCTTCTGAAGACCCTGCGGGAGAAGGGCAAGCGCATCGGCTTCGTCCCCACCATGGGGTACCTCCACGAAGGGCACGGCGCCCTCGTGAAGCAGTCCGCCGCGCGCTGCGATGCCACGGTGGTGAGCATCTTCGTGAACCCCACGCAGTTCGGCCCCACTGAGGACCTCAGCAAGTACCCCCGCGACCTGGAGTCGGACCAGGGCCTCTGCCTGGAGTGGGGTGCCACGGTGCTCTTCCTGCCCGAGCCCTCCGAGATCTACCCCAGCGGCTTCCAGACCTTCGTGGAGCCCGGGCGCCTGGCGGAGCCCCTCTGCGGCCAGTATCGCCCGGGGCACTACCGGGGCGTCGCCACGGTGGTGGCCAAGCTCTTCAACATCGTGGAGCCCGACTTGGCCTTCTTCGGGCAGAAGGACTTCCAGCAGACGCTGGTGGTCCGCCGCATGGTGCGGGACCTGAACCTCCCCGTGGACGTGGTGGTCGTGCCCACCATCCGGGAGGAGGACGGGCTCGCCATGAGCAGCCGGAACAGCTACCTCTCCGAGGTGGACCGCGCCCGGGCCCTCTGCATCAGCCGGGGGCTCCTGGCCGCCGAGGCCGCCTTCAAGGGCGGTGAGCGCACCAGCGCCAAGCTCCTCCAGATGGCCCAGGCCGCCCTCGAAGGCGAACAGGGGGTGGATGAGCTCCAGTACCTCGAGCTGGTGGATGCGCAGACCCTCGACACCTTCACGGGGGAGGTGGACCGCACCGTGGCCCTCTGCGTGGCGGCCTTCGTGGGGGGGACCCGGCTCATCGACAACGTGATCCTCACGCCGGATCACGACGAGGCCGTCCTGAACGTCACCCTGAGCCCCCAGCAGGCCTGAGGCGGGCGCCCCGGACTGGGAGGCGTATCCTGGGGGTCACCACGCCCTGGAGGATCCCATGTCCATGCCCCTGCTGCTCTCCCTCTCCCTCCTCGCAGTGCCTCAGGGCAAGGGGCATGGCCGGGGCCACGGCCATGACAAGGAGGGCTTCGTGCCCCCCGGCCTGGCCAAGAAGGGGGGCCTGCCGCCCGGCCTGGCCAAGAAGTTCGGCCGCCTGCCCGAGCGCCCCTACATCGCCATCGATCCCCGGTACCGGGACCGGGCCTACTTCCTCGTGGATGGCCAGTGGGAGCTGCGCAAGGGGTTCAACCTCTCCCTCCAGGCCGAGGTGGGGGATTGCCTCAGGCTGCCCACCGCACCGCCGCCGGTCCCCCTTCCGCGGATCGGCGTGGACCTCCACGTCGTCCTCTTCAACTAGGAGCCCCCGTGCTGAGCCTCATGCTGTGCTTCGCATCCCTGAGCCCGACCACGCCCCCTGCTCCGCCGGCCCTGCTCGACCACGACGACAAGTGGGAGCGCCGCCGGGAGAAGGCGCGCGAGAAGGAGGACCGCCACTACTGGAAGGAGCGCGAGAAGGAGGAGAAACGCTACTGGAAGGAGCGGCGCCAGGAGGAGCGTCACCACTTCCATGAGCGCGATGAGGACCGCGACGACCACCGGGACTGGGAACACGACCGCCCCCGGCACCGCCACGCCTGCCCGCCCTGGATGCAGGGATACTGGCGGCCCGGCGAGCGGCGCTACGTGGCCCTCGTGCCCAATGACCCTTCCCGCATCTATGTCTGCGTGGGGGGTCGCTGGATCCTGAGGCGCCTCACGGATCCCCGGGCCCGCCTGGACCTGGAGACCGCCATCCGCCTGCCCCTCGCGCCCCCGCCCGTTCCCCTGCCCCGGCTCCCGGGACTGGACCTCCACGTGGTGCTCTTCGACTGATCGGGAGGGAACTCCAAGCGAAGGGCCCGGCGAAGCCGGGCCCATTTCGTGGGTGGGTGGGGCTTAGTACCCGACCACCTTGAAGTCGTCGAAGTTCACCCGGCGCGTGCTGCCGTCCGTCTTGCGGATTTCGAAGCGGAGGCCGCCGGTGACGTTCAGGGTGAAGGTGGCCGTCTGCAGGGTGGAGGAGGACGTGGTGATGGTGCCGCCGGTCTGGGTCCAGGTGCCGCCGTTGTTGGTGGAGTACCAGAGGGTCCAGGTGGTGGCGGCGTCGCTGCCGTAAACCGCGTGCTTGACGGTGACGGTCTTGGCGCCCGTGGCCCAGGTATAGGCCATGGTGAGCTTGCCGCTGTTGCGCATACGCACGCTTTGGATGCCCACCTTCGGATCCGAGCTGGTGTTGCCCAGGAGCGCGTCATTCAGGGTCCAGGTGCCCGAGGCGAAGGTCACGTTGCCCGTGGCGTAGGCGGTCTTGGTGCCGGTTTCGAAGCCCTCGGTGAAGCTCGTGCCGGTGGCCACGAAGGACACGGCGATCGTGTGGTTGGCGGTGACGTTGCTGAAGGTGTAGGTGCTGAGCACGCCCTGGCCCACGCCATCCACGGTGACCCCGGCCACCGCGTAGCCCGCGGAGGGGGTGAAGGTGAAGGTCTGGCTCCCGCCGCTGACGACGCTCACCGTGCCCGTGGGGCTGATGGTGCCGTTGGCGCCGGCGCTGGCGGTGATCGTGTAGCTCGCCACCGGGATGCCGTAGGCGTAGGAGCCCGTCTTGAAGGTGCTGGGGTCGTACCACTTGTAGCCCGCGGCGGGGGTGGCCCAGGGCTCGGCCAGGGGCTCCGTGGAGCTGGCGGGATCCTCCATGGCCAGCAGGGCCGTGGGCGTGTCGAGCTGCAGGCCCGCCACCTGGTTCAGGGCGGTGTACGACTCGTGGCTGGCCAGCCAGTCGATGAGGTTGGGCATGAGCACGGCATCGTTCTGCTCCTGCCAGCCGGCATGGGTGGTCTTCGTCCCCCCCGTCTCCTCCTTGAGGTACTTGGGGGTGGCGTCTTCCACCGGGGAGGAGTCGCCGATGAAGGCGGCCTTGCCGTAGCCGATCTTGGCGATGGCGACGAAGGGGCCCTCCGCCCGGCCCCCGCCGTTGTACACGCCCTGGTCCACCGCGCTGGCCCACTTGGTGGTGGTGGCGGGGAGGTAGACGAGGCCCTTGGCCTTGGTGGGGTCGAGGATCGCGAGCGTGGAGCCGGCGTGCATGGCGACGGTGGCCACCCCGCTGGTGATGTTGAAGGCCTGGGCCGGCGCCACGATGTCGTTGGCGGTGATGTCGCCCAGGGCGTTGTACCGGAAGCGCACGCCGAAGTTCGTTCCAAGCCAGTCGGTGCTGGTGACGTTCTGCATGGGGTAGCTGGCGGTCTCCGCGGCGCTCATGCCCTTGGTGGGGTTGCCGAAGGCGCCGCGGCGGTACCCGTTGAACACCTCGGAGCCATCCCATCGGTTCTTGTTCCGGTCGGCATTGTAGTGGTCCGCGATGAAGAAGATGGAGCCGCCGTTCTGCACGTACTGCAGGAGCACGGCCTGTTCGCTCGTCTTGAAGGGGATGTTGCACTCGGCCAGCACGAGCACATCCCAGCCCGAGAGGTCGCTGAGGGTGAGCGGACCCGTCTTCCGGAGCTCCTGCACGTAGTAGCCGCGATCCGCCAGGGCGTTGGCGAAGTCGGAGAACCCGCCGTCGATGACCCAATCCGCCGCACCGGCCGTGGAGCCGTGCGTGTTGTCGAAGAGCACCTTCTTCCCGTTCACCGTCCCCCGGGCGTTGATGTGGGGGGCCGGATCGTTGGGGCCCTCGGCCCACAGGTCGACCTTGGTGGCGGTCAGCAACAGGGGGAGGAGGGCGAGGCGCAGGGTCGGCTTCAGCCAGGAGGCCAGCGTCGGCAACATGTCGGTCCTTTCGGGAGGGTTGGCCTGCAGGCTAGCCCCCAGCCTCGAATGACGTGTGCGAATTGTTGTTAAAAAGCGTGAATTCTTTGCACCCAAAGGCGCCTCAGAGGAGCCGACTGGGAAGATTCCGACACTGGAAAAACCCTCCGGACGGCCCCATCCTTATCTGTTGGCCGGGACCCCCTCGAAGGGTGGCCTGGACCGGAGGACCGATGCTTCGACATTTCCTGCTTGGGAAGATCCACCGCGCCACTGTGACCCGCGCGGACCTGGACTACGTGGGCTCCATCACCATCGACCCCCTGCTCATCGAGGCCGCCGGCTTCCTGGAGGGGGAGAAGGTGGACATCTACGACGTCACCAACGGCTCCCGCATCAGCACCTACGTGATCCCGGGCGTCCCCGGCAGCGGCGAGGTGGGGATCAACGGCGCCGCCGCCCACCTGGTCACCAAGGGCGACCTGGTGATCATCGCCAACTACGGCTGGATGACCGAGGAGGAGAACGCCACCCGCGTGCCCAAGGTCGTGTTCGTGGATGAGCGCAATCGCATCACCTCCAAGGAGGCCCAGGAGCGCACCCCGCACCTGGAAGACGCCTTCGCGGTTTAAACGATTGGAACGCGAATAGCGCGAAGGGGCCCTTCGGGCCACGCGAATGGCGCGAATGAAGGTCGAGGCAGAGGTGCTTCGACCTTCATTCGCGTGCATCGTGGACCGGCATGATCTGATGGGGCCAAATCCACGCCGGCACTCCAAACCAGGAGCCCCGCCATTCCACCTGGCCCAGCCCTCCCTTCCGGGGGCGGGCGAACGATGGCTTCAGGGGCCATCCCCCCCCCGCCCCCGGAAGTGCGTCCACCTAAGCGGACGCAGGCCGGAGGGCTTTCACGCCAGGATCCATTCGCGCCATTTGCGTTCTTCTTTTAGAACCCCGGATCCGGCGCCACGTGCGGGAGCCGCGGGCCGTTGAGGAGGCCCCAGGCGGCGAGGGCCATGACCTGCGTGGCCTGGAGGAGGTCCGCCTCCACCACGTGGTCCACGGTGTCCAGCGGGGTGTGCTGGGTGTGGGTCCAGTAGTCCAGCGGCTCCTGCTGGGGGCTGAAGGCGGGGATCCCCGCCTTCCGGAAGGTCTCCTGGTCGCTGCCGCCGGGCCGGGCGTAGTCCACGGGGAGGTCCCCGAGGATCGCCTGCAGCCGCTCCGCCCAGGCATCCACCTGGCCATCGGCCATGGCGGTGATGCGACCACTGCCGGCATCCATCACGAGCACCGCCTGGGTGCGCTCCAGCTCCGACCGGTGCGCGGCCAGGTAGGCCTTGCTACCCAGGCAGCCCTGCTCCTCGCCAGAGAAGAGCACGAGGCGCAGGGTCCGCTTCGGCCGCAGCCCGGCCGCCTTCACGGCTCGCAGCACCTCCATCAGGGCCACCACGCCCGCGCCGTTGTCCGTGGCGCCATTGCCCAGATCCCAGGCATCCAGGTGGGCCCCGAGGATCACCACCTCCTCCGGATGTTCCGACCCGGGCAGCTCCGCCACCACGTTGCCCGCCTTCACGGGCTTCGGGCCGAAGCCGCCGCCCAGCTCAGCCTCCACCCGGGGCACGATCCCCCGGGCGATGAGCCTCCGGAGCTGGGCCGCATGCTCCGCGGAGATGAAGGCGGTGCGCGAGGTGTAGAGGAAGTCGGGGCCCCCGGCCATGTCGGAGAGGCCCGCGGCCTTCTCAGAGGGGACCAGCACGAGGGCGAAGGGCACGCTTCGCCAGGCCTTCGTGAGGCGCGCCCAGTAGGCCTTCAGGTCCTTGCGCTCCTCGGGCGTGGCCCGGGGCCGGGTCTTCACGAGCACCACCTTGCCACGGAGCCGCGGAGCCATCGCTTCGAAGTCCCGGAGCGTGGGGGTTTCCAGGAGGACCACGTCGCCCCGCACCACCCCCTTCGTCCCCTCCGTCCACCCCCACTGGGCGATGGACAGGGCGCCCCCGTGGGCGTTGAGGAGCCGGGCCCGGGCCACGCCCCGGCGCCAGGGACGGCCCAGGTCGTAGGACTCCAGGTGCACCTGCTCCGCACCGCCGCGGCGCAGGGTGGCCATGGCCCAGGCCTGGGCCCGCTCGAGCCCAGGCGAGCCCGTGAGGCGCGGCCCGACGTCGTCGCAGAGGGCCTCCAGGTTCGGCCGCAGTGCCGCGTGGGCCTGGATCTCCGCCAGGAGGCGGGCGGGCGCCTCCTGCGCCGCCAGGGTGAGTGCGGCGAGCGCCCCGACCAGGAACCTCACTTCGCCTTCCCGAACAGCCCCTGCACGAAGGCGGGGAAGGTGCCTGCATTCAGGCGGGCCAGGGCTTCGTCCATCGGCTCCGTGCGCAGCTCGGGCCTGCCCTCACGCACGGCAGCGTAGGCCCGCACCACCCGCTCAAGGGCGGCGGTGTGGACGGCCAGGCCCTTGTCCGGGGCCTTGGTGGGATCGGGGATCCCATGCTGGATCATGTGGGAGACGCCGCCCACCATGTAGCTGAAGATGGCCGTGCGGCGGAAATCCGCCTTCACAGCGCCCTCCATCCAGCGGGCGGGCGCTTCGGGCCCGAACATGAAATCGGGCACCTCGTCCAGCCACTTGGCGAACCAGCGCCCCTCCGCGGCCTGGGCCTTGAGGGGATCCTTGGCGAGGTCCTCGGCGAGGCGCAGCACCCGGGCCCGCTCGTCGGGCGTGGAGGGGCCGCGGTCGGCGGCGGGGCTGGCGAGGAGCGCCACGAGGGCGGGGGCGAGCAGGGCGGGTGTGGGCATGGAAGCTCCGGAAGGTGGGCAGGCCTCGGGCCTGACCCGGGGTGGGGAATCGACAGGGACCTGGGGTCCGATCAGGGGGCGGAGGGCAGGAGGCGCTTCAGGGCGCTGGCGTAGGGCTCCCGCCCCTCCCAGACCGCCTCGTCCACCAGGTCCTTCAGGAACGGCGCCATCAGCTGACCCTCTGGATGGGCGCGGAGGTGCGCCGAGGCGGCCTCGGCGCCCGCCGCCGGGGCGAGGTCCGCCACCTTCCGGGTGAAGTCCAGGGCCGCATGGTGGGGCAGCTCCCCGACCAGGAGGCGCTGGGCCGCCGCCTCCAGGAGGGCCCAGTCCGCCCGATCCTGGTTGCTGAAGAGGATCACCGTCAGGCCCGACTCGAGGCCGTGGTTCACGCTCGCCCCGATGCCCGCGAAGCCTCCCGAGTGGCCGTAGATGGTGCGGTCCTTCACGCGGACCACCCCGTAGGACGCGCCGCGGCGGTCCTCGGAGGGCGTCAGGGCCAGGCGCGTGTGAGCGGCATCCAGCAGCTTCCCCCCGACCAGGGCGCGAATGAAGTGGAGCATGTCGGCGGCCGTGGCGTAGCCCCCACCCGCGGGCCCCCCCTTCACCACATGTTGGAAGAGGTTGCTCTGCCAGCGTCCGGGGCGCCCCTTGGCCGGGAAGTACCCCGTGGCGAGGTGGGGGGAGGGGAGGTCCGCCTCGTCGAAGCCAGCCCCCGTCATCCCCGCGGGCTCGAAGATGTGCTTCGCCACATAGTCGAAGTAGGAGGCACCGCTCACACGCTCCACGATCAGGCCCAGCACCAGGAACCCGGCGTTGCTGTACCGATCATCGGTTCCCGGGGTGAACAGGAGCGGCTTCCCGGCGAACAGGGGGAGGAAATCGCTGGGGTTCCGGAAGCGATCCTTGCTGGCGGCCTCGAAGGCCTCGGTGAAGAAGTCATCCAGCCCACTGGCGTGGTTCAGCAGGTGGCGGACCGTAACCGAGTCCCGCACGGCGGAGTTGGGGTAGTCGGGCAGGTACCGGCCCACGGGGGCCTCGAGGGAGATTTGGCCCGCCTGCACCAGCTGCAGGATCGACACGGCCGTGAAGAGCTTGCCCACGGAAGCCAGGTTGAACTTCGTGCCGGGCCCGTTGGGCTCGCCGTGGGCCAGATCCGCCAGGCCCTGGGCCTTCTGGATCAGGATCCGGTCGCCTTGGGCGACCAGGGCCACGCCGTTGAAGGTGCCTCGCTGGCTCAGGCGCTCCAGGGTAGCCGCGAATCCCTTGAGCTCGACGGGAGCCGGTGGGGCGGGGGTCTGGGCGGGCAGGCTGCTGCTGAGGGCCCCGAGGAGGACGAGGGCCGGAGGGAAGGGATGCATCGGAAGGTCCTTGCGTGGGGCAGGCCTTCGGCCACGCCCGTGGAGGAGAGGAATCGGTAGAGGGTCGGGTCAGGGCTTGGCGGCGGCTTCCGCGGCGCGGTCCCTCAGGGCCTGGGAGAGCAACAGCGCGCCCAGGAGGATGAAGCCCACGGGCCACCAGTCCCACACCCAGGCGAAGGACACTCCGAAGCGGAGGTGCAGGAGGGCCATGGTACCGGCGACCATCAGCACCAGCCCCGCGAGCAGGCGACCCGCGGCCGGGAAGGTGCCCCAGCCCAGGGGGGGCGGCACGGTCTCCAGACCATTCAGCGCATCGCGCAGGAGCACAGCGCGGCGGTAGGCATCCACGAGGTTGTGCAGCAGGGTGAAGATCAGCAGGAGGGTGAGGAGGGGCTCCATGCGCAGGTGCAGTTCCGCGGAGAGGATGGAGACCAGGGTTCCCACGATCAGGATCTGGGCCAGCCCCCGCCGGGGGTAGCCCAGGTAGACCTGCCCCAAGCCGGGGAGGATGGACAGGGCGAGGGCCAGCTTCGGGGAGCAGAGGCGCGGATCGGGGCGACCGGTCGCTTCGGTCGGGCGGGCGTCGGTCTGGGGCTCAAGGGACATGGGAACTCCGGGAATCATGGGAAGGGGTGAAGGCGGCGTCACTAGGAATCAGAACGCGCCGGGGCCTTGGCGGGTTCGGTGGCGGGCGCTCCGGGGCCCTCCTTCATCGACAGGGCCTCCGCCACCGCATGGAGGCCCTGCCCCAGGGCTCCGACCCCGGGCCGCGTGGCCTGGACCCACCCCTTCACGGGGGCCGCACCCAGGCCCCCGGGCCGCCCCGGGAGGGGCCACATCAGGAGGAGGAAGGCCAGGGCCGCCCCCACGTAGGCCGCCTCCAGGGCGAAGCGCGGCCGGTGGAGGAGGCGGCTCCAGAGGCTGGCCATAGGTGCTGGCCGGCAGGCCCGGAGGATCCGCTGCGTGAACCAGGGACCGGGCTCCGCCGCCCGCAGGGCCGGCAGGTCCCGCTCCGCGGCCCGGAGGGTGGCCACCAGCCCCGCGCAGGCGGGGCAATGGGGGAGGTGGGCCTCCAGGAGCTCCTTCCGGAGGGGATCGAGCTCCCCGTCCACGTAAGCGCAGGCCTGTTCCCGCAGGGCCAGGCAGCTGCCGCCGCTCGTGCGGGCGAGGATGGCGCGGGTCAGATCGAGGTGCAGGTTCGGATCCATGGTCAGCCTCCCCAGCCCAGGGCGGTGAGCTTCTCCGCCAGCTCCAGGCGGGCCCGGTTGGACCTCGACTTCACGGTGCCCAGCGGCACGCCCAGCAGGCGGGCGATCTCCTCCAGGGCCAGGCCCTGGATCTCCTTCAGGAGGATCATTTCCCGGTTCAGGTCCGTGAGCTCCCGGAGGGCCTGATGCAGTCCCCGGCGCCGGGCCACCTCCAGGTGGGCTTCCTCGGGACCCGCCTCCCCCGAGGCGAGTCCGAAGACCTCCTCCACGGGCAGGTCCCAGGCCGGGGGCCTGGCCTGACGCCGGCGGAGGAAGTCGATGCAGGCGTTGCGGGTGAGCGTCACCAGCCAGGGCACCAGGCCCCCATCCTCCGGGATCCGCCCCAGATTCTGGTAGATGCGGACGAAGACCTCCTGGGCCAGGTCCCGGGCGTCCTCCGCATGGGTGGTGTAGTGGTAGGCCAGGCCGAAGACCCGGCCCTGGTGTTCCCGGACGAAGGCCTCCCAGGCCAGGGGGTCCCCCTGGCGCACGAGGCGGAGATGTTCGGCCGGTTCCATGGTCGCTGGGGTTCCCACAGGAGTATGAACGCATGGGGCCGTCCGGAGGTTCGGTGGGCGGAAACGGCCCGGTCCGTCGGGGGGCCTGTGGTATAAAGAAGGTCCCCGTGGCCTGGCATGGCCTCTGGGGGAATGGGAAGGCGGGCGAGTCCCCCCTTGGCCGGGTTCGAAGAGAGGTACAACCCATGGACGTCCGGAAGTCCCTGGTGGTCAATGCGACCCCAATGGAGACCCGCATCGCCCTGCTCGAGAACGGTCAGCTCTGCGAGCTGTTCATCGAGCGGGCCACGAGCAAGAGCCTGGTCGGCAACGTGTTCAAGGGGCGGGTGGCGAAGCTGCTCCCCGGGATGCAGAGCGCCTTCATCGCCATCGGGACCCAGAAGGACGGGTTCCTCTACCTGGACGATCCCGTGAACCAGCGCCTCGCGGCCGCCGGGCTCGGCTCGGAGCTGACGGAGGAGGAGGCGGAGCCCGGCGAGGAACCCGAAGAGCTTCCGGCCCCCCCGCCCCCCCTGCCCCCCCTCCATGAGGGGGATGAAGTCCTCGTCCAGGTGGTGAAGGACCCCATCGGCACCACGGGCCCCCGGCTCTCCCGCCACCTGAGCGTCCCCGGCCGCTTCCTGGTCTACATGCCCGGGATCGACCCCATCGGCATCAGCCGCAAGATCACGGCCCCCGAGGAGCGGGAGCGCCTCCGCAACCTCATCCGCATGCATGCGGCCGACGCCGAGGGCTTCATCGTCCGCACCGCC
>CAZVKM010000001.1:12119-39271 GCA_964627685.1 uncultured Solibacteraceae bacterium | reverse complement strand
CACGCCGTCCTCGAAGTGGAGCATGTCGGGGTCCACCACCTGGGAGAAGCCCGGCCCCAGCACCACGCCGTGGCCGATGTCCATGCCCATGAGGCGCAGGTAGGCCGTGAGGAAGAGCGTCCCCTCCAGGGCCGTGAGGAAGCCGCGCCCGTAGACCACCCACATGACGTAGTGGAAGTCCCAGCGGCTGCACCAGCAGCTCCAGAGGGCGTGCTGGCCCGGCTTCACCCGGCCCAGGAGGGCCCACTTGGCGATCAGCACCAGCAGCGCGAAGCCCGCCAGGAAGGCGAGGTTCGCCAGGGGCACCGCCACCAGCAGGAAGGCGGCGGGGCCGGTCTTCGCCTCCGCCCAGGCCAGGGACTCGTACCAGAGCGGCAGGGCCAGGGCGGGCAGCACGGGCAGGGTGAAGCGGAGGGCCTCCCAGAACACGCGGTTCCAGTAGCGGATGAAGGAGGGGGCATGGGTGAGGCTGCGGTCCACGGTCACCACCTCCCGCCGCGGGAGCTCGAAGGGCGGGTGCCCGAACCAGCCGGTGCCGGGCTGCACGCGGGAGTCGTCGGCCAGGGTGCAGACGCCCAGGAGCACGTCCTCGGGCAGGGTCTGCCCGCCGGGGATCACCACGTGGTTGCCCAGGAAGGTGTTGGCGCCCAGCCGCACCTTGGCCAGGGTCACGGTGCCCTGGAACACGCGCGGGCCGCCCAGGTAGATGCCGTCGGCGAAGAAGCTGTCGGGCCCGATCTCGATGAGCTCCGGCACCACGTCGAGGATGGTGCTCACCTCCGCGCCCCGGCCCACCTTCATGCCCGCGGCCCGCAGCCACGTGGGATAGAACAGCGTGCCGCTCAGCACGTCGCCCGCGCGGGCCACGAGGTCGGTCTTCAGGGCCACGCGGAGGTAGGCGGGGCTCCAGCGGCCGATCACACCCTCCCGAACGGGGCCCAGGGCCCGGCAGAGGAGGGCTTCACAGGCCACGGTGAGGGGGCCCGCCGCCAGGGCGAGGCCCGTGCCGGCCCAGAAGAGGCCCGGCTCCAGGGAGGGGTGCGTGAGCCAGGCCAGGGCGCGGCCGGCGCCCACGCCGCAGAGGGCCGCCACGGCGAGCGCCAGGAGGGCCGTGGGCAACGCCAGCAGGGAGGAGGTGAGGGTGCGTGCGGCCATCAGGGCGAGGCCGTGGGCCATGGGGGACCAGGAGGGAGCCTCGGGGGGCAGGGCCGGCGCGGGCGGCGTGAGGCCCACCCGCTGGGCGGGCACGCCTTCCCAGCGCTCGCCCGCGGGGACCCGGGCCCCGCGGCGGAGGGCGCTGAGGGGCGTGAGCGAGGCCCCGGGCCCCAGCTCGGTGTCGCCATCCATGCCGGCCCGGGGCTCCAGGGCCGCCCCCGCGCCGAGGGTGACGGGGCCGATCACCAGCTCGCCGTCCTCCAGGTCCACGAGGCGCAGCCAGGCATCCTGCCCCACGCTCGCGTCATCCCCGAGGGTGAGGAGGTCCCAGCCGCCCAGGTGCAGGGCCGTGTTGCGCTGGAGGTGCACCCGCGCACCCACCGTGGCGCCGAGGGCCCGCAGCACGGAGGCCTGGAAGGGGGTGCCCTCCAGGGTGCGCCAGGGGATGAGGCGGGCCGTCAGGGCCACGAGCCAGTGGCGAACGTAGTAGGCGCCCCAGACCGGCTCGCGCCGGGCCGTGTAGCGGCCGATGAGCATGCGCTTCACGGCCACCGTGAGCGCCACCGCTCCAAGCGTGTAGAGGGCCAGGGTGCCCGCGGCGAGGAGGGGGGTCAGCAGCAGGAGCGCCGGGAGGCCCAGGTGCCCCAGGAGCCAGGGCAGCAGTCGGAAGGAGGCCAGCCAGGCCAGGGGGGCCGTGAGCAGGAGCCCCGCGAGCAGCCCGAGGCCCTGGAAGGCCGTGGCCCGGGCCTGGCGCCCCCGTGGGGCGTGGACCCGCGCCCGGGGCGTGGGCGCCTCCCCCGCGGTGCCGGCCCGCCGGGCGAGGTCGGAGATGCTGCGGGCCTCGTAGAGGTCGCGCACCGTGAGCAGGGCCGTGTCGGCGTGCTCCCGCAGCTCGCTCACCACCATGGCGGCCGTGAGGGAGTCCCCGCCGAGGTCGTTGAAGAAGTCGTCCTCCACGGAGAGGGGACCCTCCCCGGGCAACACGAGGCGGAAGGCGGCGGCGATGCGCGCCTCCAGGGGGGTGCGGGGGAGGACCACGGCGTGCACCTCCCGCTCCGGGGCGGCCACCACGGGCAGGGCGCGGCGGTCCAGCTTGCCCCCCACGGTGGTGGGCAGCTCGGCGAGCCAGGCGTAGCGCCCCGGCACCATGTAGGCCGGCAGCACCTTGCGGAGGGCGGCGATAAGGTGGTCCGGATCCGGCGGGACCGCGGGGTCCGTGGGCACGCCGTAGCCCACGAGCTGGGCCTGGGGTCCCTCGCCCTGCACCGCCACGGCGGCGGCCCGCAGGCCCTCGCACTCGGCGAGCCGGGCCTCGATGGCCTCCAGCTCCACGCGGTAGCCCCGCAGCTTCACCTGGGCGTCGATGCGGCCGTGGTAGTGGAGCAGCCCATCGCCGCTCCGGTGCACG
This sequence comes from uncultured Solibacteraceae bacterium, assembly GCA_964627685.1. GTDB lineage: Bacteria > Acidobacteriota > Holophagae > Holophagales > Holophagaceae > JAFDVN01. Next base: position 36,708 of record CAZVKM010000001.1, on the reverse strand, counting down.
AGATCGCCCGTGCGGTAGAGGCGGCCCAGCTCCGGGTGGTCGATGAACTTCTGGGCCGTGAGCTCCGGGCGGTTCCGGTAGCCCCGGGCGAGGCCCACGCCGCCCATGCAGAGCTCGCCCTTGTCGCCCTCGGACACGGGCTGCAGCTGCTCATCCAGCACGTGGGCGGTCATGCCGGGCACGGGCACCCCGATGGCGATGGGCCCGCCCGCCACCACCTCGGCGCGCAGGCAGGTCACAGTGCACTCGGTGGGGCCGTAGCCGTTCACGAGGCGGCGCCCCGGCGCCCAGTGGTCGGCCACGTCCCGGGGCAGGGCCTCGCCCCCCACATAGAGGAGGCGCAGGTCCGGCAGGGCGGCCTGGGGATCCGTGCAGCCCGTGGTGCGAAGCTGGGTGGGCGGCGGGCAGAGCACGGTGATGCGCTCCCGCTGCAGCCAGCCCACGAGGTCGGGCCCCAGGCGGGCGGCCTCGTCGTCCATCACCACCACCGTGGCGCCTGAGGCGAAGGCGAGCCAGGTCTCCTCCACGCTGGAGTCGTAGGCGGGGGAGGAGCCCTGCGCCACGCGATCGCCGGGGCCCAGGCCGAACTCGGCCCGATCCGAGGCCACCAGGCTGGCGATGCCCCGGTGGGCGATCATCACGCCCTTGGGGCGCCCCGTGGTGCCGCTGGTGTAGATGAGGTAGGCCAGGCTCTCGGGCGTGAGCCACGGGGTGGCAGGCGGCTCCGGCAGCGGCTCCGGCAGGGGCGCGGTGCCCACGTCGAAGGTGCGTTCGGCAGGGAAGCCCAGGGCCCGGGCCCGGGCCGCGCCCTCCGCATCCGTGAGCAGGGCGGCGGCCTCCGCATCGGCGAGGATGTCGGCCACCTGCCCCTCGGGGAAGGCGGGATCGATGCAGGTGTAGGCGCCCCCCGCGTACAGCACCCCCAGCTGGGCGGCGTAGAGGCGGGCCGAGTCGCGGGGCAGGAGGAGGGCCACCACCCGCTCCTCCGCGACGAGGGGGGCCAGGCGGGCCGCCACGGCCAGGGCCTCCTGGCGCAGCTGCCGGTAAGTCAAGGACCGGCGCTGGGGGCGTCCCTTGCCCGGAGGCACCTCCACGGCGGGAAGGTCCGGCACCCGGGCTGCGGTGGCCTCGAAGCAGGCCATGAGCAGGGCGGGGGACTCGGCAGGGGCGGACACGGCGGGCCTTTCGGGGGACGGAACGAGGCCCCCGCGGGGGGGGCCTCCCTCCAGCCTACCGCCTCCCGGGAGCCCTGTCCCGTGACCTCCGCCGGGCCGGGGGATGGGACACTGGGCCACCCCACCCCGGAGCCCCCATGGCGGATGTCGCCCAGCCCCAGGCCAAGCTGCCCTCCACGATCCCGTACATCATCGGGAACGAGGGCTGCGAGCGCTTCAACTTCTACGGCATGCGCAACATCCTCACGCCCTTCCTGGTGGGCACGCTGCTGCTGCACCTGCCCGAGGGGCAGCGGGCCCTGGCCGCCAAGGACGTCTTCCACACCTTCGTCATCGGCGTGTACTTCTTCCCCCTGCTGGGGGGCTGGCTGGCGGACCGCCACTACGGCAAGTACCCCACCATCTTCTGGCTCAGCCTCGTCTACTGCCTGGGCAACGCGCTGCTGGCGATCTTCCCCCACAGCCTGAACGGCTTCTACGCGGGGCTGCTCCTCATCGCCCTGGGCTCAGGGGGCATCAAGCCCCTGGTGGCCTCCTTCGTGGGGGACCAGTTCGACGCCACCAACAAGCACCGGGCGAAGGGCGTGTTCGACGCCTTCTACTGGATCATCAACTTCGGCTCCTTCTTCGCCTCGCTGCTGATGCCCCTGGCCCTGCGGAGCTACGGGCCCTCCGTGGCCTTCGGCATCCCCGGCGTGCTCATGGCCGTGGCCACCTTCGTGTTCTGGTTGGGGCGCAAGGACTACGTGCGGGTGCCCCCGGCGGCGCCGAGCCCCGACAGCTTCCTGCAGGTGGTCCGCACCGCGCTCACGGCCCCCGGGGAGGGGCCCAACGTGGGCCGGGCCGCGGCCCTCTTCGGGCTCCTCCTGGGACTCGGCACCTTCGCGCTGGTGGGGAAGCTGGGCTTCGTGGCCTGCGCCTGCCTGGCCATCGTGCTCGCACTGGGCTTCGGAGGCTGGGGCACGGCCCGGCAGCTGGACCGGGCGCGTGCCCGGCACCCGGAGGAGGCGGTCGAGGGCGTGCGCTCCGTGCTGCGCATCCTCGTGCTCTTCGCCCTCACCACCCCCTTCTGGAGCCTCTTCGACCAGAAGGCCTCCACCTGGATCCTGCAGGCCAACCTCATGCAGCGGCCCAGCTGGTTCCTGCCCGCCCAGATGCAGGCCCTCAACCCCGCCCTGGTGATGGTGCTCATCCCCTTCAACACCTTCGTGACCTGGCCGCTGCTCAAGCGCCTCTTCGGCTACGAGCCCACGAGCCTCGCCCGCATGGGCGCCGGCATCTTCCTCTCCGGTGCGGCCTGGGTGGTGATCGGGTTCCTGCAGGTGGCCGTGGAGCGCGGGCCCGTGCACATCGCCTGGCAGATGGCGCCCTACGTGCTGCTCACCCTCGGCGAGGTGCTGGTGAGCGCCACGGGCCTGGAGTTCGCCTATTCCCAGGCGCCGCCCAGCATGAAGGGCACCATCATGAGCTTCTTCTACCTGAGCGTGACCATCGGCAACCTCTGGGTGCTGCTCATGAACGCCAGCGTGAAGAGCCCCGCGGTGACGGCCCGCATGGTGCAGGCGGGGGTCAGCGTCACCGCCTTCCAGATGTTCTTCTTCGCGGGCTTCGCCTTCCTCGCGGCCCTGACCTTCGCGGCCTTCGCGCGCCGGTACCCCCTGGTGGACCACTACCGCGTTTGACGAGGCTTCTGGGCAAAAACCCCGGGTCAAGTCCCGGATCCCCCTCGCCGATGACCTTAGGAACGGCCTGGGGGTTCCTTGCGTGAGATGAAGTGGCAGCCGGACTGGAGCGTGGGGGAAGCCGCGCTGGATCGGGAGCACCAGAGCCTGATCGCCATCATCAACGCCCTGGGGGCCGCCCTGCTGGTGGGCCCATCGGAGCTGGATCGTGAGGGCTTCGCCCACCAGGTGCTGTCCGAGCTCGTGAGCTACGCGGAGAACCACTTCCGGCACGAGGAGGAGGTGATGGCCGTGGCGGAATTCCCCGACCTGGAGCGGCATCGGGAGGGGCACCTGCACTTCCGGAAGCAGGTGATGGACCTGGCGGCCCGGGTGGCGGAGGATCCCCAGGCCCTGGCGGAGCTCCACACCTTCCTCACCGCCTGGCTCCGGCACCACATCCTGGAGCAGGACAAGCGCTACTCGCCCTTCCTGCAGGGACCCCGGGCCTGGTCCGCCCCGGGATCGGCCTCACCCTCCTGAGGGGCCCTCACCCCAGCTTCAGGGCCTTGAGGTAGGGGGCGCTGACGGGCAGGGTGGTCCCGCCCTTGAGGTGAAGCACCCCGCCCTCGCCCCCGTTCCGCTCCAACCATGCGATGGCGCGCAGGGCCACGATGGCGCCGCGGTGCACCTGGCGGAAGCGGGCCGGATCCAGCCGCGCGGCCAGGGCCTTGATGGAGAGGTCGATGTAGTGGGAGGCGTCCTCCGTGTCCACGCGGGTGAGCTTGTCCTCCGCCTGGAAGCAGCGCACCTCCTCCACGCTCACGAGGTGGGTGCGCTTGCCGGAGGTGGCGCGGAGCCACTGCAGGGGCTCCGGCGTGGGCTCCAGACGGGCGCGCAGGGCCTCCAGGTCCAGGGCGGCGCGGGTCTCGAGGCGGGCCAGGGTGGCCTTCAGGCGCTCCGGGGTGATGGGCTTCAGGAGGTAGGCCACGGCGCCCGCCTCGAAGGCCTCCAGGGTGTGGGCGTCGTAGGCGGTGGTGAAGATCACCCGCGTGGTGGGGGGCAGCTGGGCCGCCAGCTCCAGCCCCGAGGTGCCCGGCAGGCGGATGTCCAGGAAGGCCAGGTCGGGCGGGTTCGCGGCGGCGCAGGCCCGGGCGGCCGCCGCATCGCCTGCCGTGTCGAGGCGACACCAGGGCTGCAGGGCCTCCAGCTGGGCCACGAGGGCTTCGCGGAGGCGGGGTTCATCTTCGACGACGAGGGCGGAGCGGGCGGACATCGGTTCCAGATTAGAAAGGCGGAACGCGGAGGGCGCGAATAAATGCGCGGAGGGCGCGGAGGAGGGCGGCCCCCTCCGCGCCCGGCCCGGGCTACTTCCTGGCTTCGGGGAAGCTCTGGATGACCTCGCCCTTCTCGTTGAGGAAGCGCAGGAGGGGGGTGCCATCGGGCTTCACGAGCATCATGATGCGGGGGTGACCCTGCTTGTCGCCCAGCATCACGGCGCTGCTGTCCCCACCCGTGCGGCCCACGAAGACGCGCTGGGCCTGGGGGCCTCCGGCGGCGATCCACTGCTGGCGCAGCTTCTCCTTCTCGGGACCCTCGGGGGCCTTCTGCAGGGCCTCGAAGAGGGGCGCGTAGTCCTTGTGCAGGCCGCGGTCGTAGATGTTCAGGCCCGTGTTCATGCCGCCCCCCTCCTCGTAGTGCCCCAGGGCCAGCTGCTGATCGCCGCCGAAGCGATCCATGGAGAGGTGCATGCCGGACGTGGGCTTGCCGTCCTTGCCGAGCTCGCCCTTCCAGATCAGGCCGCCGCACTCGTCGCCCGCCTGGTTGTAGAAGATGAGGCCGGGCATGGCGCGATCCTCAGCCGCCGGCTTCCCGTCCACCACGGCCTTCGGCAGGCGCTGGTGGTTGGCGATCACCAATTCCGTCTTGCCATCGGCACTGAGGATGTTGAGGCGCTCCACGTCGAGCTCGGCGAAGCGGGTGCGGGCGGGCTTGGCGGCCACGCTGAGGGCGAGGAGGAGGGCCGTGCCGCCCAGGGCGAGGGCGCCCTTCAGGAGGCGGTTCTGGCGCTGCAGGGACAGGACGAGGTCGTGGCTCATGGGGAGCTCCGGAGCGGAAGGGATGAAGGAGGAAGGAGGAAGGATGAAGGGGCGAGGGCCCGGGCTTCCTCAGGGGAGGGGCAGGTCGAGGGTCACGCGCACGCCGGGATCGGTGTCTTCCAGGGCGAGGCGGGCGCCCTCGCCGAAGGCGAGCTTGAGGCGCTGGCGGAGGTTGGCGAGGCCGGTGCCGCTGCCGGGCAGCTCGGGCAGGCCCACGCCATCGTCGGCCACCTCCAGGTGGAGGCGGTCGCCCGTGCGCTGGGCCCGCACGGTCACGGTGCCCCCGCCGGGCTTGGGCTCCAGGCCGTGCTTCACGGCGTTCTCCACGGGGACGAGCAGGGTGCCCACGGGGACTTCCACGGCCCGGAGTTCCTCGGGCACGTCCAGGTGCATCCGAAGCCGGTCGCCAAAGCGCAAGGTCAACAACGCGGCGTAGCTGTGGAGGGAGGCCAGCTCCTCACGCAAGGGGTGGTGCAGGCGGGTCTGCTCGGCGCTGGCCCGGCGCAGGTGATCCACCAGGGCATCCACCATGGCCGTGGCGGCGCCGGCCTCCCCGGTGCGCACCAGCTCCCGCAGGTGGGCCAGGGTGTTGAAGAGGTGGTGGGGCTCCACCTGGGCCCGCAGGAGGCGCAGCTCCGCCTGGGCCAGGCGCGCGGCCTGGGCGTCGGCCGCCTGGGCGGCCTGGGCGGTTTCGTGGGCCATGGCCAGGCGGCCCGCCAGGGCCTGCTGGAAGCGGGCCAGGCGACGCGCGGTGCGGCCCCCATCCACCCACAGCACCCGGTAGAGGAAGGCGCTGCGGGGGGCGAAGGTGGCCACCAGGGCGCCGCCCCCTTCGCCGGGGAGCTGCACGGTGGCTTCATCCGAAGCCACCCAGCGGCGCCCGCGTCCCGCCCAGGGGCCGGGCTCGAAGGTGGCGCGCAGGGTGTCGCCGGCCCGGTGCAGGGCGGTGGCGCCCAGGTCCTCCCGGAGGAGGGCCTCCACGGCTTCGGCGGCCTCGGCCCGGGTCCAGGGGGCCTGCACGATGGCGGTGAGCGGCACGCCCAGGGGGCCTGCGCCGGTGCCCTTCGCCTGGCGCCAGGTGCCCAGGGCCGCCAGGGCGAGGGAGGTATAGGGGAAGAGGAGCAGGCCGCCCAGGAGCCCGGCGGAGGCGCCGCCCAGGGCCAGGGCCACGGTCACCTGGCCCAGGTAGGCGGCGGCCGCGAGCCGGAGGGCCAGGGCGCTGAGGGGGAGGAGGCGGGAGGTCGTCATGGGATCGCTCGGTGACCCCAGCCTCGCCCGGCGCCTCCCAGGGTGGAAGGGGGCTCCCGACGGAAGCCCGGATTTCCCCGATGGATGCCGGTCCGCCTCAGCGGGCCCGCTTGCGCTTGGCCTTCGCCTGAGCGGGACGCTCCGGGAAGCTCTGCAGGCAACCCACGGCCGGCTTGGGGCGGGTCCTCCGGGTCCACCTTTGACCCCAGTCAACCGGGAGGATTCCCCCTCCGCTCGGATGGCCGCGTCGGAAGCGACTCCTGGTCCGCTCGGAAGGAAGGCGCATCACGATCGGGGCCACGCGCGCGGGTGTCCAAATTTATTCCTGAGGGACCCCCATCCGAGGGGTCCCTTCGGGGGGAAGATGCCGGATCTGGTCTGGTCCATGGATTGGAATGTCGGTGAATCCACCGTGGATGCGCAGCATCAAGGGATCCTGACCCTCATCAATGTCATCAGTGCGGCGAGGGATCGACCCATTTCCCGGCTGGATCGGGAGATCTTCGTCCATCAGGTCATCTCCGAGCTCGTGGCCTACGCGGAGGCCCACTTCCGGTATGAGGAGGCGCTCATGGCCCGGATCGGGTTTCCCGACCTGGGCCCCCACAAGGGGATCCACCTCCACTTCCGCCAGCAGGTCATCGACCTGGCGGCCAAGGTGGGGGGCGAGCCCGACGGCCTGTCGGACCTGCAGGCCTTCCTCTCGGGGTGGCTCAGGACCCACATCCTCGAGCAAGATCACCGCTACAAGCCCTACCTGTAGGCTTCAGGGCGGGTCCTGCCCATGGGAGGGAGGCCCGTCCCTCAGGCGGTCCGCCTCAGCGGGCCCGCTTGCGCTTGGCCTTCGCCTTGGCGTGCCGCTCCAGGAAGATCTGCAGGTAGCCCAGGCGCTGCTCGATGTCCGCCTTCCACTGGTCCAGCTGCGCCCAGCCCTCGGCGGTGAGGGTGTACACCTTCCGCGCCGGGCCCTTGGATTCCGTCTCCCACTGGGCGGTGACCTCACCGGTCTCCTCCAGGGCGTTCAAGGTCCGGTAGGTGGCCCCGGCATCCGCCTTGTAGCCCGGCAGCAGGGCCTCCAGGGCGGCACGGATGGCATGCCCGTGCAGGGGGCCCTCCGCCAGGGCGAGCAGGAGGAAGGCGGGGAGGTGGCGGGTCTGGCGGGCGGGGGCCATGGGGCGGGGCTCAGGCTAGTCGGTGGGCGCGGGAAGCGGATCGGCGAGGCGGTCCCGCAGGAGGGCTTCCATGAGGAAGCCACAGCCGATGAGCCCTGGCAAGGTGAGCGCGAGCCGCAGCAGGGCGAAGCGGGTGCCCAGGTAGGCGCTCTCCATGAGCAGCATGGGGAGCTTGATGGTGGCCCAGGCGCCGAGGAAGATCACCAGGTTGGCCATCCGCGCGCCCTTCTCCAGGAGGGTCACGCCGATGGGGAAGGCGGCGTAGATGGGGCCCGCGGCGCCGGTGCCCAGCAGCAGGGCCAGCAGCACGCCCTTGGCCCCGGAGCCCGGCCCCAGGTGGCGGGCCACCTGCTCCCGGGGCACCCAGGCATTGAAGAGCCCCAGGAGCAGGAGCACGGGGGGGACGATGAGGAGCACCTGTCCCAGGCCCCCGGCCCAGTTGCGGAGGGAGTGGCGGGCCAGGTCGGGCAGGGCGAGGCCCAGCAGCAGGTGGAAGGCGAGGCCCCCGAGGGCCACGAGGAGGGCACGGCGCAGGGTCGGGGTCACAGCAGGGCTCCCAGGAGGGCTCCGACGAGCAGGGCGAGGCCCAGGCTCAGGGACTGGCGGAGCAGGGTGAAGCGACGGCCGAAGGTGCGGACCTCCAGGGGCGCCGTGAGCGTGCCCACCATGGTGAGCGTGGTGAGGAAGGCGGCGAGGGCGGGCAGGCTGGCCCCCATGGCGCGCAGGGAGCCGAGCATGGGGTAGGCCACCGGCCCGGGGCTCACCATCACCGCGCCCGTGGCCGCCAGGAGGAAGAAGCCCAGCACGCCGTGGGACTGGAAGAGCCGGGCCACGGCAGCGGGGGGCACGGCCGCCATGAGGAGCCCCACCGCGGCGAGCACGCCGAGGAGGCTGGGGAGCAGGTTCAGGCCGGAGGTGGCGGCGGCGCGGAGGGCGGCCTGGGTGCGCTCCCGATCCAGGGCGGCCGAGGCGGCCAGGCCCCCCAGGGCGGCCAGGTAGAGGAAGATGGGGAACATGGGGATCCTGTTGAAAATATCTAGATGCGAAAAACATCTAGATGCCAATGATGGGCAGTGCCCCCCGGGCTGTCAAGGCGGCGGGCTGAACTCCCGGGGGTGAACCGGTAGGCTGAAGGATTCCAGTGGATCCCCATGGCCTCCTTCCGCGCCCACCTCGAACTCACCGCCGCCGTCTCCGCCCTCGTGGTGAGCCTCACCACCCTGGGGGTGTACCTCTACCAGGCCAAGGTCATGGGGGAGCAGCAGCGGGTCTCCGTGTGGCCCTACGTGGCCGTGCAGATGTCCAACGCCGAGGGCTTCCGCATCGAGGCCCGCAACAAGGGCGTGGGCCCCGCCCTCATCGCCAAGGTGGAGATGGCCGTGGACGGGAAGCCCGTGGCCTCCAACGCGGCCCTCATCAGCGCCGTGCTCGGCCCGGAGTGGAACCTCAAGGGCTTCCTCAACACCTCCCTGGAGGGCCGCGTGCTGAGCCCCGGGGAGTCCTACCTGGCCTTCCACATCGTGGATCCCGCCGAGGGGCGCGCCTTCCAGGAGAAGCTGCGGTCGCACCGCTTCGAGCTGTCCGTGACCTACACCAACGTCTACGGCGATGCCTGGCGCTGCACCGGCGACAAGGTGGTGCGCCTCAAGGAACGGCAGCCCAGCCTCTACTAGGAGCGTGTCCGAGTCACGGGCGAGGGCTGCGTTGAAATCAAAGGGATCTCAGCCAAGGAGGTGCGCGCGGCGCGATGCGGATTCATCGTGCAAGCGCGCCGACGCCGGATCAGGCCCCTTTGATTTCATCCCTCCGGGCAGGGCGGCGGCCGTCGCGACCCTGCGTTATCCTCCCTTCGTGGTGAACCCACACCACCTTCGGTCGGATGCCTTGAGGCGCTCGGCCGGCGCTCCTGCGCAGCCCTCACCCGTGACTCGGACACGCTCCTAGGAGCCCATCCATGAACGCCTCACCCCGCACCCGCGTGGAACTGCTCCTCGCCGCCACGGCCATGGTGGTGAGCCTCAGCACCCTGGGGGTATACCTCTACCAGGCCAAGGTCATGGGCGAGCAGCAGCGCACCACGGTGTGGCCCTACCTGGAGTGGAGCACGAGCAACGTCGAGGACTTCCACATCAGCGTGCGGAACAAGGGGGTGGGCCCGGCCCTGGTGAAGCGCGTGGTCATGCGCCTGGATGGCAAGGTCGTGAAGCACAACCACGAGCTCATCGAGCTCACCCTCGGGCCGCAGGGCTCCCTCAAGGGTTGGGTGAACTCCGCCCTGGAGCGCCGTGTGCTCAGCCCCGGCGAGGAGGTCATCCCCCTGCGCCTGCTGGACCGCCAGGAGGCCCGGGCCTTCGAAGTCCAACTGGGGAAGCGGAACTTCGAGATGGAGATCACCTACGCCAGCGTCTACGGCGACACCTGGCGCTGCGATGGCTTCGACGTCGTGCGCCTGCCGGAGCCGCAGAAGGGCCTCTACTGAGGGCGGCCGCGGGCGGATTCCCCTGGTCCGCGCGGGGCCCCCTTGGCATCATGGCCCTTCTTCCGGAGCGGACCATGGACCCCCTGCCGCAGATCGAGGCCTACCTCGACGCCCAGCCCGAGCCCAAGCGCACGGAGCTGCGGACCCTTCACGCGGCCATCCTCGCGCTGCAGCCCGAGGCCCAGCTCTGGTTCCTGGATGGGCGCGATGCCACGGGCAAGGTGGTCACCAACCCCAACGTGGGCTACGGGGTGCGCCCGCACACGGCCGGGGGGAAGACCCGGCCCTTCTACCGCGTGGGCCTGAGCGCGAACACCTCCGGAATCTCGGTGTACATCATGGGCCTCGACGACAAGACGCACCTGGCCCGCACCTATGGCGCCGACCTGGGCAAGGCGAAGGTCACGGGCTACTGCATCACCTTCAAGTCGCTGAACGCGATCTCTCTGCCCGTGCTGCAGGCGGCCCTCCGGGAGGGGCTCACCCGGCCTTGAGGCTCGCGGGCTCTCCCGGGCCGCGGGCTCAGGCCCCGGGCGGGCGGGGAGGCGTGGCCGCTGCCACCCGGTGGAGCTCCCCCTTCAGGGTCTGGAGGTCGTAGGGCTTCCAGAGGAAGCCATCGGGCTGCAGGGGGTGGGCCCCCGCCAGGACCTCCGAGGGGTCGTAGCCGCTGGAGAGCAGCACGGGCACCGCCGGATCGATGCGGCGCAGCGCCTCGAAGGTCTGCCACCCATCCGGGCCGGGCATGGTGAGGTCGGAAATCACGCACAGCACCTCGTCGCGGTGGGCGGGGAAGCTCGCCAGCGCGCTCGGGCCATCGGGGGCCGTGAGCACCGTGTAGCCGAGCTCCTCAAGCATGGCGCCCGTGGCCAGGAGCACCAGCTCGTCGTCATCGATGAGGAGGATGCTGTTCCGGGGGTGCTTCGCCCCGGCGGGGGGCACCGGGGAACGGGCCGTGAGCTCCCGGGCGGGGAGGAGGGGGAGGTAGAGGGTGACCTTCGTACCGATCCCCTCGGCGCTCTCGAGGGTGAGGCCGCCGTGGTGGGCCTGCATGATCCCCAGGGTGACGGGCAGGCCGAGCCCGCGCCCGAGGCCCTTGGTGGAGAAGAAGGGGTCGCAGGCGCACTCCAGGGCGCCCGGCGAGAGTCCGGCCCCGGTGTCGGTGAGGGACAGGAAGGCGTGCGGGTCCGGCCGGGGCTCCCACCCCACGGGGTGCCGGAAGGCCTTCGGGATGCCCTCCGAGGGCACCACCCCGGTCTCGAGCCGGAGGGTCCCGGGCCGCCCCCCCAGGGCATCCAGGGCATTGGAGGCCAAGTTGCCCAGGGCCTGATGCAGCCGGTCCCCATTCACCTCGACCAGGAGGGGCGCCGAGGTGAAGGCGTCTTCCAGGGAGACCGAGGTGGACACGAGGGGGCGGATCGAATCGAGGAAGGCCCGCCCCAGCCCATTCAGGTCGCAGGGGGTGGTGCGGTCCAGAGACTGCCCCATGGCGGTGGCCAGCTGCCGGCTGATCTCGGCGGCCTGCTGCGTGGCCATGCGCGCCGAGGTCAGGAGCACCTCCGTGGCCGGGGTGGGATCCTGGCGGGCGAGCAGGTCCAGGGGGCCGAGGATCGACTGCAGCTTGTTGTTGAAGTGGTGGGCCACGGAGCCGGCCATGCGACCCAGGCTCTCCGCCCGCCCGATGAGGTGCCGCTGCCGCTCCACCGAGGCCCGCTCCGCCTCGGCCCGCACCCGGGCGGTGATGTCGCGGAAGGACCACACGCGCCCGCGAACGGCCCCGTCCAACACCATGGGGAGGGAATACCGCTCCACGGTGCGCCCATCCTTGAAGGCCAGGAGGTCCATGTCCTCCTGATCGGAGTGGTAGAGCGCCTCCACTTTGCTGAGGAAGGCCGCGGGATGCTCAAGCTGGGAGAGCACGTGGGCCAGCAGCTGACCATCTTCCCCGGACTCGAGGATGGGAGCGGGGATGCCCCAGAGCTCCACGAAGCGCCGGTTGAAGTGGAGCACCTTGCGATCCCGGCCGATGGCGAGGATGCCATCCGCCGTGGAGGCGAGGATCGCCTGCAGGGTCATGGCGTTCCCCCGGAGGGCCGCCTCGGTGGCCCGGTGCTCCGTGATGTTGCGGACGATGGAGATGAAGGCGTCCGGGGTGCAGGGCGCCACCCGGGCCTCGAAGAACTGGGGGCGTCCTCCCACCTCCAGCTCATACGCGAACGCCTGCACCGCCTGCTGGTCGCCGGCCGCCCGGAAGGCCTGGGCGAACTGGGCGGCGATGCCCTGGGGAAGCACATCCTCCACCTTCCGGCGGATGAACTGCTCGGGCTCGATGTAGAGCTGCGTGGGGTCCGAGGCGTGACAGGAGAGGTAGGTGCCATCGGACCGGTTGATGAAGATGAGGTCCGGGAAGGCGGAGATCAGGGCCTCCCCGCCGGGCCCGGTGGGGTACACACTTCCCAGGGTTTCGGTGGGGTCGCCCATGGATCCAACCTAGGGCACCGACGGCCTGCGTCCATCCGTGGGACCCTCCCACCGCAGGGTTTCGAGACCTCCGTCACGAACGCCGGTGCCTCCGCGGCCTCCGGGCAAGGTCGCCAGGGTCGAAGCTGTCCTCGAGGGGCCTCCGGATATGAAGGGAAGCTGATGGCGGTGCGCCATGGCCCGGCCCAGGGGCGGCGGGAGCCCTCACCGGACGGCCGTGCCCCGGTCGCGGGAGCGGGAGGTGAAGTCGCGGGAATGTTCCGGAGGCGTCACCTCCCGGCGTGCCTCGGGGCCCTAGCCTCCGGAGGGACCGTCCCCTTCAGGCCGGCCGCGCCCCAAGGCCCTGCCGAGGGGACGCCGGCGCCCACTCCCTCCCCCCTTGCAGGAGATCCCCATGCGTGCGGATGCCCTCCAAAAGCTCACCCTCCTCGCGGCCACGCTGGCCCTCACTTCCGCGGCCCGGGCCGGGGCCCCCATGGACCACGACGACGCTCGCGACTGCGACCGCCGCGACCCCGTGGTGTTGCGCTTCGCCACCGTGGGCGACTCCCGGCAGGATCCGGTGACCTTCGATCCCACCCAGGGCCCCCTCACGGGCCAGGACAAGCTCTGGCTGCAGAACAGCAAGGCCTTCGCCCGCATCCTGCAGTCCATCCAGCACCAGCGCGCGAACATCCTCTTTTTCAACGGCGACATGATCATGGGCTACGGCCTCGCCGGTCCCACCGCCGGCACCAGTGTGCAGGAGGTGGTGAACTCCGACCTCATGGCCTTCTACCGCCAGTACGCCTTCTGGCGCGGCATGGTGGCCCCCACCCTGGAGGCCGGTACCTACGTGGTGCCCGTGGCGGGCAACCATGAGGTGCAGTCGAAGCCCCTCGGCAAGAAGGCCCAGGTGGAGAACGAGCACGCCTGGCGCGCCAACATGGGTGATCTCATCATCGACTCCACCCGCTTCAAGGCCGTGGTGGGCCAGGACGCCACGAACGTGAACGTGGGGAACACCGGCACGCTGGATGGCCTCGCCACGGACCAGAGCCAGCTCACCTACAGCTTCGACGTGGCGGATACCCACTTCGCCGTGGTGAACACCGATCCCGTGGGCAAGGACAACACGGCCCCCGCCGCCTGGCTGGCCAGCGACTTCAGCGCCGCCGCCGCCCGGGGCGCCAAGCGCTTCTTCGTGTTCGGCCACAAGCCCGCCTTCACGTACTACTTCGGCACCAACACCCCGGCGAACCCCGGCGTGTCCGGTCTCGACAAGGTCCCCGCCAGCCGCGATGCCTTCTGGAACGTGATCGAGCAGTACCAGGCCACCTACTTCTGCGGCCACGAACACATCTACAACCTGAGCCAGCCCAAGGGCGCCGCCTGGCAGGTGCTGGTGGGCTCCGGCGGCTCCCCCTGGGACGCCAAGCAGGGCGAGGTGACCCAGAACCCCGCCACGGATCGCCTCTACGCCTGGGCCACCGTGAGCATCCACCAGAGCGGCAAGGTGGAGCTGGTGACCTACGGCTTTGACGACGCCTACGGCCCCACCCGTGTGCTGCAGCGCGTCACCCTGCGCCACCGCTGAGGGTCAAGACGCACCCGGGCCCGCAGGTGAACCCTGCGGGCCCGGTCTGTTCGAGCCTCAGTGCGCCGCGCCGGCCAGGGCGGGAAGGAGGGACTCGCCGGGGGCGGGATGGGCCGCGCGGCGCCCAGTGTCCACCAGCTGATCCAGCTTGGCGGGGGGCAGGGCCAGGAGGAGGTGCACGCGGTTCTGCAGGTCCGCGAAGGCCCGGTGCAGGGCGGGGCGCCGTGCGGCCTCGTCACCCGGGGCCTTCGCGGGATCCGGCAGGTTCCAGTGGAGCAGGGCCGGGTGCCCGGGCCAGCCCGAGGCGAGCCCCAGCGGCTCCAGGTCCAGGTTCGTGATGAGCAGGTCCAGGGGCAGGGCGCCGGGCTCCCGGAACGCGGCGAAGGACTTGGGAAACACCGCCTCCACGTCCAACCGGGCGTGGACCAGGGCCTCCAGGGCCAGCGGATCCGCCGCCGCCGCCGGGAAGAGCCCCGCGCTCAGGGCCTGGAAGCGCTCCCGCCCCGCACGGTCCAGCAGCGCCTCCGCCAGGAGGCTCCACGCGGCGTTGGTCTCGCAGAGGAACAGCACCCGCGTGCGCGCCCGGGAGGGTGCGAAGGCGCGGGGGGAGGAGCTGAGGCCGGAGCGCATGCGGGGTCCGCTCCCATCACACGCCCGGCCGTCCTCCGGGGCAAGTAACCTTTCTGTGCCTCGGCGGCTGGTCGCGGGCCTACAGCACCTTCGTCATGAAGCGGCTGTTCGGGTCCTCCACGTAGTGATCGAAGGGCGGGCAGTCCCGGAAGCCCGCGCCCTCATAGAGCGCCCAGGCCGGCGCGAAGAAGGGCTGGCTGCCCGTCTCCAGGCTCACGCGGGTGTAGCCGCGGGCCCGTGCCTCCGCCAGCAGGTGCGCGAGCATGGCCCCGCCCACGCCGCGGCCGCGGAAGCCCTCCGCCGTGCGCATGGACTTCAGCTCGCCATGGGTGGGGTCCAGTTCCTTCAGGGCGCCGCAGCCCGCCAGCTGGCCGTCGATCCACAGGGTGTAGAAACGCACCTCCGGCTTTCGCAGCCCCTCCAGGTTCAGCACGTGCACGCTGCCCGGCGGGGAGATCCGGTACATGTCCGCCACGTGGGCGGCCAGGAGGGCCTGCACCTCGGGGGAGGAGAGGTCGTCGGGGCGGAGGTCCATGCTCAGTCCGCCAACCGCAGGTAGGTGGGCCCGGGCATGCGGTCCACGGCGGTGACCTGCACGGCCACGGGCTTTCCGTCCTTCAGCTGGAAGCGCAGGCGCAGGTCCGGCTCCTCGTCGAAGCGGCACTCGGTGGCGGAGATGGGGGTGATCGGGTCGGGGTCGCCGCCGGGGAAGGCACTCACGAGGCGGCCCTTCTCGATCCGGATCGTGCGGATGCGCTCGCCGAGGGCGTAGCGGCCGCAGAGGCGCTGGAGCTCCGCGGGGGTCAGGGTCACGGCGGCGGGCTCGGTGTAGGGCTGCCCCGTGGCGATCGCGGCCAGGCGCTTGGCCAGGGGATCCAGGCCCGTGGGCAGGTCCTCGCTGTTGCTGAGCACGGCCACGAAGACGTCGGATTTCGGCAGCACCACCACTTCGCTGTGGAAGCCGGGGATGTCGCCGTTGGCCTGCAGGTACGCTTCGCTGCGGAAGGCGTGGGGCCGCAGGCCGAAGCCGTAGTGGGTGTCCGTGCCATCCGGCAGGCGGAAGGGCGTGGTCATGGCCTGGTAGGTGTCGGGCTTCAGCAGCTTGCCCCCGTGCAGGGCGGCGCTCCAGCGGGCCAGATCCTCGGTGGTGCTGAAGAAACTGCCGCCGCCGAAGCCCAGCGCGGGGCTCAGGAAGGGGGCGGGGCGGGGGCCCGGGGCGTAGGGGTTCACCAGGCCCTTCACGGGGCCCGGCGCCTGGTCGAAGGTGGTGCGCGTCATGCCCAGGGGCTTGAAGAGCGTGGCGTCCACGTGGGCCGCGTAGGGCGTGCCCGTGACCTTCTCAAGGACCATGGCCAGCAGCGTGTAGTTGGCGGTGGCGTAGGCGAAGCGGGTGCCCGGCGCGCTGGCCAGGGGCTTGGTCTTCATCCAGGCCAGGAGCTGGTCCGGGGTCCAGTCCTCCCGCTCGTGGGCGCGGAAGGCGGGATCGTTCCAGAGGTTGTCGATCCCCGAGGTGTGGGTGAGCAGGTGCGTGAGCGTGATCCCCGACCAGGCCGGCGGCGCATCCGGCAGATAGGTTCCAATGGGGGCCTGCAGGTCCACCTTCCCCTGCTCCGCCAGCCGCAGCAGCGCCACCGCCGTGAACTGCTTGCCCACGGAGGCCACGTGCAGCACCGCGTCCGGCGCCATGGGCACGCCCAGCTCCACGGAGGCGAGGCCGTAGCCCTTCCGCAGCAGCACCTTCCCCCCGCGCAGCACCAGCACCGCCGCGCCGGGGGCGTCGGCCTTGAAGGTGCGGCTGAGCAGCCTCTCCAGCTCGGCCGGGATCCGCTCCGGCGGCAGGGGCGCCTGGGCCAGGAGGGCGGGGACGAGGGTGAGGCAGGCGAGGGGGTGAAGGAGCATCCCCCCAGTGTGCCGGGGACGGAAAAAAGGGGGGCTGAGAAATCCTATCGAGTTAGTACTAAATGATTAGTAGTTTTTATTTCTCCCCCCTCATCCCGCGTCCTGGCTGGGTCTGACCCCGGTCGGGGGCCGCCCTGCCCGGAGCTTCCATGGATCGTCGAACTCGCCTCGCCTTGGCCCTCTTGGGCCTCAGCCTCCTGGCCCTGCCGCTGCTCGCGCAGGCGCCCTCGCCTTCGCCCGCGCCTGTGGTTCTGAGTCCTGCTGAACGGGAGGGGATCCTGAAGGCGCTGGCCCAGGCGCTGCGGGAGCGCTACGTGTTCCCGGAGGTGGCGGAGCGGGTGATCGCGGGGGTGGCGGCGAGGGCGAAGGCGGGGGCCTACGCGGGGGCGGCGGATCCGGCGGCGTTGGGGAAGCTCCTCACGGCGGATCTGCGCGAGCTGGGTTCGGACCGCCACTTCGACGTGCACCTGGAACCGGACTTCAAGCCGCAGACGCTGGCGGAGGAGGATGCGCCGCCCACGCCCCAGGAGGTGATCGAGACGCGCCAGGCGGCGGCGGAGCGGGGCTTCGGGCTGGGCCGGGTGGAGCGCCTGCCGGGCAACGTGGGCTACCTGGAGGTGCGCGGCTTCTGGCCCGTGGACATGGCGGCCCCGGCCATGGATGCGGCCTTTGTGCTGCTCGCGGGATCCAAGGCCCTCATCCTCGACCTGCGCCGCAACCGCGGCGGCCAGCCCGAGGGCGTGGCCTACCTCCTGAGCCACGTCTTCGGCGAAGGGGATGCGCGGCACCTCAACGACATTTACGACCGCCGCCGCAACCGCACCCGCCAGTTCTGGACGAGCCCCGTGCCTGGCCCCCGCTTCACGGGCCCCATCACCGTCCTCACCTCCTCGGCCACCTTTTCGGGCGGCGAGGAGTGCGCCTACGACCTGCAGCAGCAGCAGCGGGCGACGCTCGTGGGCGAAGTCACCGGCGGCGGCGCCAACCCTGGCAGCCTCGCCGCCCTGGGCCAGGGCCTCGTGGCCTTCATCCCCTCGGGGCGGGCCATCAATCCCATCACCCAGACCAACTGGGAGCACGTGGGCGTGAAGCCCGACATGGCCGTGCCCGCGGCGGAGGCGCTGAAGGTGGCCCAGGTGGCGCTGCTGGAGAAGCTCCTGGCGGAGGAGAAGGATCCGGAGGATCGGAAGGCGTTGGAGGAGGTGCTGGCGAAGGTGCGGAAGGGGGAGGACATCCGGTAAGGCCTTGGCGCCTCGGTGGATCGCAGGCGTGCGGGCCTCGGGGCCAACCCGGGGCATCCGGGTGTTCGGGCGGAACTACCTACGCGGAGGAGCGCGGAGAGAAGCCGGAGGTGAGCGGAGAAAAGCCAAGGCAGGCAAGGCGGAGGTCTCTCCAGCTTTTCCTCCGCACACCTCCGGCCTTTCACCGGTCACCTCCGCGGGAGTAGTTTTATTTTAGTTCCATCTCTGTCCGACCAGGACCCGACTCAGCGCGCGGGCTCCAGCGATCCCAGCAGCGCCTTCACCGAGGTGAGGCTGGGGAAGAAGGTGTCGTCCTTGGCGCGGGTGAGGAGGGCGGCGACTTCTTGGTGGTAGCGGGCCTGGGCTTCGGCGCTGGGCTCGGGGCTCTGGATCTTGCCCACGGTGGGGAGCTGGGGATGGGCGAGCTGGAAGCGGGCGGCGACGACGTACCGGCCATCGGTGCTGAGGCCCTGGAACACGGCTTCGAGCACCTGGTTGTCGATGGGGTTGAAGTCCTGCTCATAGCTGGTGAGGTACAGGATCCCGTGGACCCAGGGCAGGTCCAGGTAGGTGAGGCGGGCCTCCATGCTGTGGGCGGCGTCCACGAGGAAGGTGTCGGGCAGGGTGCGGCCCTCGGGGGCGCGGCCCGGGCGGGTGGCGAGCATGCGCTGCAGGGTGTCGATGTCCCGGGTGAGCAGGGGGTAGGCCGCCGCGAAGTCGGGCACCGAGGGATCCTGGCGGGGCAGGAAGACCACCGTGGCCCGGCCCGAGGTGCGCGCCTTCGGATGTCGATCCCCGAAGGGCGGCGCCGGGGTGGTGAAGGTGAACCCCACGCGCTCCGGGCCCTCGCCCTCAGGAACGCTGTCCCCCACCTCCTGCGCCGTGAGCTTGGGCTCCGTGCGGACCCGGAAGGCGCCGAACAGGGCCGGATCCACCGTCACCCGCAGGCCGTGGGATTGGACGGTTTGACTCGCTGTGAGCGGAGAGGCACATGGCCCGAGATTGGCGGGGGGGGGGTGAGGACATGCCGCGCCAAACCTCGGGGGCCTTGCTGACCTAGGCCAAGGCGGCTTGCTTTCATGCTTGTAGGGGCGGTCAATGAACCATTCTTGAGTTGCCTGCCTAACCTGTTGAACCATTCAAATTGCAATTGTCGTAGTAATCGAAGCCCTGGAGTGATTGTATCGGATGAGTATAGATGGGTCTATGGATACTTAACTTATGCAATATAGTCAAATAGCGAAATGCTGCTCTGATCCAATATATATGTAGTTTGTTTGGTTGTTGTGTTTGTTTTCTTCTTTTGTAAACTTAGAGTATTTTACAATTTGCGTGCTTCCTTTTAAGCGCATCGGAAGGGGGCATGGAAAATTTTGGGCTTCACTGCAACTGAAATATATTAATAATTCAATTTGATTAATGCATTAATTAATTGAATCATTGATTTAATAATTTATTGAAGTTCGAACTAGTAATTAATAGCAAATTTGAAGTGTTGCCGGGCGAATTTGTAAGGGGGGGGGTCCAAGGAAAATTCGCACTTGGATTTGGTGATTTCGGAATTGCTGTTAAATAATAACCTACGATTTGAATTCCAGGAATAACGATGCCGTTTGTGGTTATATATTTATCTACTTCGTTGGATTGACTGCTTGTTTCATTTGCATAAGAAACTGAAAAGGGCCCCCAACCAACGCTTCCACCAGTTTTTAAATAACTTTTAATTTCACTAATTGAGATAGAATCAATGTTGCCAGTGATTTGAATATTTCTGGCTAGCGCGATGCCGGAAATAATAAATGGCATTTGTCCGACTGGTTGTTGATTTGAAGCTGGATCGAATCCACTTGAAATCAGTCCATACCCAGAATATCGAGCATCCCATCGCCAAGCCTGAGACAAAAATATATTGGGATCCCACCAATCTCTCTCGACATTCACGATAGCAAAATCAAATTCAACTTTATAATTTTTCGTAAGTGAATTTGATTTATTCATAGATTTACTACCCTCGGCATTTGCGGCTACATCCCAAAGCCCTACTGATCCGCTACCTCCTGCTGCCCATTTTGTAAATTCGCTTTTTTGGGTTGCTTTTAGCGTACTTTCTGAGAATGATTTATGCCCCCAAAAGGTAGAGGAATTCCATTCGTCGTAATCAGGAGTGATTTTGGTTCGCATGAATGGTTTGCCGGTGGAAAAGTTTTGCTGCGTAGCTTGTTTGAATTTTGAAAGGGCATCAATAAATAATGAATTTGGATTCAGTCTTTGAATTTTATCAAACTCAAACCACATGTTTTCAACTTCATCTTTATATCCATAATTCTTCCAGTCTTGAAGTGCTCTGGTAATCGCAGTGTTAAATGCTGGATTCTTCTGCCGTTCTTCTGGTGTTGAAACTCTTGCTCGATATTCAGCTGAATCATACATATTTTTGTAGAGCCAATATCTCCTAACCTTTAAACTGGGGCCGCCAGAAGAACTGCGCAAATATTCTTGGATACCAGCCAATTTCTTCTTGATTTCATCGCTTAATGCGATATCGGGAGTATCATTGTGCATCAATATGTTTTCGTATAATTCATACGTCTTTAACATTTTTTTGTTAAAAATCCATGAGGGTTCAGGGATAGAATCAAATAGCTCAATTAGTTGGTAATAATTTTCAGATTTTGAGCTTGGGATTTTATCTGATACAGGAAATCCGGGTTTCACCCATGTGAAGATATGAGAATTTCCTGGATTGAGTATTTGATTCATTTGAGAGTATAGTAATTCATTCAGATCTTTTAATTCTGAGTTATCCTGAGCGAATATGAATGAAACACTCATTAAGCCCAGGGCGAAGAATCGCATATAACCTCCTCATATTGGCTGCGTGCAAGCCGACATGGAATATAGTGCATTTCGGTTGCCTGTCAAGGCGAAATTTTTCACTAAATATATATTTATTTAACTGACCATCATGCGTATATATTGATGAGGGTCGTTTTAAATAGCAGAACATCGTATTTATTCATGTATTTCAAATTAAAGTAAATAGCTAAAAACTCGTAGCTTACCCTAACGGCTCTTCATGCTTGCACTCGGGGCAGAGCAGCACCTGGATGGGATCCTTCCCCCGCGGCTTGCGCGTCTTCTCGCCCATCCAGGGGTTCTTACAGGCGGGGCACTTCTTGGGCACGGGCTTGTCCCAGGTGAGCCAGTCGCACTTGGGGTAGTTGGTGCAGCCGTAGAAGGCTTTGCCGAAGCGGCTCTTCCGCGGGGCGACGTCGCTGCTGCACTTGGGGCAGGAGAAGCCTTCGAGGATCTCCTTCTTGACGGTCTTGCACTTGGGGTAGTCGACGCAGCAGACGAACTCGCCGTAGCGGCCGTGGCGCTTGACGAAGCCCTTGCCGCAGGTGGGGCAGTTCTCGCCCGTGGGCTGGTCCGGGGGCACGGGGATGCCCTTGGGGTCGGCCTTCACGATGCCCTTGCAGGTGGGGTAGTTGGGGCAGGCCCAAAAAGGCCCGAACTGGCCCTTTCGAAGCTGCATGGGCTGGGTGCCGCAGTTGGGGCACTCGGGGGCGTCTTCCGGCTCCTCCATCTGCTCCAGCTCCTCGGTGCCATCGCAGTCGGGGTAACGGGTGCAGCCCAGGAAGAGGCCGTTGCGGCCGATGCGCTTGAGCATGGGGCTTGAGCACTTCTTGCAGGTGCGATCCGAGGGCACGCCGGCCTTCAGGTTCTGCATCTCCTTGGAGGCGTTCTTCAGGAGCTTCTCGAAGGGCTTCCAGAAGTCTGTCATGGCCTTCTTGTAGGTGAGGTCGCCGGCCTCGATCTTGTCGAGGCTGTCCTCCAGGCCGCTGGTGTACTTGGGATCCATGAACTCGTGGAAGCCCTGGATGAGGAGGTCGGTGACCACCATGCCCAGCTCCGTGGGCTTGAAGCGGCCCTCCACCTTCTTCACGTAGTCGCGGCTCTGGATGGTCTGGATGATGCTCGCGTAGGTGGAGGGGCGGCCGATGCCATCCTCTTCCAGCTCCTTCACGAGGCTGCCTTCGTTGAAGCGCGCGGGCGGCTTGGTGAACTGCTGGTCGGCGTCGAGGTGCTCCAGCTTCAGGGTCTCGCCCTTGGTGAGGGGCGGCAGCTGGGCGGTGTCCTCGTCCTCGTCGCCTTCGGCCTGGGTGGCATCGCCCTCCACGCCCTCGGCGGTGGTCTCCTTGGCATCCACGCGGTAGGCGGCGAGCCAGCCGGGGAAGCGCTCGATCTCGCCCTTGGCTTCAAACAGGGCGGTGTCGCCGTTCTTCAGCTGGACCTCGCTCTGGACCACGGTCTCATCGAAGCGGGCGGCCTCCATCTGGCAGGCCACGGTGCGGCGCCAAATGAGGGCGTAGAGGCGGAACTGATCGGGATCCAGCTTGGCCCGCAGGCTCTCGGGGGTGCGGCTGATGTCGGTGGGGCGGATGGCTTCGTGGGCATCCTGGGCGGAGTTCTTGCCCTTGAACTCCCGGGCCTTGGCGGGGAGGTAGTCCTTCCCGTACTTCTTGGCGATGAACGCTCGGGCGGCCTCCACGGCCTCGGGGGCCAGGCGGGGGCTGTCCGTTCTCATGTAGGTGATGAGACCCACGGGGCCTTCGCCGAAGTCCACGCCTTCATAGAGGCGCTGGGCGTTCTGCATGGTGCGCTGCACGCTGTACTTCAGCTTCTGGGCCGCCTCCTGCTGCAGCTTGGCGGTGGTGAAGGGGGCGCTGGGGTTGCGCTTCTTCTCCTTGGTCTCCAGGCCGGTGACTTTATACGTCGCCTTCTCCAGCTGGGCCTTGAGGTCCTCGGCTTCGGAGGCCTCGGCGATGCGGCGCTTGGTCTCCTTGTTGCCGAGCTGGAGGGCCTGGCCGCCCAGCTTCAGGAGCTTCATCTGGAAGGAGGGGGGCACCTTGGCGGAGAAGCGGCCCTTGAGCACCCAGTATTCGACGGGGTTGAAGGCCTGGATCTCCCGCTCGCGGTCCACGATGAGGCGCACGGCCACGCTCTGCACCCGGCCGGCGGAAAGGCCGCGGCGCACCTTGTCCCAGAGGACCTTGGAGACCTTGTAGCCCACGAGGCGATCCAGCACGCGGCGGGCCCGCTGGGCGTCCACCAGGTCCTTCTTGATCTGGGTGGGGGCGGCCATGGCCTTCTGGATGCCCGTGGGGGTGATCTCATTGAAGAGGACCCGGTGCACGGGCAGGGTCTTGGGGGGCTTGATGGCCTCCAGCAGGTGCCAGGAGATGGCCTCGCCTTCGCGATCCGGGTCCGTCGCGAGGTAGAGCTCGTCGGCCTCCTTGGCGGCGGCCTTCAGCTCCTTGACCACCTTCTCCTTGTCCTTGGAGATCTCGTAGCGCTCCTGGAAGCCGCCCTCGATGTCGATGACCTCCACCTTCTCGTCGCCCACGAGCATGGTTTCGTTCTTCGGGAGGTCCCGGATGTGCCCCACGGAGGCCAGCACCTTGTACCCCTTGCCGAGGTACTTGGTGATGGTCTTGGCCTTGCTGGGACTTTCGACGATGACGAGCTTCACGGCGGCTCCCGGGCGGAGGTCGGGGGGGACAGTACGGATTGGGACTGGATCATGGACCCCCCTCCCGGGGCCTTGTCAAGGGGCCGGAATCCCTCGGAGCTTTCCAAGGAGCGCCGTGGGGTCTTCGCAAAGCTCCGCAGCGCCTTCACTTAGGAAGGCGTCCGTGCCGGGGGAATTTCCACACATATAAAGGTCCTTGCCGTGATCCAGGGCAAGCCTTGCCGTGACCAGGGAGCCGGACCGCACCGCCGCCTCCACCACCCACACGGCCTCCACCCAGGCCGCCAGCAGGAGGTTGCGGCGGGGGAAGTGGGCGGGCTGGGGCTCCGCATCCGGGGGAAAGGGGGTGAGCACCCCGCCCCCGGCGGCCACCATCCGCGCGAAGAGGGGGGCGTGCTCCGGGGGGTAGGGGTGGTCCAGCCCCGAGCCCAGCACCGCCCAGGTGGGGCCGGCCTCCAGGGCGCCGAGGTGCGCCGCGGCATCGATGCCCCGGGCCCCGCCCGAGAGCACCGCCACCCCGGCCCCGGCCAGGGCCTGGCCGAAGGCGTGGGCCCGCTTCAGGCCCAGGCCCGAGGCCCGACGGGAGCCCACGATCGCCACCCCCGGCGTGGGCGGCGGCACCGTGCCCCGCATCCACAGGGCCACGGGGTAGGGCAGGGGGGCCAGGAGCCGATCCGCCTCGGGATCGCCGGGGAGCAGGAGCCGGGCGCCCGGGCGCTCGAAGGTGGCGCGGCGTTCCCAGAGCTCCTCCACCTCGGGCGGCAGGAAGAGGGCCTCGCCCTGCTCGAGGCGCGCCCAGGCCGCGGCCTTCTCCCGCTCGGGCCACGAGAGCACCGCGAAGGCCAGGGCCCAGGGGGCGTGGGGGTGCATGAAGGGCTCCGGTCGTCGGTCTTCGGTCGTCGCGGTGGGGCGTGCGGGGGGTGGGGCCCATGGTGCCTGAAGGCGGGACCTTGGGCCATGGGGCGGGGCGCCCGGGTGGGTCGGCCTCCGACGACCGACGACCGAAGCCCGACGACCTCTTTGGCGTTCTTTCGCCTTGTCTCGTGGGCCCTTCCTGCTACACTGGCTCTCTTTGGTATCGCCGTCCCGAGAGGTCCCCATGTCCCGTCAGTGCGAAATTTGCGGTAAGAAGCCCCAGTTCGGGAACAACGTCTCCCACGCCAACAACGTCACCAAGCGCCGCTGGAACCCGAACCTCCAGCCCGTGCGCGCCATGGTGAACGGCGCCGCCAAGAAGCTCCGCGTGTGCACCTCCTGCATCCAGGCGGGCAAGATCACCAAGGCCCCCCGCGGCCTCGGCAAGGCCCCCCAGGCCTGAGCTGGGTGACGCCATCCGAAGGGCGGCCCCCGGGGCCGCCGGGGGTCGCGTGGGCCCGGCGCCGCGGCGGCGCTCGGCCG
>CAZVKM010000001.1:0-12109 GCA_964627685.1 uncultured Solibacteraceae bacterium | reverse complement strand
GCCCCCGGGGCCGCCTTTTGTCGCGTAGGCCCATCCCCCCTTCATCCCTCATCCTTCATCCTTCATCCTTCTCCCATGCACCTCGGCCTCGACACCACCTCCTCCTGGCTCCACCTCGCCCTGGTGGGCTCGGGGACGGCGCACACCCACCGGGAGGCCCTCCTGAAGGGGCAGGGCACCTCCGAGGTCCTGGTGCCGGCCCTGGACGCCCTGCTGGCCCGGGCCGGGGCCACGGCGGCGGACCTCACGGGCGTGGCCGCCTGCGTGGGCCCCGGCGGCTTCGCGGCCCTGCGCGTGGGCGTGGCCTTCGCCGAGGGCCTGGCCCTCACAGGGCTGCCCACCTGGGGCTTCACCGCCTTCGAGCTGCGGGCCCGGGCCCTGCGGGAAGCCGGCGTGCGCGGCCCCGTGGCCCTGGTGCTGGATGGCCAGCGGGGCGACGCCTTCCTGCAGACCTGGGGCGACACCGGGCCCCTGGCGCCCCCGCGCGGCCTGCCCCTGGCCCTGCTGCCGGAGGCGGTGCTGGGGGACCTGCCCTGGTTCGCGCCCGCGCCCTTCGCGGAGAAGGCCGAGGCCGTGCTCGGCCGACCCCCCGTGGCCCTGGCGCCGGAGGCCGTGCTGGCGGGCCTCGCGGCCCTCACGGCGGACTGCGCCACCCGCGAGCCCGAGGCGCCGCTGCATCCCCTCTACCTCCGCGCCACGGATGCGGAGGTGAACTTCCCCGCCGCCGCCGCGCACCTGGGCGACGCGCACCGCCTGGGCAGGCTCCGGTGATCACGCGCCTGCAACCGGGGAACGCGCTGCCGCCCTGGCTCACGGCCCTGGACGAAGCCACCTTCGGCGAGGCCTGGGGCCCCCTGGCCCGCCACGAGGGGATGTGGGTGCTGGAGGGCGCCGCCTTCGCCCGCTTCTCGCTCGTGCCGCGCGTGCACGAGGGCGAGCTGCTGCGCATCGCCGTGGATCCCGCCCAGCGGGGCCGGGGCCTGGGCCGCCGCCTGCTGGAGGGCGCCCAGGCGGCCCTGAGGGCCGAGGGCATCCGGGAGCTCAACCTGGAGGTGCGCCTGGGCAACACCGCGGCGCGCGCCCTCTACAAAGCCTGCGGCTGGCGCGAAGTGGGCCGCCGCGCCCGCTACTACGGCGATGGGGAAGACGCCGTGCTCTACGGCTGGCAGGGGTGAACGGCGGGCCTTCCCGGCGCGGATCCCGGCATCCTGGGGGCATGCGCATCGTGGCTTCCCTCCTGCTCCTGCTCCCCACCCTCCTGCGGGCGGACACGCCGCCCGAGTGGTCGAAGCCCTTCCCCGCGCACCGCATGGTGGGGCCCGTGAGCTACGTGGGCACGGCGGAGCTGGGCTGCTACCTCCTCCGCGGGTCAAAGGGCCACATCCTCCTGAACACGGGCCTCGCGGACTCGCCGCTGCTGATCCTCGCGAGCCTGAAGGCCCTGGGCGTGGATCCCAATGACATCAAGGTGATGCTCACGAACCAGGCGCACTTTGACCATGTGGGCGGCTTCGCGGCGCTGCAGCGCCTCACGGGCGCCCAGGTGTGGGCCACGGCCGCCGACGCGCCCCTGCTGCGGGGTGGCGGCGCCAGCGATCCGTCGCACTTCACGGGCTTCGCCCCCGTGAAGGTGGACCGGGTGCTGAAGGACGGCGAGCGCCTCACGCTGGGGGACCTGGATCTCACGGTGATCGAGACCCCGGGCCACTCGCCGGGCAGCGTCAGCTACCAGCTCACCTTCCAGGAAGGCGGGCAGGCCCGCACCCTGCTCTTCGCCAACCTGCCCACGGTGGTGATGAGCCTGGATCCGCCCGCCTACCCGGGGATCGTGGCGGACCTGCGCCGCAGCTTCACGCGGCTCAAGGCCCTGCACCCGGACCTCTGGGTGGCGAGCCACGCCTCCCAGTTCGACCTGGCCGCCAAGCACGTGAAGGGGAGCTACGTGGATCCGAAGGGCTACGCCAAAGCCGTGGCGGAGCTGGAGGCGGCCTTCGAGGCGAAGGTGAAGGGCGCGGCCCGTCCCTGAGCTAAGGTGGAGGCTTCCCCGGGAGCCCCATGTCCACCGAGGTCCGCCCTGACAGCACGACCCCCGAGCGCCTCGCCACGGGGCTGATGGTCCTGGGGCTCGGCGTGGTGCTGGCCTTTCAGCTGGTGCCCACCTTCCTCGTGGGCTTCCTGGTGTTCGGCCTCATGCACCACGTGGGCGATCTGACCAAGCGGTGGAAGCTCTCCTCGGGGCCCCACGCGCGGTGGTGGGCCCTGGGGATCCTGGGGGTGGCCTCCCTGCTCCTCACGGGGCTGGCCCTGGGCGGCTTCGCGTGGCTGTGGCGGGCCCGGGAGACCCGGGTGCCGGAGCTGCTCACGCACATGGCCCAGGTGCTGGAGCGCACACGGCACGGGCTGGGCGACCGCTTCATCCCCGAGGCCTTCACGGATGCGGAGACCCTGGGCGAGGCCCTCACGGACCTGCTGCGGGACCACGCCGCGGAGCTCAAGCAGGCGGGCGGCCATGCGGGCCACGCCCTGGCCCATGCGGTGGCGGGGCTGCTGCTGGGCCTGTTGGCGGCCTTCCACACCCCGGAGCCGGACCCCCGGCGCCCCCTCTCGGAGGGCCTCGCCCAGCGGGCGGCGCGGCTGCGCGGGGCCTTCGAGGCCGTGGTCTTCGCCCAGGTGCGCATCAGCGCCCTGAACACGGCCTTCACGGCCCTCTTCCTCTACGCGGCCCTGCCCCTGGCGGGGGTGCACCTGCCCCTGCGGCCCACGCTGGTGGCGGTGACCTTCCTGGCGGGCCTGCTGCCCGTGGTGGGCAACCTGGTGAGCAACACGGCCATCGTGCTGGTGGCCGTGGGCGTGGGACCCGGGGTGGGGGTGGTGAGCCTGATCTACCTCGTGCTCGTGCACAAGCTGGAGTACGTGCTCAACGCCCGCATCGTGGGCACCCGCATCGCCGCGCGCCCCTGGGAGGTGCTCCTGGCCATGGTGGTGCTCGAAGCCCTCTGGGGCCTGCCGGGCCTGGTGATGGCCCCCATCGTCTACGCCTACGCCAAGGGCGAGCTGGCGGCCTGGGGCTGGGTGTAGGGACCCGCGCTACCCTTTCCCCATGGATCCGGCCCCCAAGCGACCGCGCGAGCTGACCCGCCTCTACTGGATGGTGGGCCTGCTCACGGTGATCGCCATGTTCTTCATGGCGTACAAGGCCATGAGCCCGAAGGTGGGCGGCGAGCTGGACGCGCCCTCCCGCTGGATCCTGCTGGGCCTGGGCCTGGGCAACGTGCTGGCCATCGGCACCCTGCTCTTCATCGTCACCCGCAGCCTGGTGAAGCTCTGGTTCGAGCGGCGCAGCGGCATCCTCGGCGCCCGGCTCCGCACGCGCATCGTGGTGGCCCTCTTCGCCATCGCCGTGATCCCGAGCCTCCTGCTCTTCCTGGTGGGCCGGAACTTCATCGCCAAGAACGTGGACCGCTGGTTCTCCCCGGAGACGGAGGCGGTGATCCACATGGGCAAGCGCCTGGCGGACCAGGCGGAGGCGGACCTCCGCACCCGCCTGGCCTTCGGGGCCGAGCGCATCGCCCTCTCCCCCTCCGCCCAGGCCTCGCGCCTGCGGGAGGAGGCGGGCCTGGACCTGGTGGGGGCCCTGGTGAAGGAGGGCTTCGAGGCCACCCCGGGGTCGCCCCTGCGGGAGGAGGCCCTGGCGCCGGGGCGGGAGCGTCCGACCTTCCCGAGCCGCCCCAAGGACGGGGACACCCTGGCCACCCCCGAGGGCACCTGGAGCTTCCGCGTGGTGCCCCGGGGGGATGGCGACTGGGTAGCGGGGATCTTCTTGCCGGCCGCCCAGGCGGAGGCCATGCGCCACCTCGTGCTGCGGCACAAGGAGTCGGAGCAGAGCCGCCGCATCCGCGACACCATCGAGACCCTGCCCCAGAGCACCTTCCTCTTCCTCACGCTGCTCTTCCTCTTCCTCTCCGTGTGGATCGGCCTGGCCCTGGCCAAGAGCCTGAGCGAGCCCATCCGCGCCCTGGCCAAGGCCGCCCAGCGCGTGGGCGCCGGCGACCTGGACGTGCACCTGGGGGAGACCGGCGAGGATGAGCTGGCCTTCCTGGCACGCAGCTTCAACGCCATGACGCGGGACCTCAAGGCCAGCCGTGAGGCGGTGGACTCCCAGACGCGGCGCCTGGACGTGCAGCGCGCCTACCTGGATCAGCTGCTGGCGGCCCTGCCCGTGGGCGTGCTCAGCTGGCGGGAGGATGGGGAGCTGCGGGTGGTGAACGCCGCGGCCCGTGCCTGGCTCGGCCTCTCGGAGGCGGAGCTGGAGGCGGGCTGGGGGAGCCTGCGGAGCCTGCCGCGCCTCGGGCGCCTCTCGGAGCTCGTGGAGGCCGCCAAGGGCCGCCCCGGTCCCGTGACCGAGGAGCTGCGCCTCGGCGGCGAGGGCGAGGGCCGGCCCCTGCGGGTGATGGTGCAGGCCCTCCAGACCGGCGGCCTGCTGGCCCTGCTGGAGGACCTCTCGCTGCTGGCCCAGGCGGAGAAACGCGCGGCCTGGCAGGAGGTGGCGCGGCGCATGGCCCACGAGGTGAAGAACCCCCTCACGCCCATCCAGCTCACGGCCCAGCGCCTGCTGCGCAAGGAGCGGGAGGGCAAGCTGGATCCGGAGAGCGTGCGGGAGGGGGCGGAGACCATCCTGGGCGAGGTGGCCAGCCTGGCCCGCCTGGTGGACAGCTTCAGCCGCTTCGCGCGCCTGCCGCAGCCCCAGTTCGCCCCCGTGGATGCCCGGGACCTCGTGCAGCAGGTGGTGGCGCTCTACCAGCCCAACCACCCCCAGGTGCGCTGGCAGGTGGAGCTGCCCGAAGCACCCCTGGCGGCCACCTGGGATGGCGACATGGTGAAGCGCGCCCTCATCAACTTCGTGGACAACGCCCTCGGCGCGCTCGGCCCGGAGGGCGGCGAGGCCAAGGGGACGCTCCGCATCGGCCTCCGCGCCCAAGGCGACCGGGCCTGCCTCACGGTGGATGACGATGG
The DNA here is from genome assembly GCA_964627685.1 of uncultured Solibacteraceae bacterium. GTDB lineage: Bacteria > Acidobacteriota > Holophagae > Holophagales > Holophagaceae > JAFDVN01. The sequence continues at coordinate 7,096 of CAZVKM010000001.1, read as the reverse complement.
CCCCGGCGTGCCCCCGGAGCAGCGGGAGCGCCTCTTCGAGCCCGCCTTCACCACCAAGCGGAAGGGCTCCGGCCTGGGCCTCGCCATCGTGCGCCGCATCGCCCAGGACCACGGCGGCGAGGCCGCCTACGCGCCCCTGCCCAAGGGCAGCCGCTTCACCCTGGACCTGCCGCGGCGGGCGGAGGGCTGAGGCGACCTCGCATTTCGATGAAGATGATCGCTCGCCTATGGGCTTGACGGGCCCGGCACGAGGTCCGACAGTCCTGCCATTCCCTTCATCTCCGGAACAGGAGTGGCCCCATGTCCCAGCTTCAAAGGCGGAAGACCGCAGGCTGGATAGGCCCGGACGGGAGGTGGCTCCGAGCCTTCCTGGGCATGGCCGCGCTCCTCCTGGCCCCGGGTCTCCGCGCCCAGGATCGCCTGCCCTGGCTGCCCGGGCAGGCCTGGGATGGGCCGAGGCTGGTGACCTTCTCCGATCGGGAGGTGGTGGTGGAGGAAGCGGGCCGGAAGCCCGTGGTCCACGCGCTCCCCGAGGGGGTGCTGCCGCTCACCTTCCATGAGGGGACGGCCTGGGGCGTGCGCATGGAGGGGAGCCCGCGGAAGCCCGCGATCTGGAGGAACAAGGGGTGGACCACCTGGGAGCGCGTGGGGGAGGTGGACCGCGCGGAGGCCCGCATTCGGGGCCTCTTCCCCCTGGAGGGGGACCGGTTCCTGCTCTACCAGGCCGTCGAGCCCTTCACGGCGGGCGGGGGACCGCCTTCCTTCCTCGGGATCCACCGGCTGCGTGAGGGGCGCTTCGAGTGGGAGGAGGGGGTTGAGCTCGGGGTGCCCCTCTGGGCGCAGGACCCGGTGACCCGGGCCTGGGTTCCGGGGCCGGGCCTGGAGGATGCGGTGGGGAGCCTCTCCTTCTCGGCGCTCCAGGTCTCCGGGGGGCGCCCCTACCTGGTCTCCGCGGCCCTGGGGATGGTGTTCTGGTTCTCCCCGGAGCGAGGCCATGTGGCGCGCGCCGCCACGGTGTACGACAGCCTGGAGGAGCCCCGCAAGCAGGGACGGAGCCTGCTGTGGCCGCTGCTGGGCGCGCGGCCGCTGCCGGATGGGGGCCTCCTGGTGGTCTGCCGCGGCGAGGATGCCGTGCACCATGCCCGGGCGGACTTTCCGGCCCCTCCGCCCCCCGAGTGGATCAAGGGGAAGGCCAAGGAGACGCTGGTGGTGGAGCTCAAGCAGCTGGCGGATGAGGAGGACCGGATCCGCCTGATCATCCAGGCCACCTACCCGGACCTCCACTGGTACCGGGTCTGGCCGGATGAAGGGACCTTCCGTCGGACCTCCACCCCTGCGGGGCTGCCGGAACGGGTCAGGACGCTCGGGGACTTAAAGACCTTCAACTTCAAGATCACCCTGAAGGGACGTCCCCTGTTGATGGCGGGGGATGGGCTTCCACAGGCGGAGGAGGCGAAGGGGGCCTCTCCGGGCCGCCGAGCCACGCCCGGTCCTAAAACCCCTCCGGCACGGGTCGCCCCTGGGCCTTCAGGAAGCTGAGCTTGTCCCAGTAGCCGCGCTGGAAGACGATGCGGCCCTCCACCACGTGGAAGAACCCGCAGCCGCGGAGGCCCAGGGGATCACGCCACTCGAGGATGGCCCACTCGCCGTCCTCGAAGAGGTGCTCCACGAGGCAGACCATGGTGGCCGCCTCGAAGTCCGCCTTGAACCGGGCGCGGAGGGCCTCTCGGCCCTGCACGGGGGCCTCGGCCACCTGGTGGTTGGTGGCGTCCTCCGCGTAGAAGGCGGCCAGGGCGTCCGCGTCGGCCCGGTTGAAGGCCTCCACCCAGGCGAGCACGAGCTCGCGGGGGCTCAGGGCGCCTCCGCCTTGAGGCTCGAGGGCAGGTCCTCGAAGGTCTCCGTGCGGGGCAGGGCGCAGAGCACGGCGAGGAGCTCCGCGGGGGGCGCCACGAGGCGGCGGCGGGTGAGGTCGAGCCAGCCGCCGGTGGAGGTGAGGCGGGCGCAGAGGCGGCCCTCCGCGTCGCGGAAGGTGTTGCGGAGGCGGAAGCGGCTGCCGTCCGCGGAGAGGCCATCCACCTCGAGCCCGACCTCCACGGGCTGGAGGAGGCCCACCTCCCGGTGGTACTCCAGCTCATCCCGGCTCACCACGGGCCCCAGGCGCAGGCGGTGGAAGGTTTCCAGGGGGAAGCCGTGCTCGGCGAAGCACAGCATCCGGATGTCCGCCGCCTTGTCGAGGTAGGCGGTGTTCCGCATGTGGCCGTTGAAGTCCATGTCGCCCCAACCGGCCACCAGGGTGCGGGTGAACATGGCCTAGGCCCTCCGCGCGCGGAGCAGCCGCAACAGCAGCCCCGGCAGGGCCAAGGCGATGAACACCGCGGTGAGGGCGAGGATGAAGCGGGCGGCCACGGGGCCCCCTCAGTAGCGCAGCACGCTAAAGACGGGCAGGCCCTGCAGCTTGCCGCGGCCCTCCAGGCCCGCCAGCTCGATGAAGAGGGTGAGGCCCACGGCCGTGGCGCCCGTGGCCTCCACGAGGCGGCGCGCGGCGGCGGCGGTGCCGCCGGTGGCGAGCACGTCGTCCACGATGAGCACCCGGTCCCCGGCCTTCATGGCGTCCTGGTGGACCTCCAGGGCGTCCTGGCCGTACTCCAGCCCATAGGCCTCGGTGTGCTTGGCCCGGGGGAGCTTGCCGGGCTTGCGGGCGGGGATGAAGCCCAGGGAGAGGCGCTGGGCCAGCGCGGCCCCGAAGATGAACCCGCGGCTCTCCAGGCCCATCACGTGGGTGGCCTGGAGGGTGCTCACGGGACGGGCCATGGCCTCGATGGCCTGCTGGAAGGCCTCGGGATCGGCCCAGAGGGGGGTGATGTCGCGGAACAGGATGCCGGGCTTGGGGAAGTCGGGCACATCGTGGACGTAGTCGGTGAAGAGCATCGGGGCCTCAGCGCTTGATCTGGAAGGGGTGGGGTAGGGATTCTGTCCCGGAGGAGGGGATCCAGTCCAGGTTTTCCACCTCGGAGGGCGGCGGGGCCGAGAGCAGGGCCCGCTTGAGGGCATCCATCCGGTCCTCGGAGCCCTCGGCCATGCCCAGCACGGAGCCGTCCACCCCGTTGCGGACCCAGCCGGCGAGCCCCAGGGCGTCGGCCTGGCTCTGTACGAAGTATCGGAAGCCGACGCCCTGGACCTGGCCCCGGATGGTGAAGCGGACGCGCATGCATCCCCCTGATGGCTGCGGTGGTTATCGGCAGCATACCCCCTGCGGCCAAGAATGGGGGCACAGGACCCCCGGGGACGAAAAACGGGGAATCCACCCCATCGGAAGGCGGCGGCCCTTGGAGTAGCATCCAGCCCATGAGGTCTTCCATGTCCATGCCCGCCAAGGCCCGCTCCGCGGACGCCCCCGGGGTCTCCGAGGGGGAGGGCCGCGGGCCCTGGCGGCGGTGGGCCCCCAAGACCCCGGCCCAGGCCTTCCTGGCCTCGGCCATTTTCGTGGTGGTCTTCGAGCTGCTGATCATGATCGTGCTGGCGAAGCATTCCGCCACCACGGACTGGCTGGATGCCTACCTCGACACGGGCACGCTGCTCCTGATCATGCCCTTCCTCTACCTGCTCTTCATCCGGCCCCTGGTCCGGAACATCGAGGCCAAGACCCGCGCCCAGCAGGAGCTCCAGAGGACCTGCGAGGAGCTGGAGATCCAGGTGATGGCCCGCACCTACCAGCTGCAGCACACCACGGATGCCCTGAAGGCGGCGGAGGAGGAGCACACCAAGACCGATGCCCGGGTGAAGCTCCAGGGACGCCTGCTGGACGCGGTGCAGCAGGGGGTGGTGGCCACGGGGAAGGGCGGGGGCATCCTCTACTGGAACCGGTTCGCGGAGCAGCTCTTCGGCTGGACGGAGCAGGAGGTCTGGAGCAAGACCCTCAGCATCATCACCTCCTTCCCGGAGGATTCGATCCGGGCGGGACTGGCAGGCGGCCAGCGGGCCTGGAGCGGGGAGGTGCAGGCCATGCGCCGGGATGGCACCCGCTTCCCCGCCTTCCTCACCAGCTCCCCCATCACCCGGGAGGACGGCACGGTGGCGGGCCTGGTGTACACCTTCATCGACATCTCCGACCGGAAGCGGGCGGAGGAGGCCATCCGGGAATCCGAGGAACGCTACAGCAGCGTGGTGGAGAACTCCCCGACGGGGATCTTCATCTACCGTGAGGGCCGGGTGAACTTCGCCAACCAGCGCTTCTTCCAGATCCTCGGTCGGGTGCCGGGGGACCTGCCCGCGGTGGAGGTGCGCGCGGGCATCCACCCCCAGGACTGGCCGGAGGTGCGCGACGTGTGGAACCGGGCCCTGGCCGGGGAGCCCGTGGCGCCGGTCTACGAGTGCCGCGTGCAGCGGCCGGATGGCCAGATCCGGTGGGTGACCTGCCGCATCGCCACCGTGCGCCACCAGGAGGAGCGGTCGCTCCTCGTGAACTTCCAGGACATCACGGAGCGGCACAAGGCGGAGCAGGAGCTCCGGGATTCCCGGGAAGTGCTCCACCGGCTCTCCGCCCGCCTCCTGAGCGCCCAGGAGCACGAGCGCCAGCGCATCGCCCGGGAGCTGCACGACAGCATCGGCCAGTCCCTGAGCGCCATCAAGTTCATGGTGGAGCGCACCCTCACGGAGCAGTGGCCTGAGGAGCGGCGGAAGCACCAGGATTCGCTCCGCGCGGTGGTGCCGGCCATCCAGGCCTCCATCGCCGAGGTGAGGCGCATCTCCATGGCCCTCCGACCCTCGACGTTGGACGACCTGGGGCTGGTGGCGACGCTGGGGTGGTTCATCCGGGAGTTCTCCGCCACCTATCCCCACCTGCGGGTGGAGAAGGTCATGGACGTGGAGGAGGCGCGGATCCCCGACGCCCTCCGAGTGAACATCTTCCGCATCGTGCAGGAGGCCATGAACAACGCCGCCAAGCACAGCGAGGCGGAACGGATCACCGTCCGGCTCCAGCAGGGGGACGGGGCCTGGCACCTGAGCATCGAGGATGACGGCAAGGGCTTCCACCCGGAGTCCCCACGGGCGGCCACCTCCGCCGGTGGCTACGGTCTCACCACCATGCGCGAGCGGGCCGAGCTCTTCGGCGGCACCCTGGAGATCACCTCCGGCGAGGGCGAGGGCACCTGCATCGTGGCCCGGTGGCCCATGGGTGCGCCCATGCCTACTTTGTGATGAGGCCCTTCTCGATGGCGTAGGCGGTGAGCGCGGGCACCGTGCGGAGGTTCAGGCGCTCCATGAGGCTCGCCCGGTGCTTCTCCACCGTCTTGGGGCTGATGCAGAGGTAGTCGGCGATCTCCTTGTTCCGGTAGCCCTCGGCGATGAGCTTCAGCACTTCCCGCTCCCGGGTGGTGAGCTCGTTGAAGGCGGAGCGGGGGGCCGAGGTGTCCTTGCCGCCGAGGTACCCGGCGATGACCTGGTTGGCGATGGCGGGGCCCAGGTAGCGCTCCCCGGCGAGGACGCTGCGGATGGCCATGAGCAGCTCCGCGGCGGTGGATTCCTTCAGCACGTAGCCGTCGGCGCCGGACTGGAGGGCGGAGAAGACGTAGTCCTCCGTCTTGTGGGCGGTGAGCACGAGGATGCGGATGGTGGGGCACACCCGCTTGATCTCCTGCATGGCCTCGAGGCCGTTGGTGCGGGGCATGGAGAGGTCGAGGATCATCAGGTCCGGCTGGTGCTCCTCGGCGGCGCGGATGGCCTCCCGGCCGTCCATGGCCTCGCCCACCACCTGGAGGTCCGGCTCGGGGGCCACCAGGGCCCGCACGCCCTCGCGCAGGAGCGCGTGGTCCTCGGCGAGCACGATGCGGCTTCGTTTCCCTGGGGTGGTCACCCAAACCTCCTGTCTTGGAAAATCCAATGATGAACCCCATGGGTTCTATGGGGGGTTCCTCACCACTAAATTACGGAAACCCCCATCGGGAAATGGGGGAAACACCCCGATGTCCGGAACCCGGGGCTGCGACACACTGTCCCATCAGCAGTCCTGAACCGCGCAGTTTCGCCCCCAAAGATTGGACTAAGGGGGCTTGGGGTGGCTTTGCATCCGCACGGCCGCCTCCCCTTCCCGTCCTTCCTTCCATAGAGGTGGTTTTCATGACCCTTCGCTCCCTCCCCCCCAGCCTAAGGCGGTGGTGGATGGTCCTGGCCGCGATGGTGCTGGGTGTGCTCGGCCTTCAGGCCGCCACCCCCGCCGGCGCGGGCAAGGGCCAGCCCCAGAGCGCCAAGACGCCCGCCCCCCCTCCGGGCGTGGATCCCACCGCCACCCCCCAGCTCCAGCGCATGCAGGCGCGCAAGCACCTGCAGGAGATGCGCCGTGAAGCCGCCACCCGCGCCGCCATGGCCCGCCAGGCCAAGGCCGCGAAGGTGGCCGCCGACGTGCTTGCGGGCAAGCTCGCCCCCACCGCGGCCCCCGCGCTGGTGATGAACCCCCGTGGCGTGCCGGACTACCTGGGCGGCACCGCCCCGAACTGGGCCCTGAGCCCCCTGCCGAGCCTCGATGCAGCGGGCAACGTGCTCCCCGGCACCGGCATCCGCAAGTTCGTGCACCACCTCCCCGGCCTCGGGGAAGGCCAGAAGAACGAGCTGGGCAACTACCTGCCCGTGGCCGTGAAGGACACCACCACCTTCCCCGGCTCCGACTACTACGAGATCGGCGTCACCGACTACACCCAGCAGCTCCATGCCGACCTGCCCGCCGCCACCAAGCTGCGCGGCTACGTGGACATGGCCCCCGGCACCACCGGCCAGCCCTTCTACCTGGGCCCCGTGATCGTGGCCGAGCGCAACCGCCCCGTGCGGGTGAAGTTCACCAACCTGCTGGCCAAGAGCACGCCCGACCTCACCGGCGCGGACAAGCTCTTCCTGCCCGTGGACACCACCGCCATGGGCGCCGGCACCGGCCCCCTGGGCGGCACCGAGAAGTACACCGAGAACCGCGCCGAGCTCCACCTCCACGGCGGCGCCAGCCCCTGGATCAGCGACGGCACGCCCCACCAGTGGATCGTCCCCGCGGGCGACCCCACCAACTACAAGAAGGGCGTGAGCCAGACCAACGTGCCCGACATGCCCAACC